>DDJH01000035.1:0-217 GCA_002338895.1 Lentisphaeria bacterium UBA1829 | reverse complement strand
CCCTTCCGTTTCTTCTGACTCCGCTGATTCTTCTGCTTCTGGCGACCTATGCGGGAGCGTTTTGCGAAGTTCTATTTGCTCTGGCGGAAAAAAAATGGATGGTTGTGCTTTTATTTCTGCTGTTCTGCGTCTATTATCTGATGGTGGTCGGACCGGGCGGCTATCCGCGGTTTCAGCTTCCGGCGCTGCCGTTTCTGTGTCTGCTCTGCGGTCAGGC
>DDJH01000108.1 GCA_002338895.1 Lentisphaeria bacterium UBA1829 | reverse complement strand
CGCTTCGGACGCTGAAGATCGGCTGCACGCTGCGCTTGATTTCCGAAAACCGGAACGAGAAACTCAATGTGCTTCTGAACGCCCCGGCCGACCGGGCTTTGGATTATATGCGGAAACACAACTGCGAGATCCGCTATCTTCCCACAGAAATCTATCATATGGAAGAAGATATCTCCTCGTATCTGACAGGGCTGGATGGAATTCTCCTTTCCGGTGCGGCGGTTTCCATGGATGAGTGTTTCCAGCTGNNGCCCGGTCGAGATTCCCTGTGTTGTTTTTCAGAGTGACAGTCCGACGGATTATCCGGTCTCTCAGGTTCTGCCGGACCACCTGACAGGGATCCGGCAAATCTTCGAACTTTCACAGAAGCGCTATTCCGGCTTCATCGCCATCTGCGGAGATTTCCCAAACGGGTTTGCCCGGCGCGATGCCTTCCGGAAAGCCGTTCTGGAATTCGGATATTCGCCAAAGGATCTTACGGAAATCACGTTGGAATCCAGCTACTGCAACGCCTATATCCTCGGCAGAAATCTGGCCGGGATATGCGATGGAAAACTCATTTTTTCCTGTTCGGACTGCTTTACATCCGACGTGATCCGCGCTCTGGACGCGGCCGGAAAGAAATTCGGCCGGGATTATGAAATCATCGGTTACGACAATTCGGAAGGAGAAGGATTCCGTCCATTTTCCGAACCGATCATCACATCCGTCTCATCGGACAATGAAATCTGTGCGATTCTTGCAGCAAAGCTGCTGATCGGGAAAATCCGGAATCCGGATACAACAACAACCATGATCCGCGTTCCGACCCGTCTGACAATCCGTAAAACAGCATTAAATTACAAGGAGGCCTCTTATGAATAAACAGGAAAAAACAGCAAAAGTTTCAACAGCATTTACGTTAATTGAACTTCTAATTGTAATTGCCATTCTGGCAATTCTATGTGCGATGCTCCTTCCCGCCCTGAACGCCGCACGCGACAAGGGATATTCGGCGAAGTGCATGGGCAATCTGAAACAGCAGAGCGTCGCCTTTCTTCAGTATACGGGAGACATGGAGGAGTGGATGCCGGTCAGCTCATCCGATGCGACGTATGGAGTTCACTACTACTGGCGCTACGCCATCGCCCCGTATCTTGGAATCAAAATGGACAAGGAGAAGGTTTCGGACAACAACCTGAAACTCTGCGGCAAAACACCCGTTTTCTGGTGCGAAAAAACCGTTCCGGACGGCGAAGTCCGCGACTGGGACGCCCTCAGCTACGGTCTGGCGCCTTCCGATCAATGGCNNCGGCTTCCGATCAATGGCAGGTGAGCGGATGGGGCAAGAATCCGGATCAGCGCAAACGACTGAACTGCATCAAAGGGAAATCGCCCAGCCAGACCGTCGTTTCGGCGGATACATCCGATGCAGTCGAACTCGGCAGCGACATTCAATCCATCGCATGGGAACCGACCGCCCGCGACATGCGTCTCGAATGGGTCGGCAACCGTCACAACAACGGAGTCAACCTCAACTGGGCTGACGGGCATGTCTCCTGGATGAGCCGCTCCGTCCTGAACTACGGAAAGGGCGACACCCGGAAATATTACTGGCTGACCCAGTATTAATCCCCCCACTCAAGGAGCTCTCAGACCATGAAATTCACAATCATCGCATCCCTTGCAATACTCGCATCCGCCCTGCTTCTCGATGGTGTGGAGGAAACAGAGACCATCCAGCCGACCAGCCGGAACACCCTCTATCAGCGCACGATTCTCCCCTCCCCCCTTCCGGCGGGAAGCTCCTGGATCACAACGGAAATCCGGGCGGACTCCCCCTCCCCCAATGCAAGTATTGCCGTCTATGCGGAAACCGAACCGCGCACCTCAAAGAATCCGGCCCTCTGGCAATCCGTTTCCGTCAATTCCCAATGGACAAAAGTCACGCTTCCGATCACAATGGAACGTTCCGGAAAAGCCGCGCTGGTCTTCAACAAACATCCGGACTCCGGAACTTTTTCCGGTTTTCAGTATAAAAAACCGCAAGCCCGGGAATTTCAGTTCCGTGACAAGGAGAATATTCTGCTGAACAACGGGTTCTTTTCCGGGAAAACCGGAGAAACGCCGGCTCAGTGGCGCGTGGAATACGGCTAGCCAAAAGAGTGCGGATTGACGGGAGAGTTCGGCTTTGAGAACTCATCCATGGTCATGAAACTCTCCGCCGGACCCGACCGGGCCGTCTCTCTTCAGGGCATGAAATACCCCCTTCCCCGGAAAGGACGCATAGAACTGACCGTCTGGGCCCGGGCCTTGAACGACTCGGCTCAAATGACTCTGCATCTGATCGGTGATTCCTATGCGTGGGGGAAGAACAAAAGTTTCTCTCTGAACAGAAACTGGCAGAAATTTTCGTTCCGCGCGGAGGTTCCTCCGAATCCGAAAAGTCCGTTTTTCTGGCCGAGAATCGATATTGCGAAAGGAGAAGCCGCTCTGATCGGGAAAATTTCTCTCTGTTATGAGAACGGAGAGATCCGGAAGAATGTCGTAAAAGGGAAAAATCTGATTTTCAACCCGGACTTCCTGTTCGGGACCCTCGGCTGGCAGCTGCGGGCGGATGAAGGACAATTCAGTGAAAAAAAGGNNGGTTTTGAAGCAGATGCTCCGGAACCGTCCGCCCCGTCGAATCAGCGACACGCTGATTCTGGATGCGGGAACCATGCTGCAGTCCCGTCAGTTTTCCGTTGTCCCGGGAGAGGAATACACCGTTCTTCTGCGGATGAAAAATGCCGTTCCCGGGAAAAATGCCGAATGCCAGGCCTATCTCTTCGACGGGAAATGGCAGGGATTCGCAGGAAAATTCAAACTGACAGATGAATATCAAACTTACCGCTTCTCCGGAAAGGCCGCACAATCGCTTTACAACCGGATGTATCTGCGACTGGATGCTCTCGGAAATGCGATTCAGATCGACAAAGTTCAGGCAGCCGCCGGCACAGACACCGAACTGGAGGAACCGGATCTGACATTCGGCATTCTCGGAAACAGCATTCTTGCGGATACCGACCGGAATGCCCCGCTTGACGTGCGTGTCGTAATGGGGAAAAACAGGAAGAAACCCCTGAATCTGAAAATGGAGATCCGGGACGCATGGGGGAATCTCTGCCGAAGGGAAACTTTTCATTTCCAGCCGAAACGGGATCAGCAGAAGCGTTTCACCGTCAACCCGGACGGGAAACGCGGAGTTTATCATGTCACGCTTTCCGCAGAAAATCAGAAAACGTTTTTCCGGTATGCGGTTCTGAAAGATCTTTCCAAACTGACTCTCTCCGAACCGCCGCTGGCCGGACATTTGTCTCCGGTCATTCTGAAGTTCGACCGGGAAACACTGAATCGTTTTCTCGGATTCAATCAGATGACCTACACCCGTTTTTTCGGAAAGGAGATTCTGGATCTCGACCATGATCCCGAATTGAAAAAAACTTTTCAAAAACATCATACCTTCAACGTTCTCTGTCTTCCGGAACTGCAGGACGCAGGCGGGAAATTCTCCATCGCCCAGACTCTCACTCCGGAACTGGAACGCCAGTTTGCCGAGCAGATCCGGAAAACGGTTGCCCCGTTCAAGGGAGCCATTCAGGGNNCGAACTTCAGGAGCCATTCAGGGAGTCGAACTCTTCAACGAACCTGAACTCTGGAAATATCAGAAGGGAGAAAAGAAAAATCTGCCAACCATGTCTCCGCAGAAAGTCGCCCGCTATTATCAGATTGCCCGCAAGGTGATCCGGGAGATCGACCCGACCATCCGGATTCTCGGTCCCGTCGCGTGGCGGGATTACGGACTCAAGTTTCTGGAAAGCGGCGGTGCTGACGCCATCGACATCTACGCCTTCCACGGATACTGCGAATCCCCCAGTCTCTTCAATCTCTACGGGAAAATCATGGACTATCGCAGAGTCCTGAAAGAAAAATTCGGACGCGATATTCCCATCTGGAACACGGAGCAGTATTTCGGTTTCCGCGGAAGCGGTCTGCCGGATCACGACATCGAGGTCAGCCGCCAGTACTTCAAAGACACCGAACTGGAACATGCGGCAGTCTGTGTCGACAACCTCATCCATCATGCGGCTGCCGGATCAAAATGGTCCTCCATGGTCCTGGGCTACTTCCTCCATGGAATTCCCGGGCAGAAGGAGCAGATGGTTTTCGACAGTCTTGCCGCCGTCAACGCCGCGCAGGAGTTCCTCTCCAACGCCGGACGCGGAGAAGAGCTCAATCTCGGAGAAGCCGTCAAAAGTTTTGTCTTTCCGAATGCCCCCGGCGGCGCACTCGTCACACTCTGCACGCTGGACCCCGCAACAAAAGGATCCATGACCATTCCGAAAACCGTTCAGGCCTTCGACCTCTTCGGCAACCGGATTCAGTCCGCAACGGCGCCGGTCTCCATTGCGCCGATCTATCTGCGCATCCCGGCGAAAAACTGGAAAGCCATCCTGAACAATCTGGAATTCCGGGATCTGGGCGCGCCGTTTGCCCTCCGTCTTTCCATGGGCGGAAAGGACGCGCTGAATCTGACGCTGAGCAACCGGACGAACAAATCCGAGCAACTGGAAGTCGAACTGACCGGAATTCCGAAGGCGATTCAGCTGGGACGGACAAAAGCGGTTCTCACCCTCGCCCCCGGAGAAAAACGGATTCTCTCCTTCCCGATCCTTCAGTCCGACATGCGTCCGATGGAACGCTATGAGTTCAAAGCGACCCTCCGGTCCCGCTTCGGGCTCTCCACGGAACGGACCTCGCTTTCCGTCCTGTTCGCGCCCCGATCGGCAAACGGCAGGGACGTTCCCTGGATCTCCCTGAGCAGCGACAACCTCAGTGCCAACTACAACCCGACGGAAAAATGGAGCGGAAACGACGATCTCTCCGCCGCATTCCGCACCTGGTGGAACCGTGACGGCTTCGGTCTCTCCGTCCGGGTTCATGACAACCGCTTCGTCTTCCCGGACAACGCCCCCGCCGCCTGGCAGAACGACTCCATCCAAGTCTATTTCGACATGAAACGGGACGCCACCCCCACCTCCGGCAAGGAAGGAAAAAATGAAGGAGACGACTGCGACTACATCCTCTCTCTCCTCCACGGCAAAACCCCGGTCGCCTATCTGAACCACGGCAGCGACGCCCGCTTCATCGGAGAAGGCAATCAGACCCGCGGCATCGACTCCGCTCTCCAGCTCTCCTGCGAGCGCCCCGACGCCCACACCCTGATCTACCACGTCTTCTTCCCCGCCGCCACCCTGCCCTACATCTCCTTCCGGGAGGGCAGTTCCTTCGGCTTCTCCCTCCTCATCAACGATGACGACGGAAAAGGACGCAAAGACGGTCTCACTCTCGCTCCGAAAGGAACCGAACCCTTCCGGAACCCCCATCTCTATAAAGACCTCGTCCTCATTCCCTGATCTCTGTCAAAGAGACGATGCATCCCCGCGCGTTTCCTCCCGATTCCCCCGGGAGGAAACGCAGCAGGATTCCTTCCGGGCAGGTCAATCCGTCCGTTTGTCGTTTTCGCAATATTCTATGGGGGATTTTTTATGCGGAAGGCAGAAAATATCACCGTCCGGAAGCAAGGGTCTTGAGAGTGATTCCATCTTTCCCGGCGGAAATGCGGACCGTGTCCACCCCTTGTTCCGAGTGGAACAACAGAGTGTCCGCCAGCTTGGCCAGGATCTCGTCGCGGATCAGGCGCTCCAGCGGACGGGCTCCGAGTTTTTCATCGAATCCATGTTCCGCCAGCCAGTCCACCGCCTTTCCATCCGCCTTCAGCGCAATTCCTCTCTTCCGCAGACGGTCCTCCGCCTCCGAAAGGAACTTGCGGACAATCTTCCGGATCGACTCCGGGGAGAGCGGATGAAACGGAATCATCCCGTCCAGACGGTTGCGGAATTCCGGTGGAAAATGCTTCCGAAGCGCACTCTCCACCCGGGAGTCCGTCTGATCCGCCGCCTGAAAGCCGATCGCATGTTCCGCCAGCGAGCGCGCCCCCACATTGGTGGTCATAATCAGAATCACATTGCGGAAATCGACCCTGCGTCCGGAATTGTCGGTCATCACGCCATAGTCCATGATCTGAAGCATCAGATTGTAGATCTTCGGATGCGCCTTCTCCATCTCGTCCAGCAGCAGCACGCAATGCGGACAGCGGAGAACCCGTTCCGTCAGCAGTCCTCCCTGCTCAAAGCCCACGTATCCGGGCGAGGAACCGATCAGCTTGGAAATCGAATACTCTTCGGCATATTCGCTCATGTCGAACCGGACAAATCCGATTCCGAGAGTCGAAGCCAGACGTTTTGAAAGCTCCGTTTTTCCCACTCCGGTCGGTCCGGCGAACAGAAACGCCCCGACCGGCCGGTCGGCATTTGACAAGCCCGAACGCGAGAGTTTGATCGCGGAGACCACCGCATCAATCGCCGGATCCTGTCCGATCACCACCTTGCGCAGCTCCGCATCCAGCACACGAAGGCGTTCCGCCTCGCCGCCGGTTGTCTGCGTCTCGGGAATTCCGAACATCTCCGCGGCAAGATGCTCCACAAACGCCGGCGGAATCGTCTTCAGCGGATGTTCCGCCATCCGGTTCGCGGCTCCCGCCTCGTCCAGCAGGTCGATCGCCTTGTCCGGCATGAAGCGGTCGAAAATATGGCGTTCGGCCAGTTCCACGATCCGTTTCAGAGTCTCCGGTTCGAACGAAACGTCGTAATGCTTCTCGTAGGCGGGCGCAATGCCGGAAAGAATCTGCAGGCTCTCTTCAGACGACGGTTCCGGCACGTCAATCTTCTGGAAGCGGCGGGAGAACGCCTTGTCCTTCAGCAGCTGATTGCGGTACTCCTCATTCGTTGTCGCACCGATGCACCGAAGCTCCCCCCGGTTCAGCGAGGGCTTCAGAATGTTCGACGCATCCAGCGAACCGCTGCCGACGGCCCCGGCCCCGATCACCGTATGAATCTCATCAATAAACAGCACATGATCCGGAGATGCCGAAAGCTCCCGGATCACATTTTTCAACCGTTCTTCAAACTGTCCGCGGAATTTGGTTCCGGCGGTCAGCGCGCCCATGNNCGAGCGTAAATGACAAGATTTTCGAACTGTTCGGGCACTTCTCCGCGCGCGATCCGCACCGCCAGTCCTTCCACCACCGCAGTCTTGCCGACCCCCGGCTCCCCGACCAGAAGAGGATTGTTCTTCTTCCGCCGGGAAAGGGTCCGAAGAACGGATCCCAGCTCCTTGGACCGTCCAATCACCGCATCCAGTTTCCCGGCGCGCGCCAGTTCGGTCAGGTTCACCGTGTAAAGTTCCAGCGCGGAACGTTTTTTCCCCTCCCCGTCCTTCGTCTCGTTTTTCCCGTCTTCCGCGCGGGCCTCCGGATGGGTGATCCCGGTCACCGCCGACAGCACGTCCGCAAACTCCATCCCGAACGACCGGAGAAGATACACCGCATACGACTGCTCCTCCAGGAACAAGGAGACCAGCAGATCCGTCACCTCCAGCTCACGTCGTCCGGACGAGACCACCTGCTGCTCCGCATGGGAAAAGATCCGCAGCACCGAACTGGAAAACGAAATCTCGCAGTTTTCTCCGACCCGTTCGACCTTTCGTTCAAAAAAATCCACCAGTCGATTCCGGATCTCCCCGGGCGGCACCTGAAACGATTTGAAGATCTCCTCCGTGACCGGCGTCTCCGTAAACAGGAACAGCAAGTGCTCCGGCAGAATGAATTCGTGCCCGAACTCCTCCGCCTTTGCATGAAGTTTTTGCAGAAAATCCCGGGACTCCCCGGACAAACTCAAACTCATAGACCTCCACACTCCTTCCGGTGCGTCAGGATTCCTCTTCCATGATACAGCGGAGCGGATATCCGGCTTTTCCGGCTCTGGCCTGAACGCGGTCCACTTTCGTTTCCGCGATTTCATAGGTGTAAATGCCGCAGAGTCCGCTGCCTTTCCGATGGACGTTCAGCATGATCCGTTCGGCTTCGGAACGGTCCTTGTGGAAAATATCCCGCAGGATTTGAACGACGAACTCCATCGGGGTGTAATCGTCGTTCAGCAGCAGGACCCGGTACATGGGCGGCTCTTCAAATTCCGCGGAACAGCCGGTCTCCTCCTCCCGCTCAAACTCTTCGCGTCCGGCAGGCATACGCTCAGTCCTTATACTCCTTCAGATAGGCGCGGATGATCGAGGCCATGTTATTCCGGTCGATTTTGATGACCTTGGTTTCGCGCTCGTAGCTTTCGATCGAGTCGGAGGCGTGGGCGGTATTGACCATGACATCCTTTCCGAATTCGCGGCGGATGGTTCCATCCGGCGCCTTGGTCGGATCGGTCGGGCCGAGCACGGTCCGGATTTTGGAGACGGCATTGGTTCCCTCGTAGATCAGCGCCATGCACTTGACCTTTCCGGGGGCGTTGAGCTCCTCCGGCGGACAGCTGTCCGGACGGACACCCGACATGAACTCCACGATCCGGTTGAACTGGTCGTCCGCAAAATCGCGCCCGACGGACTTTTCGAGCATCTCCTCGCAGTCATGGAGCACAATTTTATACTCATGCTCCAGCAGTTCCCGCGCTTTTTTCGCGATCACGGGAGCGAGTTTTTTGCGCAGAGCCTGCTTGACGGGGCCGTAGAACTCCAGCGCCTCCGCGACCGACATCTGATAGACCTTGCATCCGACGATGCGAAGAGAGGTCCGGCTGAACATGTCGATGATGTTCCCCGGCTTTGTGCTCGGTCTGCTCCAGTTGTCCGGCTTGATGATGACCAGAGTGCGCTCCCGTCCCTCCTCATCCTCGGGGCGGACGATGTTGTCGACAATATTCTCTTCCTTTTCAATGAAGTCCGCAATGATTTTGAGGCGTTCGACACACCCCTCGATATGCGGCGGCGTAAACGCCGCCGGTTCGAAATAGAGAAGGGAACCGTCCCGGTTGAAGACCAGATTGCAATAGGTGTCGCGGATCGTATCTCCATAGATGTCTTCCCGGCGGTTTTTGGAGTTCGGGAGCTGGCCTACCACCTCATAGAGTTTGCGGCAGGNNGGCGTTCTCTGCGTCCGTCGTCGAGGGGTGTGAAATTGTCGATCACGTAATCGGAAAGGATTTTTGCCGCGAACTCGTCGCGGGCGCCGACACGGCGTTTGAGAGATTCGGCATAGGCTTCCGCAAACGCCTGATCCGGCGCGATCATTCTTGCCGCGACCAGCTCCAGTCCCGTCCGGGACAGCAGTCGGGCGATGATGCCGCCTGTCCGGGATTTCTTCAGCGAATAAGGAGTAATCAACACATACGAAAGTTCCACAGCCATTTTTTCTCTCCCTTCTCCTCTAAAAATTCGGGGTGATCTCAAGGATGCTCCGACAAGCTCCGAAAAATCTTATTTTTTAAAATACAACGAAATCCCTCTTTTATCAAACTGAAAATGAATCTCCCTTCATTATTTTTTCATAAAAAAAACAATTTTTTTCCCGTTGCTTCCCTGTTCCATTCCGAACGGCCGGTCCGGAGAAAACGCTTCAAGCGGGAAACCGTCCGGAGAAAAGATCCGGCCGGAGAAAAAATCATGCGGAAAATCTCCTGTTTTATGAAGAATCCCGACAAAGAGGTTTGCATGTTGTAAAGAATCTGTTATTTTACCCTATGAAGAATATCTCAAGGGTAAAAGAGTCCATTCACTGAAAACCTGAAAAGGAGGAACAGAAGTATGGCAGCCAAAGTACAAAAGAAGAGCGTCAAAGCCGCGCCGAAAGTCGTCACCGGGTCGACCGAGCACCCGAAAGTCGGGATCCGTCCCACGATCGACGGCAGAAGAAAAGGGATCCGCGAATCCCTGGAAGACCAGACCATGCAGATGGCCATCTCCGCAGCTGAACTGATCTCCTCCACCCTCCGCCACCCGGACGGGAGCCCCGTCGAATGCGTGATTGCGGATACCACCATCGGCGGAGTTGCGGAAGCGGCGGCCTGCGCGGAAAAATTCAGACGCGAAAACGTCGGCATCTCCCTGACCGTCACCCCCTGCTGGNNTGCTGGTGCTACGGTTCCGAAACAATGGACATGGATCCGCAGACCCCGAAAGCGATCTGGGGCTTCAACGGAACGGAACGTCCCGGCGCGGTGTATCTTGCCGCGGTTCTCGCCGCCCACTCCCAGAAGGGAATCCCCGCATTCGGCATCTACGGACGCGACGTGCAGGACAAGGACTGCAAGGAGATTCCCGATGATGTGAAGGAGAAAATTCTCCGCTTTGTCCGCGCCGGACTTGCGGTGGCCAACATGCGCGGCAAAAGCTATCTTTCGATGGGAAGCGTCGCCATGGGAATCGCCGGATCCATTGTGAATCCCGACTTCTTTGAAAAATATCTCGGCATGCGCTGCGAGTCCGTCGATCAGTGCGAAATCATCCGCCGCGTGAACGAAAACATCTACGATCCCGAGGAATACAAGCGGGCCATCGCCTGGATCCAGAAAAACTGCAAGCAGAACAAGGATGTCTACAACGGCAAGGCCGGAAAATCCGCTGCGGAGCAGAAGAAAATCTGGGAATATGTCGCCAAGATGGCGATCATCGCACGCGACCTGATGGTCGGCAACGGCAAACTTGCGGAAATGGGCTTTGTGGAAGAGTCCTGCGGGCACAACGCGATCGCGGCCGGCTTCCAGGGTCAGCGCCAGT
>DDJH01000066.1:15833-24030 GCA_002338895.1 Lentisphaeria bacterium UBA1829 | reverse complement strand
ACTGGCGGAGGTGGGGCTGTATGTCAGCCGGATCCCTCTGGAGGAGCGGGCGGTCCGCAGGATCGAATTCCACTCGCAGAACCAGGTCTGGATGATCGTGGCGGTCTCCATCGGGACGTTTGTGCCGCCGGAGGAGTCCGCAGAAATTGTCATCCGGGAGGGAAAGGAGTGGAGGGTTCTTCCGTATACGCCGGCCGTCGAGAAGGGCTCCATCGCCGATTTTTCCCGTCTGCTGGACGCTCCGGCGGGAAAATATGGATTCCTGACGGTGAAAAACGGACATTTCGAATTTGAAAAACGTCCCGGAGTTCCCGTCCGGTTCTGGGGCTGCAATCTCTGCTCCTCCGCGCAGTACGATTCCAGAGCGGCAACACTTCAGCTGCTGGATCATATCGCCCGGAGCGGATTCAATGTCATTCGACTGCACCATTTTGACGATCTGCTGGTCGAACGGAACAATCTTCCGCAGGACCGGATTCGTCCGGACCGGATGGACCAGCTGGATTTCCTGTTCGCCGAGGCGAAAAAAAGAGGAATCTATGTCACTTTGGATCTTTTCACGCTGCGGAAATGGGCGAAGATCCCGAAATACGGGCAGCTTTCCGGAAATCAATACAAGGTCCTCTGCTATTTTGATCCCGATGTGCGTCAGGATCTGATCTGCTTTGCCCGGACGCTTCTGGATCACAGGAACCCCTATACGTCTCTCCGCTGGGCGGAGGATCCGGCGCTGATCTTCCTCAATCTGGTCAACGAGGGGACGCTTCCGGTGCTTGTTCCCCGGGCGGACTCCGTCGGGAAAAAGGCCGTCGAACAGGCGTTCCGGAGCTATCTGCGCGAGATGCACCTGGAGGAGACCCCTGAAAACCGGAAACGTCATTTTGACGCGTTCCTGTTCCGGACCGGAGAGGAGTTCTTCTCCGAGCTGAAGACGGTTCTTCGTTCGCTCGGGGTCCGCGTTCCGCTCTCCGACCAGAACTATGAGACGCCGCTTCCCGGAACCCGGAATCTTTACGATTATGTGGATGTCCACTTCTACTGGGCTCATCCCCGTCCGCTGAGCCGGGGAGCGGAAGAGCTTCCGAACTTCACATCGAATCTCTCCNNCGTTGCCGCCGCCGCGGGCGGGATCCGCGACGTTTTCCGGCACGCGCTGGACGGGAAACCCATGGTGATTTCGGAATGGAACTACTGCTATCCGAACTCCTATATCTTCGAGGGTCCGCTCCTTGCCGGCGCGTATGCCGCGCTTCAGGACTACGACGGTCTGATCCAGTTCTACTACACCGGAAAAGCCGGACAGGAGGCAAAACCGGAACTGGGACCGTTTCTGATCGGGACAAATCCGATGATGCGTCTGGCCTCCCGCTGCGGAGCGCTGCTTTTCCTGCGGAACGACGTCTCGGCGGCGCCGCTCTCCGCGCTGACGACGGAAAAGGCCGCGGGTCTCATCGGAACTCGTCTGCCCCTGATGACCCGGATCCGTCTGAGAACGGAAAACTCCTCCGCCGATCTCCCTCTGATTCTCGCTCCCTCGGAAACGCCGGATCGCAAGACATGGATCCGGCACGGGAAGGAGGACTCTTTCTTTGCGGACCTGACCCGAGCCGGCGTGATTCCCCCCGGCAAAGCACAGGGAGAGAAGATTGTCAGCACAACCGGTGAACTGGTTCTGGATCCGGAACAGGGAACTTTTCATGTGGCCGCCGAGCGGAGCGAGGCTCTTGTTCTTCCGGAGAAGAAATCGTTTTCCGGAAAGCGGATGCGTATCCGGAACGGATCGGCTCCTGCGGCGTTTTTCCTGGCATCGGCCGATGATCGTCCCCTTCCGGAGAGCCGTCGACTCCTGCTGATGCATCTGACCGACGTCAAGTGTGACGGGCAGACTTTTGCCGACAGGGAAAGAACCATTCAGGAGAAAGCGGGAGATCCCGGAAAAATGCTTCTGCGCAGGAACCGGGCGGAACTCTTTTTGAAACTCCCCGGAGAGTTTCGGATCTTTGCGTGCGACTCCTCCGGAAAACGGCTGTTTGAACTTCCGGTCGATGGCCGGGAACGGGATGGAACAGTCCGTCTGATTCTGGACAACGGAGCAGACGACCGGAGCATTCTGCTTTACGAGCTGGAGGTCGGGAAATGAGAATCTCCGTCCGCCATTCCTCTCCCGAACGGCAGACGGAGGAGGGGCGCTCAGGAGGAACTTCCAGTCTGCCGGATCGGCGGGTTCATGTTCCAGCAGTGGAGCATGGCCCGGGCGATCAGCTGGGCGGTTTCGGGCGTGTGGTGCATGCCGTCGCAGGTGTAGAAAAGACCATCCGCCGAGCGTTCGGATTCGTGGAGTTTTGCTCCTTCCCGGAAGAGATAGTCGAGGGGGACCAGCAGAGCTCCGGTCTCCTCGGCGGCCAGACGAGTGGCTGTGATGTGGGGGAGACGAGTGCCGTATTCCGTAAGCGGAGAGCCTTCATTCTCCCCGGGGAGGGCGTTGATGCTGAGTTTTGCAATGCCGTTCAGACGACAGATGTGAACCATCCATTTGAGATTGTCGCGCAGAGTCTGCCAGGCGATCCGGGGCTCCTGCGACCAGCGGCCGTGACCGTGGACGGCGTCGTTGGTTCCGAAGAAGAGGGAGACCGCGTTTGGCTTGTGCGCCAGAACGTCGCGTTCCATCCGCAGGAGGGCGGTCGGGGTTTTGTCTCCGCTGACTCCCGCGTTGATCAGTTCGATTCCGCGCATTTCCAGAGCGTTTCTGAGATAGAGAAAATATCCGTTTTCCCGGGCGGTCAGACTGTCTCCGAAGCAGACCAGCCGGTCCCCCGGTTCCAGAAACGGCTGCTTCAGAAGAACGGGAATTGTACGGATGCGCTCAAAATCCGTCATTTTCCGCTTCCTTTCTCCGAGTCCAGACGGAGCAGTTCAAACGCAAGAACATCGTTCCAGCAGGCGGTTTTCGCCAGCGACAATCCCTGATTCGGTTTCGGCGCATTGCCGTGATCCATCACGGTGAAGTTGAAGCCGAGAAGCTGATGTTCATGCAGTCGTTTTTTCATGGGAATCTCCCACTCGACAAGGTATCCCTCTCCGGTGCGCCGGGAGACCGCCCGGACCCGATCAAAATCAAAGAAGGAAACCGCGCGTTTCGCCGGCAGACCGTTTCGTTCAAACGACGGCTTCCCCGGAAAGGCCGGATTGATGGAAATCCGGATCGCCTCGTCCGGATAAAGCGGAGAAAAAGGATCTTTCCCCGGAGAGAAATCCAGATACACCTCCACTCCGTCTCCGCGGGAGATCTCCTCCCCGTCTCCCGCCGGGACATATGTGGGATCCCTGATTTCCGCCGCAAACTGGAGGCGGTCCGGCAGCCAGGAGGCAAAAAGAGTGGCGGAAAGCGGGGTCGCTTTCCCGCGTCCGGTTCGAATGAACTCCTTTTCCCAGACCGTGGAGTACTCTTCCGGTCCGATCGTTCCATCCGGCACGGCGGCTTTCCGCGCAGCCCTGAGAGAGAAGAGCTGCTTGGATACCGCCGCGTGCTGACGGCTGTTTCTCCCGATGAAGTCCGCTTCCACGGCGACCCGGCCGGAGACGGAGCCTTTCAGCGGAAAACGGAGGCTTTTCCGTTCTCCGGAACCGAGATTCCTCAACGAGCCCTCCCGGCCGTCGGAGAGGCGGATGACAAGATCCTGAAGTTCCTCCGTTCCGGAATTCAGTACCGTCGCTTCCGCAGCCAGTCCGCCATTGGGTTCCGCGGCAATGGAAAGCGCTCCGCGGAAACTTTCCAGAAGCGGTCTGGATTTTTTCAGTTCGTTCCGGAACTCTTCCGGCGCGAGATCCGATTTCAGATAGAGCGGCGCATCGCTGAGCGGATAGACCCCGTTCGTCCCCTTGACCGGATTTCCTGTGAAGTCCAGCGCTTCGGAGACACCGGCGCTCCGGGGAATGTGAAGCCTGCCTGCCGGTCTGTTTTCCAGAATCGGGTCCCAGCATGCGGCAACGGCTTTCCCGTCGAAGTCGCGGAAGACGTAAAGATGGGTGGTCCCGTCCAGCTGGACTTTCCCGACGAAGCTGCTGCCGTCAAACAGGCGATAGAAGGTGGAGAGCGGTGCAACTCCGGCACGCGGGGTCCCGTCGATATTCATCAGATCCAGTGTGTGATAGGTCTGCCCCGATGCGAACAGAAACATGAAATGGAAATGCCGTTCGATGCCCATCGCCATCCGGAGAATGTTCCAGCGGATCATCCGGGCGGCGGCGACATGTTCGGTATACCACGGCAACCGGACTTCCGCAGGAGAGTTCATCCATTCCGCGACCGTGTTGAAGATCGCTCCGC
Source organism: Lentisphaeria bacterium UBA1829 (assembly GCA_002338895.1). GTDB lineage: Bacteria > Verrucomicrobiota > Lentisphaeria > Victivallales > UBA1829 > UBA1829. The sequence continues at coordinate 19,703 of DDJH01000066.1, read as the reverse complement.
TTTCGGTATCCCAGATGCGGTTGTGGCGATATTCTCGTTTGAATTTCTCCACCTGAAGACGGCGCATTTCGGCAAAGGTCATATTCTGATTGGTCAGAAGAAGTTCGACACTGTCGCGCATGATGCTTGAGAGACTGTGGGCATGACCCGGCGAATAGCAGTGGATTCCCATAATGTCGTTGCAGTCGTTGAGTCCGAGTTTCAGCGCGCGGGTGATCCAGGTGGTATCCTTTCCGGAGAGCAGCGGAAGGACCGTGGCGGGATAGCCCGGACCCTGCACAAGAACTTCCGGTGCTTCCTTCTTGAAGGTCCGATAGACCGCTTTGGCGATTTTGATGTACTCTTCGGGCGGGTAGCCGTTGGTTTCGTTCATCAGGTTGATGCTGTTGATTCTGCCGCGGTAGCGGCGGGGGAAATCGGCGGTGAATTTGGCGACGTCCTCCGCTCTGGCCGTATAATGGAAGCCGCCCTGGAGTTTTTCCTTGACGATGACGCCGGAATTGCTCCACGGCTGGGCGTCGTGGCTGAGAAACTCGGCAAGGATTCCGAAACGGTGACGTTTCAGCGCCGCGAGATATTCATCCCACTTCCATTCATAGGTCCCCCGGACCGGTTCCGTGTTGCGCCAGTTGCCGATTCCCATGATCCGGATCCACTTGCAGCCGATCAGGCGGATCGCGTCGAGCGTCTCATCCAGAGAGGCGCCCATCAGGGCGAGATCGGCGGCGGTGCTGCCTCGCCGTCCGCTGTTGTCGATGCCGCCGAGGATGCCGCACCAGGATTTCTCATACGGCAGATTCCGGGGAGGGGCGAGAATGGCGTATGTCGTGATGTTTTTCGCTTTTTCGTTCCGTTTGGAATCCAGCAGACGGAGTTCCGCACGGAAATAGCCGCAGGATCCGGTTGGGATGTCCTGCGTCCAGCGAATGGCTTCTCCCGCTTTCAGGGAAACTGAACGCGTCTCGCGGAACCGTGTCCGGTCAAACAGATCGGTGATCCGGAGTTCCGCTGTGCCGTTCAACGGTTCCCGGTTGGAGATCGCCATGACCTGCACGCTACGCTTTTCGTTCTGAGCAAAGAGCTTGAAAGGTTCGGGGAAAAAGATTCCCGCTTCGTATTCGGCCGACGGACGGAATGCGGATGCCCGGGTTCCGGCTTCCAGCATGACGGCGTCGATCCAGATCGTGCTGCCGTCGAGCGGGGATTCGAGGCGGATCTCGTTCCAGCCGGGGCGGATGTACCAGCGGTTCGGGCGGACGGGGGAACTGGTGAATCTCTGCCACGTTCCGGTCAGCTTGAATGTTCCGATGCCTTTGTAGGGGAAGGCGGCGGTAACGGTGGTCGGCCGGTCCGCTTTTGCCATGAAGGAAAAGACATACTCCTTCTGATTGTCGATTCGGAGGGGGAGGGAGGTGATCATCACTCTTTTTTTCAGGGAATCGGGCATCCGGGATTTCTGAATGCGCAGGGAGGAGCGTCCGTGTCCCGCGGTGGTGGAATCGAGCGCGACTGCGCGGGTCTGGGAAAGAGAGAATCGGGGATCTTCCAGAAACGTGATTTTCCAGCCGTAGGGGCCCGTTTCGAACGAATCGTTCCAGATGCGCGGACGGGTCGTATTGACGGCGCGCTCCTCTTCGGTGAGAATTTCGAAGGAGACATCGTCACACCAGACGGTGACGTCGGCGTTCTGCTCCTTTGTCTGAATGGTGAGGTTCAGATGGAGAATCTGGGTGGAATCTTCTGTTTTCCCGACTTCCCCTTCCACGGAAAGACGGGTCCATTGTGTTCCGACTTCGATTCGTCTTCTGCGATTGGTCCGGCTCCTGGAATCCACGCCGGTTACGGCCAGCTCGGCAAAGACGGGATGCGAGGCTTTCAGAAAAATCCCTGCCTGAAACTTCTCGCCGCTTTTTGCCGGGAAGTGTCCGCCGACAAGATGAACTCGCCCCTGAAATTTCGTTTCCATCGCCTGTTTTCCGCTTTTCGCTTCCGCCTGCGTGACGGTCACCCGGGCTCCTTTTCCCCGTGTCTGCCGGAATTCCACCGGAAGCATCCCGGGCAGGGAATGTTCAAATCCCGGATCGGAAAGCGTGGATGTGCGGAAATCCGCCGGGGTCATCTCGCGCAGATAGAAGCGTCCGAGATTCCATTCTCCGTCGCCGAAAAACGCGACAAACGGAGAGACGCTTCTGTTCTTCCCGCTGTGGAAAAACAGAACTCCCCGTTCCCACTGTGCGGAGCCTCCGAACGTTCTGGAGCAGATCGTTCCGCTCCAGATGTCGGATGAGCCCTGCGCTGAGACTCCGGCCAGAAGATTGAACGGATATGTTCCGCTTTCCGCGTATTTTCCCCCGGCGCGGAACAGAAAGCTCATCGTATACCAGGTATCCGGTTTGACTGCGACGCTCTGCCTTGCCGTCGCCCGCCCCCGTCCGGAAACATAGCAGAGCGGATCGGCCAGTCCCTGAAAGGATTCGATGGTTTCTCTCTGTACGGGAATCTGGATGTTCCAGATCTCTCCGGGAGAATTCATTTCAAAGTCCTTGAGCAGATTGCCCGGCTCGTCAAAGGCGCAGAGACGGCTGGTGAAAACAAGGGTCAGCAAAAACGGAAACAGAGCTTTCAAATTCATGGATCTTCTCATTGTCGTAAGGGTGGTTCCCGGCGGAAGAGCGGAGATCCCGGAAAGAGGAGCCTCTCTTCTGCCGGAGGAAATGGTTATTTTGCCGGGGCGGAGTGTTCAAAGGAGACGTCGTCACACCAGACGGTTGTTTCCGCGTTGTCCTTCGCCTGGAACGAGAGATTCAGCTGGAGTGCGGAGACGGGTCCTTCATTTTTCCGCACCACACCTTTCACTTCGACCCGTGTCCATTGCGTTCCGATCTCCGCTTTTCGGACCGATCTTGTCCGATTCCCCGGAGTCGCCCCCATAATTCCCATCTCCACGGAAACCGGAGCGGATGCCTTCAGGTAGACTCCCGCCGTGTACGTTTCTCCTGCACGGAGCAGAAAACGACTGCCGATCAGTTCGATTTTTCCCTGAAACGAAATTTCAAGCACCTGTTTCCCCGTTCGGGCCTGATCCGATACCGTGACCGCGGCTTTCCCGCCTTTGCTGCGGGTCGGACGGAAATCGGTCGGGATCATGCCGGGCTGCGCCGTCTCGAATCCGGGATCCAGAACGCCGTTCTGCTGAAAATCCTTCTCCGAAATTTCCCGCAGAGCAAGACCGGAAATCGACCACTCTCCATCGCCGAAAAATGCGGCGAACGGTGTGACGGCACTGTTCTTCCCGCTGTGGAAGATCACTCTTCCGCTGTTCCAGACGGGGGCTCCGCCGAAGGTTCGCGATGCAAGAGCCGGACTCCAGATGCTTGTGGCTCCTTCCGGAAGAATGCCCGCCATCAGATTGTAAGGCTGACGCGGAGGATCCGCATATTTCCCCAGCGAACGGAAACGAAAGCTCAGAATGTACCAGGTGTCCGGCTTGACGGAAAGTTTCTGCTGAAGAGTTGTCCGTCCTTTCCCGGCAAGGAAGTTGGCGGAATCGGCCGTTTCCCCGGCGGAAGGAGAGTGCGGTTTGCTCTGGACATTTTCGGGCGCGTTCCAGGCGTCCGGCGATTTCAGGTCCGGATCCCGGAACAGATTGCCCGGTTCCGCGGCGGCAAGGGCGAGAGCGGTAAAAAAACTTGCGAGTGTGAGCTCTGTGACATGTGTTTTCATTGAAGATTCCTCAGACTTGGTTGATGATTAGTGCGTGAATTTATTCCAGTTGAACGGAAACGAGCGGAAAAGCTGCTTGTAACCGATTCCCGTATTCGGATTGAGTCTGGCTTCGTAGGCGCCCCGGCTCCAGCTCCGGACGGAGCC
>DDJH01000066.1:15302-15816 GCA_002338895.1 Lentisphaeria bacterium UBA1829 | reverse complement strand
CCGCCATGCCCATGTTTCCGCTGCCGCTGTGGACGAAGGCGAAGGCGCCGTAGTAGACGGCGTTGTCGGCTCCCGCCGCACAGTTGTTCCAGGAAGTGCCCGATGCCTGGGGAATGGTCGGATGCTGGTCGCCGAATGCGCCGGGACGGACTTTGCCGGAACAGCCGATATAGCCAAGTTCGGATGCTGTTTTCAGTTTGGGCAGGTAGTAGGCACTGCTGATGGCGGTTCCCGTGTCGCTTTTCAGACCGGTTTCGTAGCCGAAGGCGTCGGCGAATTCGGTTCCGGCGTTCGCGTAGAACATGCCGTAGCCTTTCTGGGCGGCGAGGGAATAGTCAAGGACGAGCGCGGGGCAGTTGATCAGTCGCAGATAATTCCGGCTGACCTGGTAAAGTCCATAGCTGTAAGGCGTGTAGGAGAATTTCCCCGCGTATCCGCCGTAGAGAATGGCGTCGGGCCATGCGTAGAACTTGCCGCCGTCGAGAACATAATTGTCCCCTGTGAACATGGCGGG
>DDJH01000066.1:0-15250 GCA_002338895.1 Lentisphaeria bacterium UBA1829 | reverse complement strand
GCCAGAATGGCGATGATCGCGATCGTGACCAGCAGTTCCACCAGAGTGAAACAACTTCTCCTCGCGCTTCCTTCGTTTTTTCCGCAGAACAAGATTTTGAACATGATCGGACGCTGTCCTTTCTCCTTTGAATGGATGGTTGCTTACAATGGATCGTTCTGTATTTTTGCGTACAGGAACCCTTTGATCTCCTTTCCGAAGAGCTCTTTCCGAAGAATCCGTCCGTTTCTCTGAACGCTCTGCTGAAGATCAAAACGGAACGGCGTTCCCGCCCGGAACCACGGAAGAGGCGTGAGGGGCAGTTCAAGAGCGATTTGCCACTCGCCGGAAGTGACGGGGTCCATGCGCCAGAAACAGGGCGTCGCGGTATATTCCTCAAGCTCCGTCACCCGCGTGAGCGGCAGCTCCCGGACAACCACCTGGAAGATTTTCCCGTCCGGACGGAAACAGAGCTGCATCTCATGTCCGATTCCCGTGTTTTCCCGTGCGAAAAAGAGTTCCAGTCCGCATCCGGAAAAGAACGAGGGGATCCCCGGGACCGGATTCTCGTCGTAGACTCTTCCCTGAAGAAAGAGAACGCCCTTTTTCAGATTCAGCGTATAGCGCGCCAGGAGAATCCCGTCCTTCCGGAGTTCGCAGGTGTAATTCTCCAGACGGAGTTCATGCTGGACTTCCGGCAGAAAATACTTGCGGATTTTCCCGCATTCCACAAAGGCATTCTCCTCGCCCCACTGCTTTTCAAAGAGAGAGCGGAAGTTTTGTTCTCCCGGACGCATTTCGCCCGGTTCGAATGCCGGAAGAGAAAAAACATGATGACAGGCTTTTTCTCCATGCAGAATCTCCGCGTTCCAGTTTACTCTGACTTCCGCAGGTTCGACGGAATCGACCTCCATGCATCCGGCGCTCCGTTCCCCGTCCGGCCCGATGCGGGGTGGACGGACCAGCCGGACCGAAAATGCCGGAGCGGACCGGTAACTTTCCCGGTAGAGCCGGACAAATTCATCGACAAGCTGTTTGGCATCTTCCGCGATCCGTCCATCCGTATAGATCGGAAGATCCCATCCGATTGCTCCGTGGTTGTCATTTACGGCCCGCGTCGCGTTCACCATGGTTTCCGCATCCATGGCGATCGGCATCCTGCACCAGTTCTTCCCGATGAAGGCCAGCTGATGATACTGCTGACCGTTTTCCGTGAAAGGACCGTTCTCGAAGCGGAATGTGACCCAGTTGTTCCGATTGAATTCACGAGCGGTGTAATCCTCTTCATAGTCCGATTCCATCTCCTGCGGAAGGTTCCATGCGATCGCCGCGGACGGATTTCCTGCCCGAAGCGCATCCCGGAACATGGTGTTGAGCGTCCGTTCCTCCTTTTGCGCTCCGTCCTTCCTTTTGCGCTCGAACAGGTTCTGTGTGATTCCGGCGCTTCCGTCGACCCACCATCCGGCGATTTTTTTCCCCCAGCGTTCGGCCCACTCCCGATGAATTTCGCTCCAGAGACGGATGAACTCCGGGTCGGGCTCCCGTTTGCAAAAGTGCAGTTTCCGGCTGATTTCCGGACAGCGCGCCGGAGAATTCGAGGTCGTATAGACGATCAGCGGAATTTCATACTTCTTCAGCGCATCCGCGAGATCCGAAATCAGATCGCGGCGGGAGCAGAGAGAATCCTTTCCGCTGCGCCCCGTGATTCGATCATAGACCGAATTCGGCGCACAGTAATATCCGGCGTTCTGACCGATTGTCAGATAGAAAAATCCGGCGTTCCAGCTGTGGAGAAGACGGGCGGTCTCCTCCACATCGAAGTTCTCGACGACCTTGTTCCAGTCCCGGCAGATCCGGTAATAGTCGTCCGCCAGGCGTTCCTCCTCCGGATTCAGCCACTGTTCCCGGTAGTGGAAGTGATAGAAGAAGCCGTAGCCGCCTTTCCGCAGAAATTCCGTTCTTGCCGCCCGGGTGTTCATTTTTTCTCCTTGTCGTGATGTTTGAAGTTCTCTTTTTCCGCCGGGAGATGATGTTCCAGCAGGAATTCCAGATAGGCCGCTGCGAAAACGAGTTCTTTTTCCAGGGGGAAATTCCGCATCTGCGGGACCGTGCGGCGGCGTTTCACGCTCGAACCGGTCAGCTCCATCATCAGAGGTCCCGTGTAACCGGTTTCGAGGATTGCGGGGAGGAGCGATTCCCAGTCGATCCATCCGAAACCGGGGGCCTGATGATCGTCATTTCTCCCGAAGTTGTCCTGAAGATGGGTGGTGAAGAGTTTTCTGCCGATGCGGCGCGCCAGATCCGGGAGGGTCTGTTTTTCCGCACCGGAAAGAATGCGGTCGACCCCCTCTTCCCGTCCTCCGGTCTGACCGAGCAGACAGTGCCCCGTGTCAAGATTGATCCCGACATCTTCCCGGTTCAGTGTTTCCACAACACGGATCACCAGTTCCGCATCGGGAAGGAGCCCGCCGTTCCCATCCGGATAGACGCAGGTCTCCACCGCCAGACGCACTCCGTTCGCATGGGTCAGATCCGCCACTTGCCCGATCACATCCAGATCCCGTTCAAAATCCACATATGGACGCAGATTCGGAAGGTGGCAGACCATCACTTCGCATCCCAGAGCCGCGCAGACTTCCGCTTCATGCTTCTGGAGAGCCAGGTAATCTTCCACGCGGTCGCCGACGTTCAAATGTTCGGAATGAATGCTCCACGGCTCCAATCCGTATCCGCGCGCCATCGTCCCGATCTCCTCCGCCTCCTCCGGCGAAATTTCCGTGACATGCGAGAATTCCACCGCTCCGATCCGCTCCCGGTAACGCACATATTCGTTCAGCACCTTCTCGTATGCTTCGCGCGTATAATATCCGGCAACCCCGTCCGAAACAGGATCCACCAGATTGCATCCGATTCTGCTTTTCATCTTCGTAAAAACCCCTTCCTTTCATGCGGTTTTCTGTTCTTTTTATATACCACAAAATCTATTTTTCAGCAATAGGAATTTAAAAAATATTTGTATTTTTAAAAAGTCTTATTATATTTTTATAAACACTTTAGGGGAGGTCCAGCGATGAAGACAGAAAAACGAATCCCCCGGCGCGAAGAAATCTGCGGGGAACTGATCCGTCGAATCCGGAATGAGGAATGGATGTACGGCACACGTCTTCCCTCTTTCGAAGAGCTGGGGCGGCAATACCAGGTTTCGATGATCACCATCATCGGCGCGGTCCGTCTGGCGGAGGAGAAGGGGTTTGTGGAGACCCGGCAGGGAAGCGGAACCTACGTCACCTGGCGCAGAGAGGATCTCTTTTTCCCGTCCGTCCGGCGCGGCGGCCGGACCATTGAGGTGACTCACGCTCTTCTGGCTCCCTCTCCGCTTTCCCGGTTCATCATGCGGCAGCTTGCGGAATGTTTTATGAACGTCTATACCGATGTGAACATCCGTCTGGTGGAGGTGAAGGCCTCGCGTCACCAGAGCGATCCCTATCTTCAGCGGATCACCAATGGCGATATGCCCTGCTGCGGAGAATTCTTCTGGCACGCAGTCTATGCAAAGCTGGACGCTCTGTTCCCGCTGGATGAACTGCCCGGGTTCGACTCGCTGAAAAACGAGCTCCTGCCGCAGGCGCTTTACAAAACCCGGGACGCGTCCGGAGAAGCGCGCTGTCATGCGATCTATCAGAGTTTCGGTCTTCCGAGCCATACGCTTGTGAACCGGAGCTGGCTGAATGCGTTGAAGGTCTCTCTGCCGGAAAAGGTGTTCAACTGGGCGCAGATTTTCCGGATGCTCCGGCATGCCGGAGGAAAAAACGTGCCGGGTGGAATGTTTGCCGGGGCGTTTCAGATGCCGAACGCCTGGCACGGGGTCAAAAGTTATCTGGAAATGATGGGGCAGAGCATTCTCGGAAACGGGTATGATCCTGTTGCCGCCGATACGGCGGAGCGGATTCTTGAATCGGAAAGCGCCCGGTACGCCCTGGAAAATCTTCAGGAGATTCTGTCGCTGCGTCCGGGAGGGATCCTGCTGGGAAAACCGGATGAGAATTTCGCGCTGGGGAGAGTGGGAATTCTGCCGTTTGCATCGTCGTGGACTCATCATCTTCTAGCGACGATGAATGCGGAATGGGAGTGCGTTGCCGGGCATTTCCCGTCCGTGCCTCCGGAAACGGTGTACCGTCCGTTTTACTCCGGCTTCAGCATCGGGATTTTCCGGGACGGAATCCGGAACAGGGATCAGCTCCTTGCCAGCTGGAACTGGCTGAAATTCCTCCTCTGCCGCCAGGCGCAGGAGCTGGGAACGCAGACGATGACTCTGACGGTGCGCCGGGATGGAGTGCCTTATCTCGCGGAGATGAATCCGGGCGTCTGCGAGCTGTCCGGGAAAATTCTGGAGAAGGCGGTCCCGCAACCGGATTTTGTCGGAATGCGACGCATCTTCAGCGATCTGAGTCCGGTGCTCGGAGCGTTCCTCCGCAGAGAGCTCTCCGCAAGTCAATGTCTGGAAAAACTGCGCAGTGTCTGCTGCTCCCGGAGCTTCGGGGATCGGTGAAGGACGGTTTTTGTCCCCGAAGCTCTTTCCCTCGGCAGACGAGGATCTGTGGAGGGGGCGCGGTCTTTTTCTCGATTTCCCTGTTACCGCTTCCCTGTTCCTGTCCGGCCCGGACCGTTTTCCGGCTGTTCGGATTCAAAGATCAGAAGCGGATAGAAATCGGAGGAGCGGTAACCGTCGATGCCGTTGGTGATCTGGATCCAGCCTTCCCGTCCGAAGGTGTCGTTGTCGTTGATGAGGGCGTTGAAGCGGATGCCTTCCTTCAGCAGGCGGGAACTGACTCCGATGGACGCAAGAGGAATCCGGAGTTCATATTCGGTCCGTTTTCCGGATCGGTGAGCTGTCAGTTTCCATTTTTTCAGAGGCTTCTGCCGGAGGAACTCTTTGGGGGCGTCCCAGAGGAACAGTTCCGTCATGCCACTGTCGAGAAGCGTCAGCCCTGCGGTCCAGAGCGAGGTCTGGCCGGAGATCTGGAACGCGATCTGGATGTTGTCTCCCTTCCAGACCTCCCGTCCTCGATACGGCTGCACATGCCTGTCATCTGTGACCGCAAAATGGAGAATCCAGATTCCCTTTTCCACCTTCATGCGGATTCCGGCGGAAAGATCCTCCGGTCCGCTCCAGAGCCGGTGCAGGTTTCCGGGATCCGCATCAAACAGAGCGTGGACCTGATCGCGGCGGTTCAGAACAAAATCCCATTGATTTTCCTTCTTTTCCCGGGGAATGAACACGGTCCAGCGCATCGGGAAACGGAGCTGGAAGTGGTGAGCCGGAGAGGAGAGATTCAGCTTCAGGGTTTTGTCGCTGCCCGCCTTCTCTTCGACGACCGACACCTCCGCGGAAATCCGTTTTCGTTCGCCCGGCTTCAGCGTTACTTCCGTCGGGATCGTTCCGGTCCGGATGCTCCTGCCGTGCTCCAGCTTCAGACGGAGAAGGCGTTGTTCCGCAGACGGATTGAACAGGGAAAGATTCCACTTTGCCGGAATCCCCGGTACGGCTCCTCCCGTGATCCACCCTTTCGCGCTCGAACCGAGGTACTGAAGATTCGAGCATTCCCGGAAGAGCAGAATCCGGGGCTCCCGGGTGATCTGAAGTTCGACAAGATCATTTCTGTGCGGCAGGGGGGAGGCATTTCCCATCAGATCGATCCCTTCCAGGAATTTTGCGTTGCTGCGAAAGACGGCAGTTTCATCGGGAACCGTCTCCGGCGAATCGTTCCAGAGAGCGACCGCGCGATTGCCGCCGCCGGCAAATTCCAGAATCCAGATGGCGTCCCCTTTTGTGTGCCGGCGGACAAATTCCATGTCCCGGAACACCGTCGCCAGCGTATTGTAGACCACATAGACCGGCTTCGGATAGAAATCGAAACTGACAAGTCCATAGTGATGTTCCGGATTGTCTGCGAGGAATCCGTTGTTGCGCAGATTGTACCAGTTGTATCCGACGGCTCCGGCCGACCAGGAGAAAAGGAGCTTCTTGAACAGGGTTTCCGCCTGTTCCTTTTCTCCGATTCCGAGTGCCGAGACGGCCGTCTCATTGGCAAACCACGGCGCGCTCACCCGGTTCCGCTTCCGCATCGGCAGAAGAAATTGTTCGATCTGGCGGCGGTAGGACTTGAAATTGCCGTGTCCATGAAAGGCGTGAATGTCGAAATACTCCTTTCCATGGGCGAGCACATATTCCTGAAAGCCGTTTTTGTTGTTGTCCGGATAGGCATAGGCAAATCCTCCGGTGAGAAGGCGGGAATGCGGCGCCCATCTCTTCTGCTCCTCCCGGGCGATTTTCTGAAGAGCGACATAGTCCGGCGCGCCGAATTCGCAGAAACTGTTGAGGTCCGGTTCGTTCCAGATCTCCCAGAAACGGATTCTCTCTCCATAATTCCGGAAAAAGAAAGCGGTATATTTCCTCCACTGTTCAAAGTCCGGCAGGCTGTTCGGCGTGTTTTTCCGTGCCCAGACCGGCGGATTGGAAAGAATCGGCATGAGCTCCATTCCCCGGGATTCATATTCCTTCATGATCCGGTTCAGCAGCGCAAGGTGCCAGGTGTCCGGCGTCCGCTCCAGCTCCCTCCAGCGGAAATTCAGACGGAGTGCGGAGGCTCCGCAAAGCGCCGCGGTCTCCGCTTCCAGCGGGAAGATCGTTTCATCGTACCACCCGGGAATGCAGATTCCGAAAACAAACCCGTCTTTCCGTCCCTTTCCCGGTCCGGCTGGGACCATGTAGGCCAGGCTCCTCTCCCGTTCCAGAGAGGCGGACGCGTCGGGCGTTTCCAGACGGAGACGCACTCTCCAGTGGCCGAGCCGGGGCAGACGTGTCTTCGGCGTGTACTTCAGAACCCCGTTTGCGGGAAGGGTTACATCCGTCTCTTCCCGGAGAACGTTGTCCTGAAAATCGCGGAACTCAATCTTTGCCCGGCAGGGAAGGGGGGTGCTTCCGGGATTGCGCAGAAGAATCTTCCATTTCGATTCCTCCCCCTTGCGCAGAACGCGGGGAACGGTCCCTGTTTCCAGATCGAACTGGACAAGGCTCAGATCCGAATCCGGGAGAGTCGGTTCGTATTCGATTTTTTTCACGAGAATCGACGCCTCCCCGCTGTTCTTCCGCGCGGTGGCGACACAGGAGTAGAAGCGGATCGGGAAATCGATCGTTTTATCGTTGTTCCCCCGGAACGATCCCTGGAAGTTCTTCCTTGTCATCGGGATCGAAATCCGATGCGTTCCCGCTTTCCGGAGATTTGTCGCGCATCCCCATTGAAAGACCTCCTTCTGCGCATCGATGAACCGGACCCGGAAACTGGTCAAATTCGAATGTTCCGGCACTTCCAGTTCGATATGGCAGACCGCCTCTTTGAATGCATCGAGCGGCTGGGTTTTCCTCCACGGTTCTCCGAAAATGCACATATTGTTCCGGGCGGTGTTCCAGCGGACGCGCAGACCGTTTTTTTCGTATGTCGCGCTCTGTTCCAGCTTTTTGCCCTGCCAGACGGGGACGGGTTCCCGCTCTTTGACAAAATCGCACAGCGAAACGGCATTCACCCCGGTCGCTCCGGCAAGAAACAGAAGAAATATGAGTTTCAGACGCATGGCTGTCCTCCTTAAAAGTCCTGCACGATTCCGTTGACGGCGCCCCAGGTGCAGCCGAGATCCTTCATCTGCTCAATGTTGTTGGATTTTGCGTGACCGTCGAACATCACCGTGTTGGCACGTTTGCTGTGATGGAAGGAGATGGGATCGGTGCGGGAGTTGGAGCCTTCCCGCATCTGTCCCATCCAGCTTCCCGTGCAGGGCGGTGTGGTTGTGAGCATGACCGTATCCATGAAGTGAGGCAGCCGCGAAGGACATTTCAGTTTCTGGACCCGGTACAGCACGCCGGCATTTTCATAGGGATGGATGAAATCTCCATAGGTTTCTTCCGTCCACGCGGCCCGGTCGAAGCGGATGTAAAGACTGCCGTAGGTCCGGAACAGATACAGCGAGGAGGAATCCACCTCCGGACGACGCAGGGAGGGACAGTAGAAAACCGGTTCCGTTTCCGATTTCACGTATCTGAGATCGTACAGAATCGCGGACCACGGCCGGACCGGATTGAGGGAAACTGTAATGGCGAAGGTGTCGTTGTCGTTCATATACTGCTGCATGTACAGCGAGATCTGTTTCTGATTGCCGGTACATTGAATCCCCCGCGCCGCCTCCCGCGCCTGATTGAGCGCCGGTAGAAGCATCGAAATCAGGATCGCTAGAATGGCAATTACGACCAGTAATTCAATCAAAGTAAAATTATGGAAGCGTGAACGAGGGGGTCTCCGGCAGATGATTTTTTTCATTTTCAATTCCTTGTTGTTATGATTTGGTTTGTCTTTCCGGGTGAGACCAGACGGGGACTCAGATAGGTGACGCTTTCCGGCGAGTCCGGATTTTCCAGCCGCCAGAGGAGTCCATCGACCGCGCGCCGGGTCAGCATCGAAAAGTTCAGATCGATGAAATGGAAACGGGGCCAGAAGTTCTGCAGCAGAAAATCATTGTCGCAGACCAGCAGATTGCCCGGTGCGTAGAGCGACATCAGGTGCATGATGTCCAGCGCACTGCAGAGTTTCAGGCCGCTGACGGCGTTGAAGGCGAAAAAGCCGATGGAGCTGTCTCCCTTGCGGATGTAGTCCTGGAGACGGTCGACAAAGTCGGTGTCCTCCCGCGAGAAGAGGATCGGCGTGACCGGAACTCCCTCCGCGTTCAGCCGTCTTTCAAGCCGTTTCACGCGGGGATGCTCATAAAAATTCAGAATCATATCTTCCCGCCAGACCATCGCCACGCGTTTGACGCCGGCTCTCAGAAAGAAGTCAATGGAAAGTTCCGCCACTTTTTCATCGTCGACCGTTACTCTGTCCTGATTTGCCTTCAGCTCTTTCCAGCCGAAGATCTGCATGGCGGGCAGTTCCTCGGGAATATCGATTTCCTGATCGTTGTAGTACAGAAGTCCGCTGAATTCCCGGAACCGGTCCGGATTGGCCCGCAGTTCGGAAATCTCCACATAACTATATTCCACTCCATATTGATTCAAAAGCTGGAACGCGCAGGGCATTGTCTGATCGCGCGCCGGATTCGGCTCATTGTAGGAGTCGTTATGGAGCAGAAGGAGCGGGCCGAGATGCGAGTAGCGTTTCTTCTCCCGCACGCTTTTCCTTCGACTGTAGTTCCGCGGGGAAAAATTGTTTTCCCGCGCAAGTTTCTGGATCTTCTCCCGGAGTTCCTGCGAAAGCTGCGGAGAATCCCGAAGGGCCATGGAGACCGCTGTCGCCGTACAGCCCATGCGTTTCGCTAGATCGGTCAGATTCCGGATTCGTTTCATTTCTGTCATACAATGTTCCTTCCGCTTGGCTTTTACTATAGCATATTTCAGATTTTCTGTCAATATCTTTTCTTTTTTATTTTAAAAATATTTTTAAAGTAATTTTAAAGTAAAGGAAGCTATACTTGTTTATAAGTCGTTGTTTTTAATAAATTTATGTCTACATTCGTCTGGGGAAAGAGAANNNGCGCACAGGTCCCGGGAAGGGATAAGAATCAAAAGAAGAAGAGAGAAATCGACAGGCGTTCAGGAATGCGTCTGATGATTTCTCCACTCCTGCGGGGTCAGTCCGGTTGCCCGGCGGATCAGACGGCAGAAGTAGTTGCACCGCCGAAATCCTGTCTGCTCTGCCACCTCCCTGACCGGCAGACGGGTCGTCCGCAGCAGTTCAAATGCCCGTTTGAGACGGCAGGCCTCCAGATAGGCGATCGGCGACTGGCCGGTTGCCCGGCGGACAAGCCGGTTGACCGTGGAACGATGAATTCCCATGGAGTCGGCCAGTCCGTTGATATTGAAATCACAGTTTCCGCATTCGCTCTGGATCCGGTAGAGACACTCTTCGGAGAGCGGATCCGCCGGATAGTCATCCCGGATGTTTCCCCCCATCCGCACCAGAAGCTCGACGTAGACCGGCAGCAGCGCCCGATACGCTTTTTCGCTCGGCGAGACCATCCCGCGCGCCAGACACTCGAAGAGCTCTCTGGGAAACCCTCCGGAATGCTGCGTTCCCCGTCCGTACCCGAAGCTCAGCAGAAAATCTTCCGCTCCGGGCCCGTCAAAGGTTGCGTAATAGACGATGGTCCGTCCGTGTTCCCATGCCCGTTTGCGATGCGGTTCGCCGGGGAGCCAGAAGAAGCTCTCTCCTTCACCGACCAGAACAGGGGGTTCGCCGGAATCAAAGTAGCAGGCGCCTTCGGCCACCCAGCAGATTTCACAGAACGGTCTCGGCAGACGTTCTTCGATCTCGCCCGCTTCNNCAAAATAATTGATCCCCGTTCCGCGCGGGTAGAACGGCAGTTTCAGACCGGGAAAATCCTGACGGAAAAGAAGTACAGTTTTCTGCTGCATGGCGGTGTCCTCATGCAAGAGTGTCATTTTTGCGACAAATATATCATTGAAAAAGATTTTGTCAAGCCTATATTAAACACAAAATCGAATTCCATTTTTCAAAGATACGGTATTTCCTCGTTGGATATTCCGTTCTGTTTGCAAAAAGGAATGCATCTGATTTATCATTGTTTTTCAACGGAAGGGAAATTCAAAATGCGTGAAAAAATCCGTTTCAACCGCGACTGGCGCTTTCTTCCCGATCCGCCGCCGGATCCGGTGGTGAAGANNAAGACGAAAGCGGGAATGTATCTTTCGGCGAAAACCGAGCGTCTGAAGTGGGGGCCGGGCGCGTGGAAGCATAACGATACGCCGGATTTCTGGAGTCTGACCGATGAACTTCCGAATGAGCGCTGGGAATCGGTGAATCTGCCGCACGATTATATTGTCGGGCAGCCGGTTTGCGCGGACGAGGCGGGCGCTCTCGGATTCTTCCGCTGTTTCCCGGCCTGGTA
The DNA here is from genome assembly GCA_002338895.1 of Lentisphaeria bacterium UBA1829. Lineage (GTDB taxonomy): Bacteria > Verrucomicrobiota > Lentisphaeria > Victivallales > UBA1829 > UBA1829. Next base: position 4,318 of record DDJH01000066.1, on the reverse strand, counting down.
CCGGCGGCATTTCCGGCTCTCCCCGGAGGACGAGGGAAGGAGAATTGCAATCTATTTCGAGGGAATCACCGGAATTGCCGACATCTATCTGAACGGCTGTTTTCTGCGGCACAATGAAGGTTCCTATGTCTCATTTGAAGTCGACATCACCGATCTGGTCCGGTTCGACCGGGAGAATGTTCTTGCGGTGCATGTGGATCCCGATTTCCGGGAAGGGTGGTGGTACGCCGGAGGCGGCATTTACCGCAATGTCTGGCTGATGAAAACCGATCCGGTGGCGGTCGATCTCTGGGGAGTGTTTCTTCCCGTCGGAAAACGGGATGCGACAAGCTGGAATGTTCCGCTGGAAGTCACGGTCCGGAATATCACCTACGAGACGGAAGCTCTCGAAATCCGGACGGAGATTCTTTCGCCGGGACGGGAAGTCGTCGCGGAGATCCGTCTTTCCGGGAGCGTTCCGCCCCGGGATACGGTCACGCTGACCGGTTCCGCCGTGGTGGATTCTCCACTCCTGTGGGATCTTGACGCGCCGAACTTGTACACGGCGAAAGTGACCGTTTCAAAACGGATCGGCGGCGCGTTCCGGCCCTGCGATGTCTATGAACAGCGTTTCGGATTCCGCGAGATTGTCATGACGGCGGACCGGGGGTTGTTCCTCAACGGACGGAACATCAAATTGAAAGGGGTCTGCGCCCACCTCGATTTCGGTCTGACCGGGAAAGCGGTTCCCGACAACATCTGCCGTTATAAGGTCAGACTCTGCCGGGAGATGGGAGCCAACGCGTTCCGCACCAGCCACTATCCGCATCAGGAGGCGACGATGGACGCATGCGATGAACTCGGTCTTCTGGTCCTGGATGAAAACCGCCGCTTTGAGTCCTGCGACGACTCGCTGCAACAGATGGAGATGCTGGTTCGGCGGGACCGCAACCGTCCCTCTGTCTTTCTCTGGTCGACCGGCAACGAGGAGATGGTCTATCACTGCATTCCGCAGGGGCACCGCATTCAGAAGGCGCTGGACCATGTGATCCGGAAATGGGATCCGACCCGCCCCGTGACCACCGCGATCACCAATCTCAACGAGGCGAGCGTATACAAAATCTGCGACGTCATCGGAGCCAATTACAGTCTGCCGTATCTCGACGAAATCCATGCGGAATTTCCGGAAAAACCCTTTCTTTCCACCGAAAACTGCGCAGTTCCCTCCACGCGCGGCTGGTATTTCGGAACCGATCCCGCGCAGGGGCTCTTCGACGCGCGGGACTGCGATCCCGGACTCGGAACGTTTCAAGTATTCGGACGCGAAAACACCTGGAAATTCATCATGGAGCGTCCCTGGCTCGCCGGCGGGTTCCAGTGGGATGCGTTTGAGCACCGGGGCGAAGCGGTCTGGCCGCGCCTCAGTTCCGTTTCCGGAGCGATGGATCTTTTTCTGCAGAAGAAGGATGCGTTTTTCCAGAATCAGTCGCACTGGCTGGAGACGCCCATGATTCATCTGCTGCCGCACTGGACGCATCCCGGGCTGGAGGGAATGGAGATTCCGGTCTGGGTCTACACCAACTGCGAGGAGGCGGAACTCTTCCTCGACGGGGTCAGTCTCGGGCGGAAGCGCGTGCCGAAATGGACGCATGTCGAATGGCGCGTGCCCTATCATCCCGGACGTCTGGAAGCGGTCGGGTATCTGGACGGGGAACGCCGGGTGTCCGATGAGGCGGAAAGTGCGGGAGCGCCGGCCGCTCTCCGACTGCAGCTCGAAAACGGTCCGGTCGCCGCGAACGGAGAGGATCTTGCGCTGTTCTCCTGTTTTGTTGTGGATGAGCAGGGGCGCGAGGTGCCGGATGCTTCTCCGTCAGTCCACTTCGCCTGTTCCGGGCGGGGGCGCATCGTCGGAACGGGATCGGACAACCGGGATCCTGTGCCGGTGACTTCGGTCGAGCGGAGAATGTTTGCCGGACGGATCGCCGTCGCTGTCCGCATGGAGGAGAGCGACGGAAAAGAGGGGGATGGAACGGTGACTCTGTTTGCCCGCGCCTCCTCGCTCCGGAGCGCGTACTATACACTTGATGCGCAGCCCTCCGCGCAGAAAGAGATCTCTTGCCCGGAAGGAGAAGAACCGTGATCTCCCGGATTCCTCTGACAGAGAGACAGCGCGAGGCTTCGCAGCGGAATTTCAACCGGTACAACATGCTGAACGGCGCATCGTATGCCTGCCTGGGAGAAACGGTTGTGATTCTTTTTGCGCTCAAGCTGGGAGCGCCGAACGTTGTGGCCGCGGCGATTGGAGCGATGGTTTTTCTGGGATATTTTCTTCTTCCGCTTGGGGTTCTCCGGACCGGACAGGTCGGTGCGGCGCGAAGTCAGGCCGATTTCTGGGTCTGCCGCAATCTTGCCGCGCTTCTGGTGGTCTCCAGCGCGCTTCTTCTGCCGTTCAGCAGGGGGATCGCCTGGGGGACTCTTTTGACGGGAAGTTTCCTGTTCTACGGATTCCGGGCCGCGGGCGTGGTGATGGCCCAGCCGCTGATCGGCGATATTACAACGGATGGGGATCGGGCAAAACTGCTGGGGGAATCCAGTGCATGGTTTTATCTTTCGGAACTTGTTTTTCTGATCCTTGTCACGCTGCTTCTCGGGGTCTGCGACAGGATCGGGATGCTGATTGCGATTCTGGTTTCCGGATCGGTTCTGGGAATCGCCGCTTCCGCCTTTATCCGGCGGGTCGATGAGACCAGTTCCATCGGAGAGTCTGCAAGACGTCCGCTGGCGGTCCAGTTCGGAGGCGCGCTGCGCGATCCCGTTCTGCTCCGACAGATTCCGGTCGGTTTTCTGTTCAATCTTGCCAACATCCTGATCGTTCCGGTCTCGATCATGATGCTCAAGCGCGGGTATGGGATCAGCGACAGGCAGACCGTTCTTTTCTGCATGGTTCAATTCGCTTCCGCCATTCTCGGCTCGAGTCTGACCTCCTTTGCGATCCGCAAGACCGGGACGCGCAAGTTTGCTCTTTATACCTATCTTCTGATTTTCCCGGTCTGTGTGTTCTGGACAACATTCTCCTGGAATTCAGATTCCATTCTTTCCCGGATTCCTCTTGCGGTTCCCTTTTTCCTTCTTGGAATCTATGTTGCGTTTTACAACAATGCGCTGATTCACTATTTCCTGCTTTCCGTTCCGAAGGAGCGTCAGGTGGCAGACAGCATGGTTCTCAATGTCGTAACCGGTGTGGCGGCCAGTCTGTGCGCGATGGGGATTGCGTGGCTGCTCCTGAAGTGGACGGAGGCGCTTTACGGGGACGGCATCGGAATGTTCCGGGCCTATTTCGCCGGGGCAGGGGGGATCCTGTTTGCGGGAATTGTTTTTGTGCTGCGGCTGCCGGATGTGAGACCGGAAGAGGGGGACGACCGGAAAAAGTCTGAATGAATGTCCTTTATGCAGAAAAAAAGACTTTTGAAACAGGGATCTTCTCCTGTTTCAAAAGTCCGGGTTGTCCGTGAGAGGGTTCTTCACCGGATCAGAAGCGTTTCCCGCCATCGATGAGGATCGGTATAAGGGGTGCCGTCCCGGCCGGGGAGATTGGTCAGGGTCTGAATCCGGTTTTTCCCGTCGCTGTCGTTGACGATCAGAGCGAAACGGAAAAAGCTGTTCTCTCTGAGCGCCAGAGGCAGGACCATGGACTGCGGAAGAACCACGGTGTAGAGCAGACCGCCTTCAACAGGGACAATGGTCGTGGCGGTGCCGGTGACTTCCTCCTCCGAAAGAGGAGCTTCGATTCCTCCCGCAAGCTGCTGTTCCGGAGCGCGTTCCCGGTAGAAACGGATTCTGCCGTTCGGGTCGCGGGTCAGGGAGTAGGCGTAGTCGTTGTAGTCGAACGGAGAAGTGGACGAGCGGGTGGCGTTGTCGCCGAAGGTGTCCAGATAGAACTGGATTCCGTCGTACATATAGTCGAACTTCATCCGTTTTTCCGTCGGGAAGCTCGGCGTGGAGTCTTTGACCAGAACCTGAAGACGGAAATGGTGTGCATCCCATCCGGCTCGATACGAGGCTTCAAAGACATTTTTCCCGTTTCCTGTCCGCAGCACCGTTCGATTGGTCAGCGGAAGGAACGGAAGTTTTTCCAGCTCCGCTTCGGAAACCCGCGGGATATTTGTGACATCCATTGCAATCTTCTGAACCAGCGGTTCATTCCGGTTCGTTTCAAAAATGGAGATGGAGCAGTCGATTTTCCCTCCGTTTTTTGTGATGGGCTCTTTCAGGGGGATTTTCAGCTGAGCGGAGGATATATCAAGTCGATTCCGCACCATAATCTACACAAATATCTGAG
>DDJH01000067.1:1394-25562 GCA_002338895.1 Lentisphaeria bacterium UBA1829 | reverse complement strand
ACATGCACAAAGGGTGGATAAAGCTCCAGAAAATTCCAAGGTACGATCCATTGAATTGCCCTTCAATGGATCGTATCGCCATCAGCCAGATTAGCTCCCGATTACGCCAGATCTGACGCAATGGGGCTCCAATATCAAACAACGCTTTGAAACGTGATAATTCCGACATATGATTTAAATATCTCTTTCTTTGCCGTTAGAAAAAGTCCGATGATTTATGNNTCGTACCTTCAAAGTCTTGAGACATCCTTTTTGCAGAGGATACCAGTACAGGAAGTTCCACTGGACGAAATTTCTCGGGATCGATTTCCACTGAAATCGGTACTTTAGACATCGACAGAAGATGATGCAGAATGTCATGGATTGAGCAGACCTGTCCGCTTGATAAATTATACACTCTATTGGGATATTCTGTTGCTTCCACCAGTGTTATATAAGCGGATATTATATCCTCAATATAGAGAAAATCTCGTTTTGCTTCAAGATTGCCCACTCGCAAGATTCGACTTCCTTTACCCTGTTCTGCACGCGCAATTTGTGCGCAGAAATCTGCAATAACAAACCCTTCCCGCTGGAATGGCCCATAATGGTTCATCGGGCGAAGATGAACATAGCGCATTTTTGTCCGGGCTGTCAAAAGATCCAAGGTCATGCAATAACCCAGTTTACTGACGGCATACGGATTTCGAGGCTGGCACGCGGATTCTTCGGTAAATGGGGCGGTTTCCGAGCAGTTACCCCCATATTCCTCGCCAGATCCAACAAATATGAATCGGCTGTCGGCCGCATGTGTCATCACCGAGTGAAATAAATGGAGGGTCCCGAGCAGGTTGGTTTGAAACGTTTCTTCCGGTGTCTTCCATGAGCAGGAGACGGAGCTCAGGGCTGCTAAGTGAAAGATGCAATCCGGAGATGTTTCCGTTAATACGGATTCTATGGAGGAACGGCTCCGCAGGTCTATTGCCCAATGATGCAAATCTCTTTCTGTCTCATTGAAGCGGTCTGCAATGAAAACCTCGTGATTCTTTTCCGTTAATGCCCGTTCCAGGTGATGTCCAACAAAACCCGCTCCGCCAACCAGTAGAATTTTCATGCCGCGCCTCCTTACAAGTCAAAGATATTTCTGAAACCGTTCTTGGGTAGATAATGTGGCTAGAAGTGTCTTTATTTTGGAGGCGCTTTTTGACGGCGCTACAAGAAGTGCATCTTTTGTTTTGATGAGCATCAGCCCTTCCAGGTCAATGCCGGCCAGCAGTTGTGTCGAATCATCCGTGAAAACAATGCAATCCTTGCAATCCAGAAGATAGGAAGATGCCGTTTGAACATTACGATTTTCATCCAGTTGAAAGTGATTTTTCAATGCAGGCCAGTTTCCTATGTCATCCCAGTCGAAAGATGCTTCCAGCATCATGATATTGGATGCATGCTCCATCACCGCATAATCAATGGAAATTTTCCGGATCTTTTCAAATTCTTCTTTCAAGGTATCAGAAAAATGATTTGTCCCCCATGCTTCAGCTGTGCGATCAAATAGTTCCAGAAGATCCGGTGCCTGCTGCTTCAATTCTTTTTCCAATCCGTTCAGCGGAAAAATAAACATCCCGCTGTTCCAGCGGTATTTGCCCTGTTCCAGTAACTGCTTCGCCACTGCGGAAGAGGGCTTTTCCAGAAAACGGGTGACATGAAAGAGTGGCTTATCCGATACCTGTGTACCGCATTCTATATAGCCATAGTCCGGACTCGGTCCCGATGGCGGAATCCCAATCGTAATCAAGGCCCCTGTCTTTTCCGCCGTTTCCGCACAGAAACGAAAATCCGAAATCATCGCTTCCCGATTGACAATCCAGTGGTCGGAGGGAAGAAAGATCATAATCGGATTGCGGGTCTCCGCTTTCGCTTTTACAACCCCTGCTGCAAAGGCGATGCAGGGGGCCGTATCCCTCGCTTGCGGCTCTCCTAGAATATTCTCTTTGGGAATCTGCGGACAGATCGCCTGAATCTTTTCCTCATACATCCTGTTCGTGACAATCAGAATCTTCTCAAATGGAACAAAGCCTTGAAGCCTGAGTATCGTCTGCTCAATCAGAGAGACTTCCCCCAGCAGATTCAGGAGCTGTTTCGGCGTATGTTTCCGACTCCTCGGCCAGAACCGCTCCCCGCTTCCGCCTGCCATGATAATGCAGAATATTTCCGGCATGGGCCGCTCCGCAAATCTTTCTTTCACTGTTCTGCCCGAACCCGCTTCAGGTCCGCTTCCACCATCATGGAAATCAGTTCCTCCAGCGAGGTCTCCGGTTTCCAGCCAAGTGCCTGGATGGCTTTTGTCGGGTCTCCCAGCAGAAGATCCACTTCCGCCGGCCGGTAAAACTTCGGATCAATCACAACATAGTCTTCATAGTTGAGACCAACATGCTCAAATGCGATCCGGCACATATCTCGGACCGTCGTGGTCCGTCCTGTCGCAATGACATAGGTGTCCGGCTTCTCCTGCTGGAGCATCAGATACATCGCTTTCACATAATCGCCGGCAAAGCCCCAGTCCCGCTTCGCATCAATATTGCCCAGACGGAGTTCTTTTTGTTTCCCAAGTTTGATCCGTGCAACCGCATCGGTCACTTTCCGGGTCACAAATTCAATCCCGCGCAGCGGTGACTCGTGGTTGAACAGAATCCCGCAGCAGCCGAACAAATTATAACTTTCCCGATAGTTGATGGTGGACCAGTGGGCAAACAATTTCGCCACTCCATAGGGACTGCGGGGATGAAACGGTGTCGTTTCCGACTGTATCGGGTGTTCCTTCATTCCACCGAACATTTCGCTGGTGGAGGCCTGATAAAATTTGGTTTCCGGCGAGGTCTGATGTATCGCTTCCAGAATATTCAGCGCGCCAAGACCCGTTGCGTTCGCGGTCAGAAGAGGTTGGCGCCAGCTCGTCGCAACAAAACTCTGGGCTCCCAGATTATAAACTTCATCCGCTTTGCTTTCTTTCAAGGCGCGGAGAACGGCTCCCATGTCGGTCAGATCTCCTTCGATCAGATTGATCCGGTGGAGAATATTCAGATATTCCAGTCGCCAGGTTGTCGGAGTGCTGCGGCGGGCCAGAAGACCATGTACGGCATATCCTTTCCCAAGCAGATATTCTGCAAGATAGGCTCCGTCCTGTCCTGTAATCCCGGTAATCAGCGCGTTTTTTTGCTTTCCCATGAGAAACCCTTCAGAAATGTTATATGAGTTCGCAGAAATTGAATATTCCTTAATCTCTCTGAAATATAAACCGGTTTATCGTAAAAGTCAAGTTTATTTTTCCCCTGCAACGGGCTTCCGGCGGAGGAATCGTGTACTCAGAATAAAAAATTGCAGTTCTGCTGAACAGGGGAAAAGGCCGCTTCAATGGTCAATGGCCAGAAACAAGAAATTAAAAATGTTGTTTTTTGCAGTTTTTTACATATTCTTGTTTCTCACAAAATGAAATATGGCTTTAAGAACATTTTTCTCGTTTCTGAAATCCGGGAATGAGAGAAGGTCCGGAACATTCTGCCGCCTGGCTCGCGGAGAGGTTCCGGATCGGACTGTCAGACGGCGGAGACAAGTTCAAAACGAACACTCTTCTCTCCCGCAATCTGATTCAGAAGAGTGCTGATCTCCGACAACTGGCCGCTGATGGTTTCCAAGGTGGCTCCCACATCGGTCAGTGAGGCGGATTCCAAGGCGCGGAGAAACTCCGTTCCGATCTCCGCCGCTTCGCTCTCACTTTTGTTTCCGGACTCCGTCCCGCTTCCTCCATCCAGGTCCAGAACGGAATCCTCACAACGGCTCAACGCCTCCTCAAACGGGGTCGTATCCAGTTCCAGGGTCAGGGATGCAAATTCACTCATCGTTCTCCTCTCCTTTCGGCAATGCCTTCAAGTGCTGCAAAAAAATGATCGGTTTCGTCCCGTTCCGGGATCCCCTGCCGGTCGTATTCGGCAGACAGCTGCAGAATCTTCCGGCCGACCGCAACGGCTCTCAGCGGAAACAGATTCACAAATTCCGCACTTTCCCGGAGACTCAGCTGCGGTGTCTGAATCCCGAAATGGAGCGTCAGAAGAAGTTTCTCCCAGGAATTCTTCTGCGGGAAACGGGCGCGCACTTCCGGAAGAAGCGGACCGAGTTTCAGTCTCCCTCCTTCCGGCAATTCAAAGTCAAGACTGGGAATCGCTTCTCGCCGCCGGAGCAGTTCTTCCTTTGTGCTGTAGCCCATATGTCACTCCCCGGGAAGCGCGTCCGCCACTTCCGGAAGCGAGGTCGTGCCCCCTGCGGACTGGATCGTAATGACTGCCGTCGGCTGTGTGCTGTCCAGCGAAATTTCGGAAGGCGTATAGGACGCAAACCAGGCATTGCTGTACCGGACCTCCTTTCCCGTGGTCCGCCCGCGAAAGGTGATGATTCCTTTCTGACCGAGAATGGCAAGAATCGATCGCTCCAGATCCGGATCGTCCGGAACCGTCAGCTGGCCGTCCGTGATTTCCAGAAGTCCGCCCGGCTCATACTCCCGCGCAGAACGGGAATGATCCGTTGTCACGTCGATCTTCGACCCGAGACGCAGACCCGGACGTCTCTTCGCCTTGCAGTTGAAGGTGATGGCACTATCCTGCGTACAGGTTACGATAATGTTGTACCCGCTGTTCTCCATTGACATAAAACCTCCTTGGCTGATGTTGCCTCGGAGATCCCCTGTCAACCGATTCCTCTCCCTACGCCTTCACCGGTTTCCCCGGAAGAAAACTCAGATACCAGGGCCGCTTCTGATACACATATGGCGCACGCCCGTCGGATGGAAGCGACCGCGTCAGACCTCTGGCCATCCAGCATCCCAGCGCTCCCGCCAGCACATCCGCCAGCATCCGCGCCGCAAACAGCATCGGCAGAGAATTCAGCCACAGGGCCAGCAGGGAAAACGGGATCATCAACCCGAGGATCCGGAACGCATTCAGCCAGGCCGCCACCGACGGCTGGGCACAGCCGGTGAAGAAAAATGTCGCATATCGATGAATCTCAATCATTCCGAACCCGATCGGGATAATCCGCATGTAAAGCACCATGATGCGCTGCACTTCCGGGTCCGGTGAGAAAAATCCCACAAGCGACGGCGCCCAGAGCATATAAATCACTCCCATTCCCAGCAGAAAGAAAAACGCAAAACGCATCGCAAATCTCCGGCACTGATTAATCCTGCTGTACAGCCACGCTCCATAGTTCTGCCCGATCATCGGCAGAAGCGCAATTCCGAGCGCCATCGGAAAGATGAAGGCTATCATCTCCAGCCGTCCCGCCGCGGCCGAGGCCGCCACCGCGGTATTCCCGAAATACGCCGTGATCTTGGTTACCACCGCTGAGCCCAGCGGCATCATCAGCATCCCGATCGTCGAAGGCACCGCATAGCGGATGATGACCGCCCACGTCGTCCGCAGAATGGTCAGCGGCATCGGGGCAATGCGGATCAGTCCATGCCGCCGTCCCAGAATCAGGAGAACAACCAGCGCGGAAACAAGCTGCGAAAGAACCGTCGCAATCGCCGCCCCCTTGATCCCCATCGCCGGGATCGGTCCGAAGCCCATGATGAAAAGCGGATCAAAGATCACGTTCAGAATCATGCCGCACATCATCATGAAACTCGCGATTTTGGAATCGCCCGCGGCAATCAGAAGATCGTTCCCCGCCATGCCGAGCGAGGCGGTGCAGCACCCGAGATACCAGGTCGTCATATAGGCGCGGATGTCGGGCATGACCTCCGCATTCGCTCCGAACAGCGCAAAGGTCGATTCAATGCACAGAATGCCCGCAACGGCAAAGAAGAGGGAGACCAGGAAGATCAGAAGAAGTCCGGACGTGATCAGTTTTCCGGCTTTTGCGTTGTTCCCACTCCCGAGCGCCTGCGCCGCATTGGTCATCACACCGACTCCAAGTCCGCGGAAGACGCAGCCGATCAGCATGATGACCGGAAAGGTGAAGCCCATCGCCGCCAGTGGGATTTTCCCGAGCTGGCCGACAAAGTAGGTGTCTGCAATATTGTATCCGGACATCGCCAGAGTTCCCGCCAGCATGGAAAATGCAGTCATCAGCATGGTTTTTCCAATGGGGCCCGTCGTGTAAGCTGCTTTTGAATCGTTTGCTTTCATGGAGGAGTCTCATTTCGGTTTATGGAAAGCGTAATATAACACGGATGTCGAAAAAATCAAGAAAAGTAAACAGTTTAAATAGGTGTAAAGATTTGCTTCGAGTTTGTGTGAAAAATTTTTCTCATATTGTTTAAAAACAATTAAATCGTGAAAAAAGTTTCATATAAGGGGTTGACTTTTCTTCTCTCTTGAAGTATAATGAATCAGAAATGGGAGAGACGGAGAATGAATCGGAAAATCACGATCCGGGAAATAGCGGAACATTGCGGCGTAAGCATGGCGACTGTTTCCAGAGCGATCAACGGCAATTCCTATGTGGGGCCGGAATTGAGAAGGAAGATCCGGGAGTATCTGGAGGATGTCGGCTGGGAGCCCAGAAATCTTTCCGAAAAGATTCAGGGCCGACTGAATCCGGAGGTTGTGGTGGTCGCAAGTTTGAATCTGCTGGATCAGCTGGACAGTGCCCGGGAGCTGAAACTGTTGCTGACGGAGCTTCATCGTGTCGGATTTCATTCGAGTCTGCGGCTCGGGCATCGTTCGGAATCGCTCCGGCGCTGTCTGGAGGAGCGTCCTGCGCTGGTTGTGCTGAACGGATTCAGTGATCGGCTCCGGGAGGATGTGAAAAAATTGAGAGATGCCGGAATCCGGGTAGTCGGAATCGGAGAAACAAATGACAGTCCATGTCCGCTGGTGATGAGCGATCACTTTTCCGCCGGACGGGAAGCTGCGGAAACTCTCCGGAAAAACGGAGCACGCAGAATCGCTCTTTTTGCAGCGATGGGTGCTCAGTCTCATCCGGATAATCTCGAAAAAATCTATTCACGCTCCGCAAAGATTATTCGCGGAATTCAGGAAACTTTTCCCGATTTTGAACCGGCAATTGATGCGGTCAGCGACTGCTTCGGAGATTTGGCCGAATTCAAGCGGATGCTCGCTTCCGGGATCTATGACGGATGGGTCCTTGGGGACTCCGAACGTCTGGAAGAGATGATTGGGCTGGAAGGGGGAAATTTTGTCCTGGAAAACCGGGTCGTACTGCTGCAGGCCCATGCCATGCAGCCGATCCCGTCGGTCTGTCTCAGGGTGCTGATCGAGAATGAGCTCGGTCGGATTCGGGAGCTCGGGAAGCTCATTCAAAGACCTGTCGGAGGGGGCGAGGAAACAATTTATGTCCCCTATCTCGGAGTTCCCTCCAGTCGGAGAAAATCAAAAGAGGAGGGAAAATGAGACGGAGTCCTTTTATGCGGAGCAGGAGATCGGTTCCTTGTCCGGCCTCCCGGAAAAAACTTCCGGAGGATGCCTGGTTCCTGCTGACGAAAAGACTGTTCTGCGAAAAAACTTCTCTGGTCTATGATTCTCTGAGTTCGCTCCGGCCGGAGAAGCGGTTTGAGCATCTGCCGTTTCCGGAAGAGATCGTGCGTCATGTGCCGAATCCCGCCGGATGGGGAACGGGAATGGAAGACTGCATGCTGAACGCTGGATCGGTGCTGGAGATCTGCATCCTGCGTGCTCGAGTGGAGCTGGAGCAGCAGCAGGAAACTCTGTCGTTTGCCCGTCGAATCCTGGATGGAATGGAGGCGTGTGCAACTGTACATGGCAGGCCGGGATTTGTCGCTCGCGGAATTTCTCCCCGGGATGGAAAGTCCTGTTACATCAACTCCTCCCGCGATCAGTTTACGCTGTTTGTGTATGGCTTATGGAGGTTTTTTCATTGCGAGTTCACGGAGGAGGGGGAGCGTGACAGAATCCGCCGTCTGCTGACGCAGGTGGCGGATTACTGCGAACAGGTTGTCCGGCCGGAAAATGAAAATAATCTCCTGCGACTGGATGGCCTGCCGGGAATGGTTTCTCAGATGATTGACGTTGCTCCGCATGAAGAGTTCCGACTGCCGATGTTTTATCTTGCCGCATGGGATGTATCCCGAAAGGAAAAGTACAGGGAGCTGTACGAGCGTCATGCGGATCGGGCTCTTGAGGTGACCCGCAGTCTGGATCCCGCCCGCCAGTGGTGGAACCTGGAGCTGGTGCAGATGCAGATCTCGCTGGCACTGGCCGCAGAGGCTGATCCGGAGCAGGGAAGAAAAAACGTCATCCGGGAAACCATGCGTCTGGTCGCATCACTTGCCGAACAGGCGTTTTACAGAGAAGAGGAAAAGATGCGGAAGTTCCGCGGTTCGTGGTCGCAAGTCACCGATCCGTGGAACCTGGCATGGAAAATGACTCTTCGGCCGGAAACCATCCACAGCGATGCCCCGTCGCTCTATCATGGACTTCTCTATCTCAAACCATGGGAGAACCGAAGGTTCCTGGAGGCTTTCGAGCGGATGCGGGCCGTTGGAAATCTGGCTGTCGCCGTTCTGCTCTGCCCGGAGTATCTCCCCGGAAGAGATTTCGGAGAGCGATTCCTCCAGGTCGCGGAAAAACCCGATTACAGAAACCATACTTCCGGTGGAGTTTGCAATATCCTCCATGGATACTATTTGCTGATGAACCGGAAAAGCGGACACTGAGATGAAGCAGGATAAAAAAGAGATCTGTCGAACCAGAAGGAGGGTGTCTTTATGAGACGGAGAATCCGGGGTGATGCACGGAGAAAAGGAAAGAGATCGTTCACTCTTGTAGAACTGCTCGTCGTGATAGCGATCATCGCGATTCTTGCAGCGCTTCTGCTTCCCGCGCTGGGGAAGGCAAGAAGCAAGGCACGGACTATTTCCTGTGTCAGCAATCTGTCGCAGATCGGGAAGGTCTGGGCGATGTATCTGAGTTCGTCGGATGACAACACTCCGCTGAACCTGGATGCAATGACCAGCGGTATGGATATTTATGCGTCCTGGCAGGACCTGCTCTATTTCTCCATGGGAGGCTATCCGATCCAGAAGCAGAAAATCGCATTTTATACGCAGAATGACGCCGAAAGAACCGGTGATATTATCGCGCCGCGTCCCCCGTTCGCCTGTCCGTCGCAGATGGTGAAAAACAAGGGAAACGGACATTATCTCCGCAGCAAATTCTATGGAGGCGGAAATGGAAGCAAAGTCGGGCCGTCGGGGGGATGGTCGTACAATATCAAAAGAATCCGTCAGCCTTCCAAAAGAATGTTTATCGGAGAGGGACTTGTGACTTACAATCACAGGGCGGATCATCTGGAATATCCTTATCTGGACTGGATCCGACATGAGAAGCGAAGCAATTTCCTCTTCCTGGATTTCCATGTGGAACAGCTCGGCAGGCGTCCGGATATGGAGGATCCTATGAGCGAATTCTGGGGGCAGTTCCATTGCCGGTAGTCTGCTGTCGGCCGGGAATGAAAACATTTTCTGAAGATTCTGTATAAGGAGTGTGGGTGTATGAAGCGAAAGTTTTTGTGGTCTTTGACGGTCTCATTTCTGATGATTCCGGCATTCGGAGAGGTCGTGTTCCCTGAAGCAAAGGAGATTCCGGAGAGGTTGAAAATGCCTCTCCATGCGAAACTGTCGGTGGATGCGGATGGAAATCTGCTGGTGAATGGCAAAATCCGTTATCTGATCGGAGTGAAGATGGTTTCCGGTTCGCCCTACAAGGACCTGCAGCCGCGCGGAGGGTATCCGGAGTCTTTGAAATGGCTGTACGAGGTGCCGATGAACCGGGAGGCCATGTATCGGCTCGGATTTGATCTGATCAGCGTCAACGGCTGTCCCTCCTGGCTGAAGGAGATTGATTCGAAACGGAATTTCGACTGGTCCGGGATTGAATTGTATTACAGAACCGGACTTCCCGTTCATCTGGATGTCGGAGGATTCGCTCCGTGGGAGGCGGGGATGGCGCGTCTTTCCCCCTACCGGGAAAAACTGCCGCCCGAGGCAATCAACCCGTTCGAGGGGCGGCACGGCACTCACTGGGTGCCGTATTCCGTGTTTCATCCGGCCGGCCGGGAGCTCTATCGGAAGCATTGGAAAAGAAGTCTGGAGTTCGCCCGGAAAAATGGAGCGGAGGTCTTTCGCATGGAGTTGTTCAACGAGCCGTCCTACAACGATCCGGAGTCGCGCTACAACCGGGAGCTTTTTGCTCGATACCTCGGAAAAAAATACGGAACGGTCGGAAAGATGAATGCAAACTGGAACAGTTCCTTCGCAACGTTCGAGGCGGCTGCGGATTTTCAGCGCGAAAATGCCTGCCCGGGACTGTATGTGGACTGGTCGAAATTCATGGAGGACGGATTCGTCGATCTCTGCCGCGAAGGAGCGGAGCTTGTGCGGTCGATTTCTCCCGGAACCCTGCCGTGCCTTCAGTCGCGGGGGTCCAACTATTTCCGCACTCTGCCCGATACAAAAATGAATCTCTGGAAAATCAGTCGTTTCATGGGGGCGATCTCGGTGCCGACCGGGGATTGCGCATCGGTCGCAGACGGGATGGAGGCGCCTTCCCATGTGATCCGGACGGTTCCCTCTCTCAATGCGCAGATGACGATGATGCAGGCCGCGTTCCATCGCGCGCTGGCAGATGGAAAACCGCTTCACGGCGATGAATTTTATCTCGGAAGAGGCAGTTACGGACTGTATCAGGGTATGATGCGCGGCCTTTCCAATGTGTCGGTGTTCGAGTGGGGAAAACGTGCGTGGCAGTGGAGAACCCCGCAGCAGGGAAGACAGGTCGCGGAACGGCTCTCCTGGCAGATCCTGAATCCTTATGCGCTCCCCGCGGAGCGCTTCCTCGACATCATGAAGGCAAAACGGGAGATCGCAAGCGTCGAAGAGATCTTCGTCCCGCGGAACCGGAACGTGGAACGGCCTGTCGCGGTCCTGGTCTCCTATCCGACCGAACGGTTCTCCGGGGTGACCGGAAATCTCTCCTCTTCCTATATGAATTCCGTCGCGGGCGCTCTCACCTTTTCCCACTTCCCATGGGATGCCATCCTCGAAGAACAGCTCGAACAGAAACGCGCGGACCGCTATCGCGTCATCCTCGCCCCCGGTGTCAAGAACACCTACGACTCCACCAATCCGATTCTCCTCGACTGGGTGCGCCGCGGCGGAACCTTTATCGCCCTGCTGGACACCCTCTCCGACAGCGAATACGGTCACCGGAATAAAACTCAGATCTTTGATTTCAAAACCGGCAAACCCGATTCGTCCGCCATCCGCTGGGAAGGCCCTCGTCTCCCGGAGATCCCCGGAACCCTCCGCGGATACAATCACTGCTCCGTTTCCGGCGCCGAAAACTGGGAGAAAATCGGCAATGTCATGTATCGGAAAAAACTCGGAAAAGGGTACATCTACTTCATCGGCGCCAATCTGCAGGACTACTCGCTGGCTTCCGTGCTGGGCGGAATCTTCGCCGAGCTCGGAATCCGACCCGAGTGCGAAGTCCGGACGGAGGGGAGCGCGGAACTGGCCTCCAATATCGAAGCGGTCACTGCACGACGGAACGGCATGACCGGAATCATGCTCCTGAACCATGACCGCTATCCGAAACTCCTCCGCGTGGCCCATCGCGACTGGAAGGCCGGAACGCGCGTGGTCTCTCCATTCGACGGAAAAGCGCTCGAGCTGCGGAAGGACGGTTCCGTGGTTCTCGCTCTGCCCGCTCTCTCCACTCTGGCCCTCGTCTCCGGGGCTCCGGAGGTCGTGGAGAAACAATATCCCGGAATGAAGGTCTGCCGGGAAGCCGAAATGCGCCGTCTCTTCGCCGGGCTCCCGAAACCGGAACGGAAAAAGGATTCCATCAACGGCTATTCCGTTCGCGCATCCGCAATGAAGACTCTCGATCTGCGGAAGGTCGCAAACCGCCACTTCATCGACCGGGCCGCCGGTGACGGAACCGGAGGATGGAGCGATCAGGGCGCTTCCACCAGTCTGCTCGGCGTTCCGTTCGGCATCCAGAATTTCCTGAACGTCCCCTGCGACATCATCCGCTGGGATATGAATGATGAACGAACCTGCATCGTCATGGACTCCTCCTCGGCCAAAGCCGGTTTCGGCGCAAAGGAGATCCAGGGAATCGACGTGCATGAAAAAGTCCGCGCGATCTACTTCTTCCATACCTCCGCATGGACCGTGCCCGACGAAAAGGTCATGAGCTATCTCCTGCACTGCAAATCGGGAAAAACCGTGGAACTGCCCGTCATCGGGAAAAAGAATATTTCCGACTGGTTCTTCTCCGACAAGCGGGTCGCTCCGGAGGTCCGCCTCGCATGGAAAAACAGTTCCGGACGGGGATTCCACTGCTGGCGCTGGGAAAATCCCGATCCCGATGATGAAATCCTCTCCATTTCAATCCGCTCCCACTCCGGAAAAACCATCCCGATCGTGATCGCAATCACTGTGGAACGGGCGGAGGAGGAGGGAACAACCGTCCCGTTCGGCGGCGGAATCCGCAGTATCCACGGATGGAACGGCCTGGACGCCGCTTTGAAAGACGGCGTGATCGAAGGGCGGGTCTCCCAGAATACGAACGGCTGGTGCGGAATCCGCATCAGCGGAAAAAAGAAACTCGGTGAGCTGCCCGGATTCCGGAACGCCGCAGATCCGTTCCTGAAATTTGAATGGAAACTCGGAAAAGATCTCTGGGGAAATGCCGGACAGGAATCCCGCGGAGTTCAATTCCGAATCGGAAAAGGAAAATATGCAATCATCCGGAATGCAAAGCCTTCCCGGAACTGGGAGAAAGTCCGAATCCCTCTCGCAGGAAAACAATCGGAACGGGAAGCGCTGAATGATGCTCGGGATCTCTATCTGCAGCTGATCGGAAGTCCTGCCTCCGGGCTGCTGATTCGAAATCTGGAACTTGAGTTCTAAGGAGATACAATGGAAAAAGCTCTTGTTTCCTTCGCATTGATCGGCGATCCGCAGTACGCGGACCGGGAACCCTGCGGAGAGCGGAATTATCAGTATGGACATGCGCTGCATCGGGAGACCATTCACAAGTTGAACCGGATCGAAGATCTGGATTTCATCGTCAGTCTCGGCGATCTCGGAGACGGGTTCTCCCGGGAGGAGATTCCGCTGATGATGAAAAATTTCCGCGAGACAGCTTGTCCTGTCCGCTATGTCGTCGGCAATCACGATTTCGTGCAGTATTCCGAAAGCGAGCTGATGGATCTTTTCGGACTCAACAGTCTCTTTTACGACTTCGCCGTCGGAAAGGTGCGCTTCCTGGTGCTGAACGGACTCGACGTCAGCCGCTTCTCCCCGCCCGGATCCGAACGCAGAAGAATGGCCGCCGAGTTCCGCGCCGAGCACCCGTGGCTCGAACTGCGGGAGTGGGATGGAATGCTCTCCCCCGCCTCCATGAACGATCTCAAGCGAAAACTCGAAGAGAGCCGCGATGCCGGAGAACTGGTCGTCATTCTCTGCCATGTTCCTCTCCTGCTCGAGGCAAGCGGAGAGAACGCCCGAATGTGGAACCATCAGGAGCTGCTGAAGCTGCTCGACTCCTTCGATCATGTCCGCGCCTGGTTCGCCGGGCATTATCATCCCGGCGGAATCGCCCTCCGGAACGGCGTGCTGCACAAGACCGTGCGCGCCATCTGCAATTCGGCCGTCCCGACCGCCTCCATCGTCCGGATCTATCCGGATCGCATGGAGCTGGAAGGAATCGGCGAAGAAACAGATTTTCTTTTCCCGTTCGAGCTCTCCCCCGCCGTGATCGCAGGTTCGGCTCCTCCGGGAAGCGTGGTGATGACCGATACCGGAGAGCTGACGGAAACGGATCCGCAGGGGAGGTTCTCCCTGACGGTTCCCGCGCCGGGAATCTATGCGCTGAAAGCCGTTGCGGAGGGGAGGGCGGATGCGTTTGTCCCGAATCTGCGCGCTCCCGCTTCCGGGGTCGAGATCCGGATGGAGGTCGACCCGGATCGGCATCTGGTCCGGGGGGACTGCGGCAGGTTTGCCACACTTAAGATCACCGATTCCGGAAAACCGGTCCGCTGGTTCGATCTGGCCGGGACCCCGTTCGGCGGGGCGGAGATCTCCAGACCCATGTGGCATGAAAAATCCACCTCGTTCTGGACGAAAGGGGAGTATGCGTTTTCCGCGGCGGGAACGCCCGAGGTACGCGTCGAACCGTATTATCCGGAACTGAGGGAGATGGGATGGTTCAAGGGGGATTTCCATGCGCATCTGATCCACGGGGAGAATATCTATTTCGGAAATCTGCCGCTGTTCGCGTTCGCGGCCAGGGCGGAGCATTACGACTGGCTCTGGTGCTCGTCCCGCTTCGCCAATGACGGGGACGTTACCGATTACAAGCGTCTGGCGGAGAGGTTGTCGGANNCCTGCTGCGTCTCAATACGGAGTTCCCGAAAAACTGGCGCGGACACGTCGGAAATCTCGGCGTGGCGCCGATCACCATATTTACCGATACGGAGTGCGTGACCAATTTTGAACTCGCACGCCGTTATATCGATGCGGAAGGCGGAGTCGCCATTCCGGTTCATCCGCTCTACAACGACATCATCCGGGAGGAGAACGGACGTCCCTATTCCTGGATGACCGGAAAAGAGGTGTTCCTCTGGCTGCTCTGCGCTCCGGAAATGATGCCGTGTCTGGATCTGTTCTACAACGACAATACACCCGGCGCTTCGGAGTTCTGGTACATGCTGCTGAATCTGGGGTATCGGATCGGATGCACTGCAACGAGCGACGCCGCGTTCGACGTCGGCCGGACTCCCGGTGACGAGCGGGGCGCAACATTCGTCCGGATGGGTGCCCTGACGGAAACGGAGCTGCTGAAGGGACTCCGCGAACGAAGAACGGTCGTCAGCTGGGACGGCGCCGTGGTCCTGATGGAGATCGACGGCGCTTCCTCCGGCGACATCCTCCGCCCGGATGGAACGCTCCGCCGTGGACGGCTGACCGTCTACGACCGTCCCGGAAAAGAGATCAATCTGAAACTGATCCGGAACGGCTGCGCCGTCCGCTCCTTCTCCGGACGGATACCCGCGGAAGGGACGCGGTGCTTTGAGTTTGAATTCGTGGAACGCGAGATCTCGTGGTATCTGGCGGAACTCCGGGAAAAGGGGACGCCGGACCGCATCCGCTCCGCCGCTTCGCCGATCTATTTCCGCGACGAACGGTTCCGCGAACCCGAGATCCTGCCCGCTCCCCGCAGCTTCAGCCGCGAGTTCCTGGACTGGATGAAATTCCTCTCCATCGACGAGCTTACCTCTCCCGAAACTCTGGAACAGTTCCGTCGCTTCCTGAAGGAATAAGGCCTCCCGTCTTATTCCTTCGGACGGCGTGCGGTTCGGTGCTGAAAAGGAGAAAGCCGAATTCTCCTTTCCTCCCGCTCAGCGGGAGGTGTTCCGTTTCAGCGCTTCCAGAAGAACCCGCTTCCGGGGATTGTCCGCGGAGGGAACATGGGTTTTCCCGTTCCACTCTTTTTCGACATCCCAGGTGGCGGCTTCCCGGAAGGAGTGATAGGTCCAGTCCCAGCCGTTCTCTTCAAAGAGGTCGATGCAGTCCCGAAGGTACCGGTCGGCCCCGACTGCCCGCGCCCGGACAGAAAATTCGCCGATGTAGATCCGGGCCTTGTGGCGTTTCTGAAAGTCCAGAACCGGCTTCAGAACCTCCCGGAGAGCCTCCTTGTTCCAGAGTTTTCCGCGCAGGACTCCCGGATACGGGCCGATCGTCGCATGGGTGTAGTCCGCCGGAACGTACATGTGCGCCTGGTAGATCACATTCCGGATTTTCAGAGGTTCCAGAAAGCGGAACATCTCCGGAGAGGCCAGAAGGTTGGCTTCGACAATCACCGGAGTTTCCGGATCGATCCGGCGGATCGCCTCGGCCGCCCGTTTCTGAAGTGTCCGGTAGTCGATCGGAAGTTCGGTTGTCTGCTGCGGTTCGTTGATCAGATCGTATGCCCAGACGGCGCGTTTGCCCTTGCAGTGCCGGGCGATCTTCTCCCACATCCGGACATAAAAATCCGCAAGGGCCGGTTTGTGCTGCATTTCCAGCGTCGCATCGGACCGCCGTCCGCCGGGAGGAAGACCGTAGCAGAGAATCAGTCGGATCCCGTATCGTTCCGCAAGCGGCGCGATCCTGTCCAGATTTTCCAGACGTTTCTCGATCCGCCGTTCCAGCTCCGATAAATCTTTCCCGTTAAACTCCCACGCATAGGCCGAAAACCAGTAGCGGATCGCATTGGCTCCCCATGCGTGAAGGGTCCGGAGGTCATCTTCCTTGAGCGGACGGGGTGAGCTGTTCACCCCGCGCAGAACCGGCGTGTTCCGAACACGATCCGAGTATTCGCAGATCCAGTTCGAGGAGTCCTCCCGGAAAACCTGGCGGGCACGGAATGTGGAAAGATCAAATTCCGCTTTCCCCGAATTGTTCTCCGTCCCGAGAAACAGACGCGCTTCGCGGATGCCGGGATCCAGACGGGAGAAAAAACTGATTTCCTTCCACTCATCCGGTTTCTGCCCGGAGTACTTTTCCCAGTCGACCGTGTCCCAGGTATCCCAGGAGTGATGCCAGACGCTCTTCCCGGTTTCCGGATGGCGGTAGTTCACCATGAACCGGATCCCGCGGCGGCCACGCTCGCTTTTATTCTGTTTCCAGCCCTGACTCCGGATCCGGATGGAAAAGGTCGTGTACTTGCCGGCATGGGCGGAAAGATCCAGCGGAATTTCCGCATAGTGGCGGCCCGCTTTCTCCGACGGTTTCACATCCAGAACGATCCGGTCTTTGCCGTCCGTCTTCCGGTGAAACACGCCACGATCCAGTTTCCACTGATCCGGAGCGGAGAGCTCCGGCGGAAGCTGTGCATTGCACACTCCGCAGAGTCCAAGCAGGAAAAAAAGGTTCAGAAGCTGTTTCATTGTGGATGATCTCCTTTCTCTGTTTGAATCAGTTCATAGGCTGCGATGACATTCCCGCGACAGGCGGTCCGCAGCGTGAGACGGGTCCTGCCGTTTTGTATGCTCAGCGGAACTTCCGCAAACCGCGAGCCGTCCAGATTCAGCGCATAGCAGCGGAAGCCGGAAAGCGGACGTTTCAAAGTCAGATCCGCTTCTCCGCGGCGGACCAGAAGAGGCAGCGTTCCGTGATCTTCGCAGGTGTTCATGTCGGGACCCGAAAAACGCATTCCGCTGTTCTTCGTGTCGGTCAGATGCAGAATCAGGATCCGGCGGCTCTCCGCAAGCGGAGAACGGTCGATGGATGCCACCAGAAACGCTCCGAAACACAGGCGGTTCGACACCGACGCAAACGCTCCGCTCAAACTCTGATTCTCCTTCAGAACCAATCCTTCGCTGAACGGCGTCGAAACCAGAAACTGATTCTCCTGCCGTTTCAACTTCAGTTCGCCGGTGGAACTGGTGAACACATCCTTTTCCGGTTCATAACATCCGGAAGGAATCGCGCCCGCTTTCGTCATCCTCTTCAGATCCTCCTGCGGAACGCCGCAGGTGAAATACGGAAATTCGGTCCGAACGGATTTTTCAAGTCCGAGCACGGCGCGCGTCCCGGGGGGATAGGAGGCCTTCCCGTCGGCGGGGAGCGTCATGGCACCGACTTTCCCGATCAATCCGAGCCGGGCCGGCAGAACGGGAAAGTCCTCCGGACTGCGCGGATCCTTCCAGCTCTCCGCCGGAATCGCAAAGGGATAGACCACCTCCGACGGCCGGACATCCCGACGGACAAAAAACAGAAATCCCGCCCGTTCCGAAAGCAGACGCAGCGGATCGTTCACACTCGGGAAAAACCACATCAGCGGCATTTCCGCTTTCCGGATCTGACGGACATCCTGGGCATAGTTGAACCGGCAGAGCCCGCTCCAGTCCTGAAGCGCCGCATACGCCCCCGTCAGAAACGCCCCTTCCACATTGTAGCAGTTCGGATTCGCATAATCCCATTCCGTGATCGTGAACGGTCTGCCGAGCACCCGCGAGATGAACACGGAGGAGACCCCGCCGGCATAACGGCCGATCGCACTTTCATTCATCACCACCGACGGAAGCGAGTTGAACTTCCCGTTCGGAAACACCGGATGCGCCCAGTAAAAATGGTTGTCCACATAGTCGAACTGCTCCCGCAGAACGGCAAGCGGAATGCTGGTCCAGAAATTCTGATCCGTCAGAGGCGCCTTCATCCCGATTGTCTCCTTGCAGAAGCGTTTCAGATGACCGTATGTCTTCCGGTGCAGATCCATCAGAAACTCGCGGCGGAAGTGTTCCTCGGAGCGGTTTTGCAAATTCAGACCCCGCTCCTTCTGCCACAATTCAAATTTCTTCTGCCAGAGCGGAAGAAGTTTTCCCCGGAACGCACTGTTGAAAATCGTTCCCTCGTTGACCAGACAGACCGTCGCAATCGCCGGTTCGTCCTTCCATGCCGATCCAGTATAGGGATTTACATGGTTCATCAGCCCGGCCACATACGATTCATAATTCCGCAGCGCGCTTTCGCTGACATACATCAGACTCTTGAACTCCCGATGCGAGAACTCCTGATCCGGGAAATCCGCAAGCTCCCCTTTCCGGATCTTCCGCGTGCCGAACAGATCCAGCGTGATGTAGATCCCCTTCTTCTTGAACGCCGCAACGAGATAATCCAGCTTGTCCATGAAGTCGGGACGGATTTTCACTTCCCCGTTTTCCGTGAGGACGGACTGGGGAATGTCAAACAGATGCAGGCGCAGAATATTGTATCCGGTTGCCGCGTAGTGTTCCGCCATCCGGTCCACAACATCCTTCGGCTGATAATGGATCCAGTAGACGATGTTCGAGCCGTAGAAGCGGAACGGAACTCCCGGGCGTTTCTCAAATTCAAAATGGTTCCCCTTTCTGACAAGATGTCCGTATTTTCCAGCGGGTGCATCCAGAAAACGGGAGAAGTCGATGGCGCTTCCCGGTTCGACCCGTCCCGGATTGCGGATCGGAAGCCACTCTTTCCCCGCCCGGATCGTGACCGGTTCCGCAGGAGCCTTGTCGATTTTCCAGTCGGCAAGAGTCGCTCCGACGATCAGCCAGTTCGCATTGGCGCGCGAGGTGAAGGTGATCCGCCGAACCGGTTCCCCCGTCAGCTCGTAGCAGGTGGCATAAAGTCCGACCGGCGCGCTGACATTGTTCCCGCGCCATGCGACAAGCCCTTTCTCCCGGTCGCGGGGCATCCAGAAATCCCCCACATGAACCCCGCTGACAACCGGAAACGTCAGAGTCTGCTTCTCCACCGCCTCAATGCTGTCCAGCTTGCAGGCGATCTCGCCGATCTCACTGCCCTTCTTCCCCGGAAACGAGAGCGCATGAAGAACATACAGATATTTCCCGCGCGACGGCTTTTCAAACTCGACGGTCACCGTTTGCGGCATCCCGCGCATCCGGCTGCTTTTCATCGCAAGACAGGACCGTCCCCCGTTCGAGGCCGGATCGACCACATCAAATTTCAGTCCGCTGAAATTCAGAATGCCGGGCTTCAGGGAACTCATATCGTTGTCCGGCCCCTGATCGCTCCAGCCCCCTTTTCCGTCGCCCGCAACGGGATCGCTGAATCCCATGTTCATCACCTTTCGGAGATCCAGCATTTCGCTTTTCAACGGAATCCAGCGCAGATTCAAGTCCAGTTCCGCTTTCTGAATGTCTCCTTTTTCCGGCGTGAACGCGAGCCGGATCTCCCATTTCGGCGAGTGGTACATGCGTCCGTCCACCATGTTCCCGGAAAGATTCCCTTCCAGAACCAGAGTGCCGTTTTCCAGTGGAATTTCAAGACTCTTCGTTTTGGAAAGAGAGAGATTCCAGCGTTTCTCGTCCAGAACCTCCCGGAAGCCGAACGGCTTGCCGTTCCGTTTCAGAGGACGCCTCTGTGCCAGCTGAGGATCCATCGAAATGAGCAGAGCCAGCTGCCGGGTCGGAATGGGGGCCCCGGACTCCAGAAGACAGTGGAGGCGGACCGTGTCTTCCCCGATGGAACTCATTGTTTCCTCCAGCTGAAAAGTGCCTTGAAAAACCGGGAAACTTCCTTTCATTCGCAGGGATGTGTTTTCTACTTTCTCCAGTTTGCCGTCCCGGACGGCTTTCCCCTGCCGGGTGAGATTCTTCCAGTTTTCCCCATAATGGATGATGGTGAGTGTGGAGTGCTGTCCAATCCGGATTACGCCGTTTTTTCCCATCTGGAACGGTGCCGGGAGAGCACAGACTCCGAGGGCGCCTGCCGACAAAAGAAGTGCAAGAATGGATTTCATATTCAAAGTCCTCCGTCTTTCCCGTCGCTTCCGCCTCCCCAGAAATACTGTTCCGGAGTTGTACTGCCGAGACTTCTGGGAATTGCAGAGTGCCGTTTTGTCTCCGCATGACCATCAAAAAACAGCACATTGATGCCTTTGGATGAGAGATGACGCTTCACCTCAAATTCTGTTGTAAAGAGACCATCCCAGTCGGTTGCGGTTGTTCCGGTCAGGGCCGGTGTCGGAAAGTTGCTTCCATGCTTCACCATGTCCATGACAATCGCCCGCTGAGAGGGTTTGCGGATTCCTTTCGTCGCAACACGGTCCATTTGAGAATTCATCCCGTAGTCATTGCGCAGGAATTTCGGCGCGGCAGGGCCGGAGGATGGACAGTCGAACGGGCCCTGCGGATTCATCGGATTTGCATAACCCGATGTCGGGAAAACCATCAGATCCGCCAGCTTCCGGTTCGGATAAAGCGTATAGAAAATCAGATCATCCCATTTGATTCCGGAGGAGGTGGTATTGATGCTGGATCTCGGCATGAATTCCGAACTGCTGTCCAGATACAGACGAATTCCGGTCCCGATCTGTTTCAAATTCGATACACAGCGAATATCCCGTCCTTTTGCCCGAGCCTGATTCAGTGCGGGAAGAAGAAGCCCCGCAAGAATGGCAATCACTGCAATTACAACAAGAAGTTCGATCAAGGTAAAGTGATGATCCTTTCTCTTTCTCATTTCATCTCCTTTGGTTTCTCATTGGTTTCTTTTTTCCGCATCGTTGAAGCAACTCCTTTCTGGCAGAGATAGGGGATTGCGATCTCTTCCGGTTCCGGATTGGATTCCTTCATCACCCAGCGGAACATGCAATCCGCAATCAACTCCACCTGTGAGACAAAATGATCCACACGCAGCGGCGCCTCCGCCCCCGCATTTTCCGAACAGAACGCAATCACCGGCAAATCCTCCGGCACGTGGATCCCCATCTCTTCCGCTTCCCTGCAGAAACGCTGCAGCATGGTGTACTCGCAGCAGATCCATGCGTCGAATTCGCCGCTTCGCAACGTTTTCCGCAGATCCTCCGCCGCTCCGAACTGATCGCTGACCACATTCCGCTCCAGCGAGAATTCCGGAATCGTCCGTTTAAGGGTCGTTGCAATACTCTGGACCCAGTATTGCGCAATGTCATCCGGGGTTTTCGGATGGGTGAACATTCCGTTTCCGGCGAACAGTCCGATTTTCCGGCATCCCAGCGCGCGGAATCGGCGAACTGCGCTCTTTGTCGCCGCTTCATAGTCCGAATGCACCTGAGGGCAGCTCCCCGCATACGCGTCTCCATACGCCACCGCAACCCGGATCCCCGCTTTCCGCAGACGGCGAATCGGTTCTTCCAGCCAGGGATTCTTCTGAAACAGAAGCACCGCATGCGGTTTCAGTTTCCGGCATTCTTCCAGCATCTGCAATGTTCTTCCGAAAACGACAAAGGGAAGAATTCCCTCCCGTTCCAGGCGGTCGATCAGAATTTGCAGCGCTTCCTGCATGGAGAAGCGTCCTCCGCCGTTCAGAACATTGAGTCCGCAGAGGATCAGAACCGTTTTCGAACCGGCGCTTCTCGGAATACGGGTTTTCAGACTGGAACAGTTCCAGCCGATCTGCTCAACATATCGCTGAACATGTCTCCGGATCTCCTTCCGAACTCCCGGTTTGTTGTTGATGACTCGGGACACGGTTGCAATGGTGACACCGCAAGCGGCCGCAATGTCTCGAATGGTCAGTTTCTGATTCATCTCGTTGTTGATTTTTTTTGTGCTTGAAACTGTAAATATTTTCACTTTTCGTGGTTAATTATAATCCATTTTGTCCGAAATGTCAAGTGCCTTGCAGAAAAAAAATATTTTCGGAATGGAAAATTTATTTTTCCCGACTTTTTCCCGAGGATCTGCTTGATCCGGGGAACGATCGTTTTCTGCGCCGGATCTATTCCGGATCGGATTTGGCATTCCGAAAATCGTTTGAAACGGAACTGAATCCCGATAGAGATCAGTCCACTCCTTTTTTTCTGCGGAATTCCAGAGGTGTCATACCGCTGATCCGTTTGAAGAAGCGGCAGAAATTGTTCAGATTGGGGATCCCGCAGCGTTTGGCAACTTCGGTGACCGGGATGTCGCTTCCACGCAGAAGGGTCCCAGCATTCACGATCCGGATGGACATCAGGTACTCGCCGGGACAACGGTTCATTTCCTGCTTGAACNNAGCTGCTTCGGTCACAGCCCAGCATATCGCTGATCGTATTGATATTGATTTCAGAGTTGTTGTACTGGGTTTCAATGATCTCCTTGGCCCGTTTCGCATAGAGTCCGGAATGAATCCGGGGATCGTGCCGTCCTCCCGCAAACGCAAGAATCTGGTCGATCCAGGAGACGATCATCCGCTGAATAAACGGATCGTTGTCGCTGAGATTCCTGGAAATCTTCTGAAACAGTTCCACCGGACATGGACCCGCATTCCGGATAATCCGGTCGTACCCGTAGGAGAGAACATGACCGGCCGCATTCTGTCCGCGGAAGGTCAGCCAGCGGTATTCGCAGAAGTCGCTGACAACGGTCCGGCAGCGCTGCTCTTCCGGCAGAATGATCTGGACGTCATTGGCCGTGAGAAGATGCTTCTGTCCATAATATGTCACTTCCATCTCTCCCTGTTCAAACCACAAAATGGATACCTGATCCGAAAGTTCCCGGCTCTCATCGGCCGTCCACCCTTTTTTCAGCGTGTAGTGACCGATTCCGCTCGGATAAATCGGGAGGGAAAGCTGCTGTCTCTGATACGGAAGATTTGTGTAAACCAGTGTTTCCAAGAACAGTCCTTTTCTGCGGAGGAATCCCGCAAATTGTGTGTTTTAACATCAAATTGAATATTGTTTTTTCTGAAACTTTACACTATAATTATGAAAAGTCAAATCAAAGGAGAAATGGAATGCCAAATATAAGGAATAACAAAAAAAAGATATTTACGATGATAGAACTTCTTGTTGTAATTTCGATTATCGCCATTCTGGCGGCTCTTCTTCTTCCCGCTCTGAATGCCGCGCGTATGAAAGCCCATTCCATCGCCTGCACAGCAAACCTGAAGCAGCTCGGAAGTGCCGTAATGGTGTATGAGGGAGATTTCGGATACTACCCGATGGGGGAATATTCCCCAAGCACCTCGATCAATGATTCCCGCATTGTCCTGCGGAGAATTGCCGATTATCTGAAGCTGAAGTATACGAAAAACGGAGAGGGAATCTATGTTTTCCCCGCAAACAGCATCATGAAGTGCCCCGTGACAAAAGTGGGAGATGACAATAGAAATTATGCGGTCAATGCCAGTTTCATCCCCCGGCAAATCAAATCCACGACCTGGCCGACCAATCTTTATGGAATCTATGAGCGCTCCGGAAAGGTGCCGGGACGGAAAATTTATATGGCGGATGCGTGTTCCGCAAGCGGACTGGGGCAGACCGACTGGTATCCCAATGGAAATCAGCTCAATCTCTGCTTCCGACATGGAGGCGCAACTCCGCGAGGAGATGTCGCAGCAATGAAACACACCTTCTGCGAGCTCTCCGGAAGCATGGTCAATCTGCTCTGGTCGGACGGATCCGTCAGTTCGACATCCGAAAACACCCGATCCAGCACTGGCCGCGCCTGGTTTTACTGAAAAAGAGTACAGTCATTCTGAAAAATTAAAAATAGGAATTGTAAACAATGAAACCGTGTATTTTTCTTCTTCCGTTTCTGGGGCTTTTATCCCTCTCTGCCGCGGAAAAGAATCTGTGTCCAAACCCCGGCTTTGAAGACAATATGGACTCCTGGCGCTATGGCGGCGCGTTTGGC
>DDJH01000067.1:891-1369 GCA_002338895.1 Lentisphaeria bacterium UBA1829 | reverse complement strand
AAGAACGGACCCAAAGGCGGTGCTCAGATCTTCTGTCAGACTCTGCCACCTCCCTGGAACAATGCGGAAAAGGCTCAGGTGATTCTTTCCTTTCGGCATAAAGGGAAAGGAATGATGGTTCATATCCGATTCCGCAATCCGGAGGACCGGAAGGCAATGAAAAACGAACTCGGAAAGGAGCTTTCCGTCTCCTTCCTGATTCCCGAAACGGCGCAGTGGTCGGATTTCCGGAAAGAGTTCGCGATGCCGCAGCCATATTTGAAGCGGACCCCGATTCTCGAACTCCAGTTCCAGATGTGGGGGCAGGGGGATGCCTTTCTGGATGAGGTTTCGCTGAGCGTCCGGACTTCCGGTACAAAAACTCCTGTCGCGGCAACACAGACTCCTTCCCGGAAAGAGGAGTGGCTGATCTTCCATGAGGCGCCCTCTTCATCCGATCTTCCGCCGGTCGAAAAACCGTCCTTCGAATACGGCTGGG
>DDJH01000067.1:0-852 GCA_002338895.1 Lentisphaeria bacterium UBA1829 | reverse complement strand
CGGGGTGCTGACCAGAAATGAAAAACCTCATTTCTATACGGGAAATTCCACATTCGGCGGCGGACAGTATGTTCCGGAGACTATCTGGCTGGCCCGGCTCCTGAATTATTCCATGGTGACTCTGGATTGGGGGCTCTCGCTCACACCTCGGAAAATCGGAAAGCAGCTGGATATTTCGTTTCCGGATCCCGCATCCAGTGTCAGCATGTTCCGGGAGCTCTCGCGCAACGGCCTGATTGTGGAGCACGATACCGGGAATGCGGCCTACCGGTATCGTCCGGAAAAATACTTCGTCAGAGAGTTCCCGCAGCTGAAGGGGTTCCTGACGAGCAGCAGCCATTTCTACAGCTACGATCACAATACGGAAATCGGCCGGAAATTCCATTTCAACGCCTGGAAAAATCGCTACCGCTATCTGAAAGGACTCCCGATCATGGCGACAGAGATTTATAATGAACTCGGATATACTCCGTCGCATGAACGGGTTCTCCGGGGGTTCCGGGAGTTTGCAAAGAAAAAGTACGGGACTCTGGAGAACGCCTGTTCCGTCTGGAAAAAGAGTTTCCGCTCCTGGGATGAGGTTATGCCGCCCCATCTGAGCCCGGAGATCCTTCCCGGAGCCGGATCGCACGGTTTCCGCCGGCAGATGGTGGAAAAATACTGGCAGATGAATTATGACTGGCTCCGCTTCTGTCAGCTGGATCTGATTCCCGGTCTTGTTGAGATGAAGAAACTGTTCCGGACCGTCGCCGATACCCCGTTCCTGATCGACTGGCGCGGACACCGGGGGCGGGACGGGGATGGATATGGTGCCGTGGATCCGGATCTCCTGGAGCCCGTCATCGACATCAA
>DDJH01000258.1:27924-28745 GCA_002338895.1 Lentisphaeria bacterium UBA1829 | reverse complement strand
TTCCCGGATTGCGCGTTACATTTTTTTACAGAAAAACAATCCGGCAGGAGGTTTATCATGAAATTACAGAAAGTTCTTGCAGAAAAAAAGGAAACTCAGCGCCTGTACACGATTGAATCGGGAGCATCGCTCCGCACGGCGGCAAAAAAGATGATCGGGGTCGGAACCGATTATCTGATGGTCCGCGCAAAGGAGAAGAATCCGCCCGAATTCCTCGGAATTCTCACAAAGGTCGATATCATCAAATCGCTGTGCATGGAGCATTCCGATCCGGACAAGGACACGGTGGACGATTTCATGACTCGCAGGATGATTGTCGCCAATGTCTGCGACGATGTGGAATATGTGATGAATGTGATGGTCCGCCACAACATCAGCCNNCCGATCATCGACGGAAAAAACATCGCCGGAGTCATCAGCCGGAACGATATCCTTTCCGAACTCAATGTCGAACGCGACATCGAACTGCAGTGGCTGGGCGACTATTCCGGAGCATCGCCCAAAACAACCGTCTACTGACATTCAATAAGAAACAAAGAGGGGAGGAACGTTGATATGAATCCTTATTTTTCGGCATCGGCTTTTTTCGCGGGGATTNNCATTTCCCGGCGCGCATTTCTCTGGCGCGGAATCCTGGTGGGGCTTCTCGGACTTCTGATGGCGCTTAATCCGCTCATTACGCTGGAACTGCTTTCCATCCTGCTCGGATGGGTGTTTGCCGCAGTGGGAGTCTGGGCAATTCTCAGCGGAGCGGTGTATGCCGGGCAGCGTTTTTTCTGGATCGTCTATGGACTGCTGATGCTGCTCGGAGGTTCCTTCTT
>DDJH01000258.1:0-27856 GCA_002338895.1 Lentisphaeria bacterium UBA1829 | reverse complement strand
GTTCCAGGTGGTGTTTGTGATCGCATGGTTTATCGCGATCTGGTTCATAGCCGGAGGTGCGGCGGGAATCTGGAACACCGCGCAGATGCCGGTGGAAGGAAAATACAAGGTCCTGCCGACAATTTCCAGTTTCGTGGGGCTTTTCATCGGATTTCTTTTCCTGGTCTGGCCGCTGACCAGTCTGGCCGGAGTGCTGTGGATCGCCGGACTGATCCTGATCATCCGCGGAGCCATGCTGATCGCCTTCTCCCGGATCCTCCCGGAACAGCCGCGGATGGAAGAAAACGAAACAGGAAAAACCGACACCGGAAGCCGGGATTAAAGAAAAGAGTCCGCTTGCTTTTTCTCATGCGCAGTGCTATATTATAAGGCTTGAAAATCGTATTCAACTCAATCAAAGAGGTAACCATGTACAGCGCATCTGATCTGAAAAAAGGACTCAAAATCGAAATCGACGGCATGCCGTGGGTCATTACGGACTTCGACTTCTGCAAGCCGGGAAAAGGAACAGCTCTCTATCGCTGCAAACTCAAGAATCTGGTGACGGGCGCTGGAATGGACCGGACCTTCCGCCCGGTGGACAAAGTCGGAAAACCGGACCTGGAAGAGCGCGAAATGCACTACATCTATCAGGAAGGGGACAACTTCGTCTTCAGCGATTCCGAAACCTATGAAGAGATCCGCATCCCCGGGGAAAAACTCGGAAACAAAAGCAAATTCCTCGTGGAAGATGCGCTCTGCTCCGCCGTGTTCTTCAACGGAACACCGATCGACATCACGCTGCCGACCTGGTACATCGCCGTGGTTTCCGAAACGGAACCGGGTGCGCGCGGGGATACGGCTTCGTCCAATGTGATGAAACCCGCCAAGATTGAGAACGGCTATGAACTGATGGTCCCGCTGTTCATCAACACCGGGGACACCATTAAAATCGACACCCGTACAGGCGAATATGCCGAACGCGTCAACAAAGCCTGATTCTCTGGCAGACCTGTCGAACCGCATCAGGGCATTCGAGTTCCGCTCGAATGCCCTTTCCCTTGTCCGGGAGTTTTTCCGGAAGAGGGAATTCGTGGAAGTGGAGACGCCGGTGGCAATCCGCGCTCCTGCGGCGGAGGAGTATATTGAGGCGCCGCGTCTGGAAAGCGGGCTGTTTCTGCGCTCCTCGCCGGAGCTGGAGATGAAACGGCTCCTGGCGGCGGGAATGAAACGGATTTATGAACTGGGCCCCTGCTTCCGGGCCGGAGAAAACGGTCGTCTGCATCGACAGGAATTCACGATGCTGGAGTGGTACATGGCAGGAGCGGATTACCGGGAGATGCTGGATTTCACGAAAGAGATGATCCGCTTTCTGGCGGAGAAACTGCGGGTCCCGCGGGAGGTCTGCGACGTTTCGGGGGAATGGCAGATTTTCTCCGTCCGCGATGCGTTCCGGGCGTTCGCAAACGAGGATGCCGACCGCTGTACGGAGGAGGAGGCTCGATTTGAAACCGTTCTTGTGGAACAGGTTGAGCCGAAACTGCCGAAAGACGTCCCCTGTGTTCTGATCGACTATCCGATCCGGTTCGGGGCGTTCGCCCGTCCGAAGGCGGAGGATCCGACACTGGCGGAACGGTGGGAGATCTATATTCACGGAGTCGAAATCGCCAATGCGTACGGAGAGCTGACGGATCCGGAGGAACAGGAAAGACGGTTTCTGCGCTGCAACCGGAAGCGGGTGGAGAGCGGTCTTCCGGCGTATCCGGAAGCGACGGAATTTCTGGAGGCGATCCGGGCGGGAATCCCTGCGTCGTCGGGCTGTGCGCTCGGATTTGACCGGATCGTCATGCTGCTGTTCGGAGCAAAAACTCTGGCGGAGGTCTCGTTCCCGCTGGATTTGAACTAGAAAAAAAGGAGGGTGTTTCGCATGAACATTCAGGAACTGATGAATGAGCTGTTTCTCTGGTGCCGGGATGGGGGTCCTCACGACTACTCCAAATCCTGCGACACACTGAAAACGGGCAATCCGGAAACCGAACTGACCAAAGTGGCGGTTTCCATGTTCGCCACGCCGGAGATCATCCGCGAAGTCAGCGTGTGGGGTGCAGAGTTTCTGATCGTTCACGAACCGACCTTCTACGATCATTACGACCGCCGGATTCCGGATGATCCGGTCACGCAGGCAAAAGCGGATCTTCTTTCCGCATCGGGCCTGGCGATCTGGCGGTATCACGATCACCCCCATGTCAAGTACAAGGACATGATCTGTGAAGGGCAGATCCGTTTCTTCGGACTGGAAGGGGAATGGATCAAAGGCCCCCGTCCGGCGGTCAACCGCTTCCGCCTGAAGGAGGCAATGACGCCGCGGGAGCTGGCAAGACAGTTTCGGGTAAAAGGGAATGCACAGAATATCCGTTTGTGCGGAGCCGTCGATCAGCCCTGCACGAATCTCTCGCTCTGCTTTGGAACGCCGGGCGGGGTGTTCGACGAACTGCGCAATCCGGATATTGATCTGGTTCTGACCGGGGAGGCATGCGAATGGCAGCTCGGAGAATATGCGCGCGATGCGGCTCAGCTCGGATTCCGGAAATCGCTGATGATTCTCGGTCACATTCCTTCCGAACGCGAAGGGATGCGGCTGCTCGCGGAATGGATGAAGGAGCGCTTCTCCCAGTTTGAAACACGCTACTTCGAATGCGGAGAGGTCTACTGCGCACCCTGAGAAACCGGGATCGCGGAGACGGATCGGAAAAAAAGAGAGCCGGGCGGGGAAAAAATCCCGGGCCCGGCTTGAAAATGCGGCTTGTTATTTCTGAACGTCGTCAATGTGCCACGGGAGGTTCTGGAGAACGGTCTTCAGGGCACGGATGGTCGGCTGCGTGTAAAGGAGACTCGGCGACTGGTAGTCGTGCACGGCAAACGCAATGGAGACTCCCAGTTTCGGTCCGATGAACCGATGCAGACGGCTGAAGGAGCCGTTGCAGAGATGGATGAACGGCTTCTTCAGTTCACGGTTCAGGAGCATGGTGGTCCGAATGGCTTCGGTCAGCTGCTCCTCGTTGTTGACGCCGGTCACGATTTTCAGGATGTCCGCGCCACGGGAGGACTGCTCCTGAAGGTGCTCAAGGACCTGCTCCGCCGTCCGGAAGTCGTTGGACATGTGGGAGGACATAACCACTTTGGCGCCCCGCGCATGAATCTCCTCGATCAGACGTTTCTGTTTTTCAATCGCGATGGGATTCCGGGTCAGCTCAAACGGCGAGGGATCGAACAGATCACCCATCACATCGATGACCTCCGCTCCATTTTCCGCCGCGGAAAGCAGATACTTCTGCCTCTCCTCGTCGTTATCCTTGAGCCAGCGGTCGTTCCGATACAGAATGAACATGAACGGGAGATGGACGGCATCCATCAGACGGCGGAAATTCTCCGCGGTCCGCTGTTCCGGCGGAAGATCGCAGAGCTCCACGGCGATCCCGTCCGCCCCTTCGAATTCCGCCGCGCGCGCACAGGCGATCATCTCATCGACCGAGCCGCCTTTCATCAGCAGAGTCACCGCGGTCTGCTGACGGTTGAAAAACGATTTCTTCAGCATGATATGGCTTCCTTTCCTCCTGATATTTCCGGAAATCCGGCTTTCTGCAATACCATAGCACCATCGGAAAGCGACGGCAAGAGCGGATCGTTCCGATTCCTGAAAAAGAACACGAAAACAGCGATCCGCTTGCAGAACAAAGCCGTCAAATCTGCAAATGAAGCAAGAGGGAGGATCAGGCGCGGCTGATGATTCGTCCGGTCAGACCGCGGACATGGACATCCTCCCCGAGAGAATGCGCGATCCGGACCAGTTCCGCATCGGAATAGGTCGGTTTCGCCGGCAGATCATCGTCGATCACCTCGACGGGGTTGAACTGCTGGAGCACCCAGTTCCGGACTCCGAGCTCCCGGAGTTCCTGATGCATCTGAGCGAGCATTTCCGGGAAGAGCAGCTCCCGGTGAACGGTGGTGCGGACATCGAGAAACCGTCCGGATTCCACCGCCATCCGGATGGTCTGATGGACCTGTTCCGCCACGGAAGCGTCTCCGGTTCCGGTCAGACGCCCATATTCGGCCGCCGGCGCCTTGTAGTCGATTCCGAACGCATCCGGCAGGGAATCTTCGAGCAGTTCGCGCACCGTCTCCGGCCTTGTTCCGTTTGTATCGAGTTTGACGAGGAACTCCTCGTGCCGGATTTTGCTCATCAGTTCATGCAGTCCGCTCTGGAGAGTGGGTTCTCCTCCGGAGATCACGACCCCCTCCAGCCGGTGACGCCGCGATTCCAGAAAATGAAACAGCTGCGGCTCCGTAATTTTCGGCTGGCTGGCCGGATCAAACACCAGACACGGATTGTGACAGAAGGGACAGCGGAAATTGCATCCGCCGCAAAAAAGAATACAGCTGATTTTTCCCGGATAATCCACCAGACTGAACGGGAACAGCCCACGAATGTCAATCATTTTATCTCGTCCTGAAAAAGAAAAAGGGAATGCCGGAAAGGATCCTCCCCGGCATTCCCGGAAAACAGACAAACTTATTTCTGCACCGAAGTCTTGCAGGAGCAGGCGGAAACCTCAAAGGTCTTCCGATCCTTGAACTCTTCCTTCTTGCCCTTGTTCCAGTTGGAAACGGGTCTGAAATAACCGCAGACTCTGGAATAGATTTCTGTTTTCGCACCGCACTTTGCCATGATGATTCTCCCTGTGTTGTGTTGTTGTTTGAAGTGAATCCGGTTGTTGCGCCGGGGTTTATGCCTCTTTCTCCAGCGGACACGACGCGTGTTCGCCCGGAATGTATCCGTGTACCGGACAGATGCTGAACGACGGCGTCAGCGTAAAGTACGGAATCCGGTAATTTTCCGCAATCCGCTTCACCAGCGACGCCACCAGCTCCGGATCCTCGATCCGTTCCCCGATGAACGCATGGAACACCGTTCCGCCCGTATAGAGCTGCTGCAGCGGAGCCTGCATGTCCAGCGCCTCAAAGAGATCGCTCGTATATCCCACCGGCAGCTGCGTCGAATTGGTGTAATAGGGATTGTCCTCCCCGGCGCAGATGATCTCCGGATAGAGCTTCCGGTCGATCTTGGCCAGACGGAAACTGGTTCCCTCCGCCGGCGTCGCCTCCAGATTGTAGATATGCCCTGTGCTCTCCTGGAAATCCTTGATCTTCTCCGCCATGTGCTTCAGCACGCGGATCGAGAACTCCTGCCCCTCCTTGTCGCAGATCGACAGTCCGAGGAAGTTCAAACAGCACTCGTTCATCCCCACCAGTCCGATCGTGCTGAAGTGATGCTCCAGCGTCCGCAGATAGATCTTCGTATACGGCAGCAGATTCCCGTCCAGATACTTCTGCACCACTTTCCGCTTGATTTCGAGGGAATCCTTCGCCATCACCATCAGATGATCAAGACGGGCGAAGAACTCCTTCTCATCCTTTGCGACATAGCCGATCCGGGGCATGTTGATCGTGACCACCCCGATCGAACCGGTCTGTTCTCCTGCGCCGAACAAGCCGCCGGTCTTGTTGCGCAGCTCGCGCATATCCATCTGCAGACGGCAGCACATCGACCGCACATCGCCCGGTTTGAGATCGCTGTTGATGAAGT
Organism: Lentisphaeria bacterium UBA1829; assembly: GCA_002338895.1. GTDB lineage: Bacteria > Verrucomicrobiota > Lentisphaeria > Victivallales > UBA1829 > UBA1829. The sequence continues at coordinate 22,233 of DDJH01000258.1, read as the reverse complement.
TCTGGAAATAGGGAAGTCCATACTTTCCGGTCACCTCGAACAGGAGTTTCGCATTGTCGCTGTCCCAGTTGAAATCGCGGGTGATGTTGTAGGTCGGGATCGGGAATGTGAAGATCCGTCCGTCCCGGTCGCCCTGCGCCATCACTTCGAGGAACGCGTGGTTGATCAGGTCCATCTCCTTCTGATAATTCCCGTAGACATCGCCCTCCTGCAGTTTTCCTCCGATGATCACCGGATGGTTCCGCAGATCCTCCGGCACCACCCAGTCGAACGTCAGATTGGTAAACGGCGTCTGCCCCCAGCGGCTGGCGATGTTGAGCCCGAACACGAACTGCTGGATCGCCTGCTTCACCTGTTTGTAATTCAGCTGGTCGCGGCGCACAAACGGCGCGAGGAACGTATCGAACGAGCTGAACGCCTGAGCGCCCGCCCACTCGGTCTGCAACGTCGAAAGGAAATTGACGATCTGCCCCAGCGCAGTATCGAAATGTTTCGCCGGCGACGCGCTGGCACGCCCGCCGCTTCCCTGGAATCCGCGCTCCAGCAGCTCCCGGAGACTCCATCCCGCGCAGTACCCGACAATCCCGCACGAAAGATCATGCAGATGAAAATCTCCGTTGGAGTGCGCATCCGCAATCTCCTTCGGGTACACATTCGCCAGCGTGTAGTTCGCGATCACCGCTCCGGAAACGTGGTTCAGCAGACTTGCGTAGGAGTATCCGGCATTGGAATTTTCATTGACCCGCCAGTCCTCCTGCCCCAGATAGCTTGCCACCAGGTCCTGCACATCCATCATCAGGTGTTTGGCGTCGCGCATCTTCTCGTGCTGGGAGCGGTAGAGAATATACAGTTTCGCCGCTTTGGAAAGTCCCTTCTTGATGAACGCATGTTCCACCAGGTCCTGAATCAGCTCCACATCGGGGAGAGCCTCTTCCGAATCATATCCGCGAACCTTGAGTTCCTGAATGACATCCTTCACAATGTTCCGTGCGATCTTGTCATTGGCAGTTCCCGCGGCCTTCAGCGCCTTTCCCGCGGCGATCGCGATCCGCTCCGGCTCAAAGTCGACAATTCTGCCGTCGCGTTTCTTCATCTTGCGGATTTTTGTTGCAATCTCCATTGTTCCGTCTCTGTCCTCTGCTGCATGGTTAAAAAAAATGAAACTGGGCTCATCAACCCAAAACATGAGCGTTGTTGCATTTTGTAATTATAACACATTATATTGACATTGCAAATTAAAAAACACAATATCTAGTATTTTTTTCAGAATATTTCCGATTTTGAATTCAAATAAAATTTCATCGGAAAACCGGTCGGAAACGGATCGCGCCGGACGAATGAGAGAGTCGGAAAAACGGCAGAAAAAAGCCCGGGAAAAGCTCCCGGGCCCGAAAACGATGGACGGAACTCCTTATGCCACAATGAGCCACGTGGTATAGGCTATATAGATAAACAGAAGAAAAGCCCCCTCCTTCCGGGAGATCGTATTGCCCGTCCGCATCATCGGATAGAGAATCACCGCGCAGAACAGCATCACGCCGAGATCCACCGGAGAGATCCGGTTCCCCTGGAGCGGCTGCAGCAGCGGAGCCGCTCCGAGAATCGCCAGAATGTTGAAAATATTGGATCCGACCACATTGCCGATTGCGATGTCCCGCTCCCCTTTCACCGCGGCGACCACCGAGGTTGCCAGCTCCGGAAGACTCGTTCCCACCGCCACNNTCGCCAGGCAGATTGCCGCCTCCACCAGCAGCTTTGCTCCTCCGACCAGCGCGGCAAGACCGATCACCACCAGCGCCACAGCCCATCCGATTGCCAGATCTTTCTTCTTCTCCTCCTCCGTCTCCTCTGCGGATGCGCTCTCCCCGCACCGTTTCGCGTGGAGGATGCTCCCCACGGTGTACACGAAAATTCCGATCAGGAACAGCGCCCCCTCCAGCCGGTTGATCCCTCCGGACAGGAGATAGAACACGGTCAGCAGAATCGACGCCCCGATCATCAGCGGCACATCCACGCGGAACAGTTTCGGATTCACCGTCAGCGGCGTAATCACGGCACAGAGTCCGAGAATCAGCGCGATGTTGCAGACATTCGATCCGATCACATTCCCGAGCGCGATATCCCCGGCTCCCCTCAAGGCCGCATCGCAGCTGACCACAAGCTCCGGCGCGCTCGTTGCAAATGCGACAAGAGTCAGCCCGATCACCAGCGACGATACATGAAAACGCTTGGCAATCTGCACCCCTCCCCGCACCAGAAATTCCGCTCCGTAATACAACAGCACCAGTCCGATGACGCCGCCGATCAGCCGCAATGTCGTCTCCATTCTCTCAAACCATCCGTTTCTTTGTTCATTATCTGTTTTTAATGGAAATTATAAAATATATAATGTAGCAGTTCTCCTCCCGCTTGTCAAGCGGAGAGAACCGGAGCTCTCCCCAAAGACCGAAGAACAAAAAGGAGCGGTTTTCCGACAGGAAAGCGGATCGGCCTTCTTGCTTTTTCCGGAAAGAGTGATACGTTTCCAGGCAGGAACATTCCTTGATTGATGAGACCACCGGAAGGAGCACTCATGAAAACCATACTGCTGACCCTGCTTGTTCTGGGAGCGGCCGCATCCGCTCCGGCGCTGGAAACGCCGATGCCGGACGCCTCCCCCGCAATTCCTCCCGCCGCAACAGAGAACGATTATCCGTCCTGCCGGAAACTGCTGGAAAATCCGCCGGACGGCATCTCCGACGTCCGCATTGCCGAGATCTTCACGCGGGCACTGATTCTTCTGAGCTCCATGAACGAACCGCAGGAGTTCGACCGTCTCCTCCAGCTTGCGGAAACCCGATACAAAACGAATCTTCCTCTTCTTCTTCTTGCGCTGTACGATTCCGCCGGACGGATTCCCTCCTGGGGACACCGGATCGGCGGAGAGTTTGTCCGCGGACGGAACCGGGGCGATTACGGGGTCCGCTTCTCCTGTTCGGAACGGGACCGGGTCCGTCTGCTCCGTCTGTACGATGCCGCGTTCCGGCGGAGTCCGGACACGCTTCCCGGCGGATTCTACGCCCGCTTTGCCGGACTCTGGCTGACCGGACGGACGGGAGGCTCCTCCTGGAAACTGCAGTGGAAAACCGATCTGAGCGTTCTTCCGGACTATGACACCGGAAACGGGATCCGTCAAGGTTCTCCGCCGGTCGGCCGGAATGGACTCCCCGTCTTCTACCCGACGCCGAAGAGCTGGGAGAGCGCGGCCAGCGACGGAGAACGCTTCCAGTTTCTCCGCCGGAAAGCCCGGGAACAGAAAGAGACGTTCGCCGATGCCATCTATGCGGACTTTCTCTACGACCAGTTCGGACGCATCGGGTTGAACCGATGGGACATCTCCGGAGAGGAGCGGAGACTTCTGGAATCGCTCTCCGACGAGGAGACTCTGGTCCTTCTGCCGGACGGCCCCCTGCGCTTCCGGATGCCGGAAGGCCACAACTTCATCATGCTGTACCGGGAACTGGGAGAGTGGGAAAAACTCGGTTCCATCTATCTGTCGCGTTTTCAGGCGGACCGCGCGCTGGAGGCGTTCCGGAAGAGCGGAAACCGGGAGATGGTTGCCCAGCTTTCCGGGAATCTGGGCGCCCTGGATCCGCTCCGGGTCCAGACGGCTGGAGAGGAACCGGTTCTGTCTTTTCTCTATCGCAATGCGGAAGCGGGGAACGTCACCATCCGGCGGATCGAGGAGAAGGCCCTGTTCGACGCACTCCTCGCCGCACACGGGAAAAATGGGAAGAACAACTTTCCGAATCTCTACTCCGTTCCGGTGAAAGAAGTTCTGGAGCACTATGCCGGGACAGTCGGAGCGGAAATCGCCACCTTTCCGCTCCAGCTTCATCCGCGTCCGCGCCACGCGGAAACCGAACAGAAGATCACTCTCCCGCTGAAGGAGAGCGGAGCCTATCTGGTCGAGATCAAGCTCCGGGAGGGCAACACGAGCCGGATCATCGTTTATCTGACGGAAGCCATGCTTTCGGTCAGCAATACGACGGATCAGCCCGGCAGACTCTTCCTGAATCACGCGGTGACAGGTGCGCCGCTTCCGGGGCATCCGATCCAGGTCCGCTTCTTCCGCACCCGGTATGCCCGGACACCGGAGGAGCTCAAACGGTCGGGACGCTTCCGCATCGAAACGAAAGACTTTTCCGGCGTCACCGGGAAAGACGGCACGCTGGCACTTCCGCAGACGGAAAACTCCCTGTATTCGTTTCTGGCGTGGACCTGGATCAACGGGAAACCGGTCTTCTGCACCGGCAGGAACGAGTGGACCGGTGCCGAACAGCGTTTTCCCTCCATTCTTCAGGCATTCATGATCACCGGCCGACCGCTTTACAAGCCCGGCGACAAGGTGGAATTTTCCGGATTTCTCCGGCGCGCCTCGTATGACGGGAATTCGAAGAAAGACACTCTTCCCGCATCGGTGAAAATCAAGGTTCTCACGCCGCGGGGAGAGACTCTCTTCCAGTCGGCCATGCCGGTCAGCCGGGCCACGGGAGCGTTTGCGGGAGTGTTCCGCCTTCCGGAGGATGCGATGCTCGGAAACTACCGGATTGTCTGCGAACGGCACGGCTCCGTCGCATTCCGTACGGAAGAGTATAAAAAACCGGAATACGAACTGCGGATCACTCTTCCCGACGGACCGGTCCGGACAGGAGAGATGGTGACCGCGACTCTGCACGCGGACTATTATTTCGGCGCTCCGGTTCCGGAGGCGGATGTCACCTGCCGGGTCTACCGGGAAATTGCAGTGCGGCCGCTGCCGCTGTTCTCCCGTTTCGCGTGGCTGTACAGAAAGGACGCCGTGTTTCCTGCGGGCGGACGGGAACTGGTCGCTGAATTCTCCGGGAAAACCGGAGACGACGGAACCTTCCCCGTCCGCTTCTCCACTGCCGTGCCGAAATCCCCGGGAGAGGAGAATTTCCGCTTCCGCATTGAAGCGGAGGTGTCCGACAGTTCCCGCAAAGTGATTTCTGCATCCGCATCGCTGCTTGCGGCGTCGAAACCGTTCCGGGTGTATCTCAGAAGCGAAGGGTTCTGCCGTGCGCCGGACGGGATCACCCGTCTCCGGATTGCGGCGCTGGATCCGGAAGGGAAACCCGTCGAGGGAGCGGGACTCCTCCGGATTTACAGGACCGTCCTTTCGCCTGAATTCCGCTACGGGAACAGCGGAGAGGCGATCCGGACCATCCGTTTCCGCTCCGGGGAGAATCCGTCCTTTGTACTGAACAAGGCGGGCGTCTACCGCGCGGTCGCCGAGTTCAACGCCGGGGACCGAGGAAAGGAGACCGCGGAGTGCATCTTCCGCGTGCTGGAGTCGAACGGGGAGAGCGGAATGTTCTCCGAGCTCCCGATTGAGCTGAGTCTGGACAAGCCGTCCTACCGGCCGGGCGAGACCGCCCGGATTCTGATCTCGTCGAACCGTCCCGATGCCGACGTTTATCTGTTCCTTGACGGAACGCTGAAGCATCTGAAACTGGATGGATATTCCGCGCTTGTCTCCCGTCCGGTTGCGGAGAAGGACCAGCCGAACCGTTTTGTCGCGGCGCTGACCTTCCGGAACGGAACCGCTTTCCGGACGGAAACCCAAATCGAAGTGCCGCCCGGACAACGGATGCTGAATGTCCAGCTGGATCTTCCGAAAAAGAACGTGCGTCCCCGCAGCGTGGTTCCGGTCGATCTGACGGTGACCGGGGCGGACGGGAAACCTGTCGCCGGAGTCTTTGCCCTGACCGTCTACGACAAGGCGCTCGAAGCGCTGGCCGGCAGCAACATCCCTTCGATCCTGAGCTTCTTCTGGGACTGGAAACGCTATTTCTATCTGTATGTCCGAAGCGGGACGGATACGGTGTCGTTCCCGGACTACTCCGACGGCGCCATGATCCGTCTCTCCCCCGTTCTCCCGCTGCCTGCCGCCATGAACTTTGACGGAATGGCGTGGACAAAGAAAAGCAGCAGAGCCCTCTTTGAGAAATCGAAAGGGGAAAGCGCCCCGCGGGAGACTCCGCGGATCCGCAGCAAATTTGCCGACAGCATCTTCTGGATCGGACAGCGGAAGCTGGGAGCCGACGGCCGGGTCCGGATCCTTGTCCCTGTCCCCGACAATCTGACGACCTGGGTCGTGCGCGCCTGGAGCATCGGGCCCGGAACCTCCGTCGGAGAAGGACGGGCGGAACTCATTGTCTCCAAGGAGATCACCGCGCGCCTTCAGATTCCGCCGGTTCTGACGGAGGGCGACCGCGTGGAAGCGCTGGCGATCGTCCATAACCATTCCGCGGAAACCGTCCGCGCCGCCATCGCCCTGACTCTTTCCGGCGACGCGGCATCCGTCCAAGCGCCCGAAGAGACCACGCGGAAGATCCGAAGCGGCGAATCCGTCACGCTTCCCTTCCTTCTTCATGCGGAAAAGAGCGGAGAACTCTCTCCTCTTCTCTCGGTCTCCGTGAACGGGCAGGTCGCCGACGCCGTGACAATTCCTCTTTCCATCCGTCCGTGCGGAATCCGGAAGTTCATCCCGGCCGCCGGCCGGCTCCGGAACCAGATCGCCAGAGTGGAGTACTTCGTGCCGGAAAGCGGACGGGGAAATGCGGAAATGACCGTGACGATTCATCCCGGAGCGGCGACATCCGTCGCGGATCTTCTTCCCATTCTCGCCGCGGAGCCGTCCGCGGATCTGTTCAGCACAGTGACCCGTTTTCTTCCGGCACTGAAAGCTCTCCGGGCCTTTTCCGACCTTCGGATCTCCCCGGATCTTCTGTTCCGCGGCGGACCGCGCGAAAGCGGAGCGCTCCACGCATCCCGGAAAGCCGGCGAGAAACTCCCGGATTCCCCGGAAGCCTTCCGCAAACAGATCCGCACCAATCTTCAGATGCTTCAGGGCATGGTCAACTCCGACGGCGGCTGGGGATGGTTCAGCGGCTGGGGCGAACAGTCCCATATCGACACGACCGCTGTTGCGGTCGACGCCCTTCTGGATGCAAAAGCCGCACAGCAGAGTGTCGATGAGCGAATCCTCCGCAACGGGATCCGCTGGCTGAAGCGGAAAGCGGAACAGCGCGCCGCCGAACTCCGCTCCGGCGGAGAGATTTCCAACGAGGACGCCCTTCTGCTCCGGACTCTGAAAAAAGCGAACGCCGTTTCTCCCGATCTGCAGCAACTGGTGTTCCGCCAACGGGAGAAACTCTCCCCGTTCGGCCTGGCGCTTCTCGGTCTGGCGGAGGAGGACGGTTCGACCGCTCAGACGACCGTCATCCGGGAACTGGAAAGACTTCTGAAAACCGATCCCCAGTCGGGCACGGCCTATCTGAACATTCCGCCGGTGTGGCGTTACAGCTGGGCAGGCAGCGAGACCTCCGCGCAGGCGGCGTATCTGGAGCTTCTTCTGCGGACCGCGCCGAACGGGGAGCGGACCGAAGCGGTGGCGCGGTATCTGACCATTCTTCTCCGCAATGCCCCGTCCCGCACGTCGCGCCGGGCGCTGGGCGAGGCGGTCGGAGTTCTTTCGCAGTATCTGCGTCTTGCAGGCGAGTCCGATCCGGATCTGAATATCATGGTNNGATCGTTCCGCATTACCGGAGCCAATCTCTGGAGCGGACCGTTTCAGGTGACGATCGATCCGGAGATGCTCTATCCGGGAAGACACGTTCTGGAGCTCTCCTGCGCGGGCCGCGGTGCAATCTTCTATCAGACGATGCTGAGCTGTTTTCAGACCGGCCCCCGGATCGGAGCCTCGGGAACGGAACTGCAGCTCGACCGCCGCTACTACCGCATCGACCGGACGGAAAAGAACACCTCCGTTCCGACCTCGGCGGCATCCCTTCGAACCGTGCGGAGCGAAACGGAACATCGGACTGCCCTTGCGGATCTTTCCACGGTCCGTCCGGGCGACATTGTGGAAGTGGAGCTCATTCCCCGCGCCGCCAGCGACTGCGACTATGTCGAATTCCGCGACTCTCTTCCAGCCGGCTTCGAATATGTGAAACCGCAGAGCGGCGTTCTCTCATGGCATCCGATGATCTACGCGGAATTTTTTGAGGACGGTCCCTGTTTCCATCTGCGGAATCTTCCCCGCGGCGCCAGCAGCATCCGCTATCGGATCCGCGCCCGCTTTGCCGGCAGCAGCACCGCTCTTCCGGCGACCGGTTCCGGAGTCTACGCTCCCGAACTTCGTGCCAACAGCAGCGACACCAGAATCACCATTCAGGAGGATCAGTAATATGAAACGCATTTCCATCCCCCCCGCCCAGCTCAAAGCCAATCCGTTTGAACTGTTCAATTCCGGCTGGTTCATTCTATCGGCGGGGGATTTTTCCAAAGGGGCCTTCAACGGCATGACCATCAGCTGGGGATCTCTGGGGACCTTATGGGGCAAGCCGTTTGCAATGGTGGTTGTCCGTCCGCAGCGCCACACCCTCCCCTTTCTGGATTCCGGCGACAGTTTCACGCTGAGCGCCTTCTCTTCCGAATACAAACCCGCCCTCAACTTTTTCGGCAGCAAATCCGGGGCCGACTGCGACAAGTTCAAGGAAACCGGTCTCACCCCCGAACCCTCCGCCCAGGTCTCCGCCCCCTCCATTGCCGAGGCGGATCTGGTGATCGAGTGCCGGAAAACCTACGCCGACTGGATGAAACCCGACTGTTTCCTCCGCGCGGAGAACATCAGCTCCTGGTATCCGAATCGCGATTTTCATAAAATCTTTTTCGGAGAAGTAGCCGCGCTCTCCGCCACGGAGCAGTATTTTCTCTGAAGCTCTCCGTCTCAGCGGCCGGAGGTGGAAATCCCCAGCAGCACATGGCTTCCGTTCTGCATCGGGTGCGTCACGACGATCGATTCCACCTCCCGCTCCGTTTCAAACGGAATCCGGAGAAGATAGAGCGTCCGGCACGAGGCGGAAGGATCGACCCAGGCAATCCGGGCGCAATCCGAATTCCACGGCACGGAATAGCGATAATCGGTGTTGCCGATCTCGCGACCGAGCACAACCGGATGCTCCGTCTCCGTTCCATCCACGTTGCGGACACGGTAGCGCAGCCACTCACCCCGGACCGGGTAATCCGCCGCATGCAGGAAATAGAGCGTCTTCACCCGGCGGCCGACGGGAATGCGCAGTTCGTTCTTCTCATCCGTTGTCCAGAACGAAACGGCGTTTTCACCGATCTCGAACGGCACGCCGAGCAGAATCTGTTTTCCACGAAGCGGCGCGTAGACTCCCCGGAGAATTCCCTTTCCGGTCTCATGATCGTATTCGAGCGGTTCCTCCGCGGCCTCGCCAAGCGGGAGCGGAAGGGCGTCTGCGGCATTGTCGAACGGCTCTCCGAGCGGAACGGAGCGTTCGAGCGGACGTTCCGGCGCGGGCAGAGAATTCCCGGTCCACCCCGGCATCTCCAGAACCACGGAAGTTCGGGCGGGAAGAAGACGCGAACCGCCGTCCGGAAGCTGGAACTCCTGTTCCGCATCGGTCCAGTTGAAGAGTCCGAGCCGTCCGGAGGAGTAGATCATTCCGGGGAAATCGTCCGCGCCGCCGCGCCAGTAGTCGAGAATCCGGAACTCGGGATTTTCCGAAGCGCACCTCAGAGTGTCCGCAACCAGTTTCCGGCGATCCGGAGTCAGAATGGAAAGTTTGTCGCCCGCCAGCACGGCATTTCCCGTGAGGGAAACGAAATCGGCCCACATGGAGGCTTCGTTGAAAGTGAGTGATCCGAGTTTTGTCGGCGAGGTCCGTTCGGCGTCGTCCATCCCTTCGCCGCGGACGACGAGGTAATCCGGGTCGCACTGGAACCACTTCCGGTGGAAGGGCGCGGACGCCATGCAGCAGCGCGCGGACATCTTGACACTGTTGAAGTTCGGCGAAATATCCGGCCCGACCCGCATTCCGTCGACATGCCCCACGCAGGGTCCGAATTCGGCGGAGCACCCCAGCAGATACACCGATTTTCCCGCCTCCTCCCGGATCGCCGAAAGCGCCCGGTGGAACCGTTCATACGGCGTCATCGGCACTCTCGAGTGGTTGAACGCGGTTCCGGCCAGCAGGAAATCGAGCTTCAGATAGACCATTCCCGCATCCATGAAAAAGCGGACACAGCGCCGGATGTGTTCCACCACCTCATCCTGGGAATAGTCCAGAATCACATGGCCGCCGTTTCCATAATAGCGCAGCGATCCGTCCTCCCGGCGGAGGAACCACTCGGGATGCTTCTTCACGACATTGGCAGTGCAGTGAGCCAGGAACGGAGCGAACCAGATTCCGGTTTTCAAATTCCGTCCGGCGGCCTCCCGGACGATGGCGGGCAGTCCGTCGGGCAGGACCTGAGGCAGGATCTCCATCCAGTCGCCCCAGACGCTGTATCCGTCGTCGATCTGCAGCAGATTGACCGTGGAGGAGAGTTTTTCCAGTTCGTCGAGATTTTCGCGGATGGAGCGGTCCGAAAACTTTGCCGAGTAATAATCCCACGTTCCCCAGCCGGACCAGTGACAGAGATTCAAATTCACCGCATGGTTTTTCGCCGTGAAATCCGCATAGGCGTCCAGCAGCTCCCGCTCACTGTTTCCTCTGCGGAAGAAGACCTCCTCCAGACGGCAGGTTTCGCCGGGCGCAAATGGACGCCCGTCTCCGTAGAACCGCACCCGGACCTGATCGTGATCCACCAGAATCTTTCCGGAAAAGATCCTCCAGGACGCAATCGCCACCAGCAGGAAATCCTCTTTCCCGATCCGGAACAGCACGGAGCAGTCCGCCGGCAGCGGCCCCCGAAGATCCGAAAGCGCATATTTCTTCATGCAGTCGCCCATGCCGACCGCTCCGGTCAGCAGAACCGTCTGCTCGTTCAAAACTCCGCGGAGATCCAGTTTGAACTCCACGAACTGAAATTTGCATTTCTCCCCTGTCCGCGTAATCTCCGATGACAGAGATTCTGTCTCCGTGTTCCAGCGGATCGACCACCCTTCCGGCGGATTTTCCAGACCAAACTGCATCATTGTTCTCTCCCGGTTTCCTTTTCATCCTTTGGTTGTTTCCGGCGGATAATGTAGCATTCCGGAAGAAAAATACAACGGGAAAACAGGCATAAAAAAACCGGGATGCTGAGTCCCGGTAAAAATCTGACGAGCAGTTTTTCGGAATAAGGAAACCTTATCCCTTATCAAATTCGGAACAGGAAAACCTTATTCCTGTGTGATGGCCTCCGCGGGGCAGGTTCCGACGCAAGCGCCGCAATCCACGCAGGTTCCGGCATCGACAACAGCCTTGCCGTCATTCATGGAGATCGCTTCCACCGGGCAGGCGCCCACGCAGGATTCGCATCCGACACATTTTTCAGAATTCACTTTTGCAGCCATTTTTTCCTCCTTACGATTGTTTTCGAGTTTTTCGGGAGCCGCTCATAAGGAACGGCAGTTCCGATAATGTACATGAAAATCCCGAAATGTCAAATGATTCTCAATGTTTCAAAAGGAAATCGAAGAGAAAACCCTCCAGCGGGAGCCAGAGCACCGCACCCGCCGCCAGAAAGGGTCCGAACGCGAATTTCCGGCGCATGCGTCCTCTTTTCCACGCATCGAAGAGCAGCCAGAGCAGCGCAAGAATGCTCCCGGCAAGCATCGAAAAAAGCGCTCCCGGCAGACCGGTCAGCCCCGCCACGGCCATCAGATACTTCACATCCCCCCATCCGAGCGCGTCGCGATGGAACAGCAGTTTTCCTCCGATCGCCGCCGATGCGCCGAACAACCCGACCGCTCCGATCTGAGCGACCGTCCATCCCAGCGATTCGAGCACCCCCGTCCGCCCCGGCACCAGCACACTCCACAGCAGCGCCAGCACCATTCCCGAAATCGTGAACGCATCCGGAATGATCCGCAGCTCGCAATCCGTGCAGGCGCTGCCGACCGAGATCACGATCAACGTCCACGCGGGCAGCACCGCAAGCGGAACATTCTCCCGCAGAGCCACTCCCGCCCCGATCGTGAACAGCAGCGCCGTCACCACCTCGATGATCAGATACCGGGGCGAGATCGGCATTCCGCACCCCCGGCATTTTCCCCTCAGCCAGATCCAGCCGAAAATCGGAATATTTTCCATCGGTCCGAGCCTGTGTCCGCATTTCGGACAGGAGGACGGCGGCCAGACAATGGAAATCCCCCGCGGAATACGCCATACACACGCCGTCGTGAAACTGCCGAAGCACCCGCCCAGAATAAACGCATACACATACCACAGCACAACCGCCGGAGCCCCGTACAGCTGCAGCCAGTCAAGAATGGCCCCATTCAGCGAAGAAAGCATTCCAAATCCACCTTTTCAAGAAAAAAAGACCTCTGCATGAAAACACGCAGAGGTCGGAAGAACACCGTGTTTCTTACTTCGCGTAAACTTCCAGTTCCCAGAGGGAGTTTCCGAACTTCGTCCCGCGCTTGTCGCACTGGATCCGGACAAATTTCGCATCTTTCGCCGGGAAGGAAATCGTTTCGATCCTGCCTTTTCCATCCTTCTTGGTCGCGACGGTGGTGAAGTTCTTTCCATCGTTGGAAACCTGCACCTTGTACTCCTTGGCGAATGCGCCTTCCCAGGTCAGGACCACCTTTCCGACCTTCTGCACGGAACCGAGATCCACCATGATCCACTGGTTATCCTTGAACGCCGATCCCCAGCGGGTGTTCTTCTTTCCGTCCACCGCATTTTTCGCCTCCATGCCTTTTTCCTGAATGGAGCTTGACGTCACCGTCTTGTTGAGAGCGAGGTTGGCTTCCGCAGCCGAGAGTCCGACCGCGAAAGCGGCCATCGCAGCGATCATCAGAGTTTTCATTTTCGAGCTTCCTTTCCTTTGTTGTTTTCATTCTATCCGTTCATTCGGAATAGACTTCGAATTCAAAGATGGAGTATCCCCCTTTTGTCCGGCGTTTTTCTCCGAGCATCCGCACATATCGGGCGGATTCCGGGGAGAACTTCAGTTCCTCCACTCCGCCGGCCCCGTCGGTTTTCCGCGCGACATCCTTCCAGTTTTTCCCGTCGAGAGAGAGCTGAATCCGATATTGTTCGGCGGCGGCCTCCTCCCAGGAGATCAGCACCTTCCCGACCTTTTTCACCGCTCCGAGATCCACCATCAGCCACTGCGGATCATTTCTCTGCTGAGAGGACCAGCGGGTACGTGTTTTTCCATCCACGGCAAATTCCGGCAGGAAACGCGTATTTTCCCTTGAGCTTGCCTTCACACTTTTTTTCAGAGCAAGGTTCTCTCCCGCAGCGGCCAGAATTCCGACACTCGCAAGAAGAGCAGACAGCCAAAGTCTCATCAAAAACATCCTCCTGTTGGAATCATCAAAATTCTTCATTTTTGTTTAGAATACCACGATTTCATTATTTTACAACCATCCGGGAGGAAAAAATTTTGAAATCCTGTTCTTTTTGTTTGATTTTTTGAAAAAGGACCGCTATAATACCCCCGGATCCGTATTCAACAACAGAACCGGGAGTGTTTTTATTTTGAACGACGAAAGTGTTTTTCTTCAACTGCTCATTCTTCTTCTGCTGGTCGGCCTGAATGCGTTTTTCGCCTCATCCGAGGTGGCGCTGATCTCACTGAAGCCGACGGTCCGGCGACGCCTCCTCTCCCGGGGCGGAATGCGGGCCAGAGCCCTGAAGGCGCTCACGGACGATTCCGGACGATTTCTCGCCACCGTTCAGATCGGAGTGACTCTGGCCGGCTTTCTCGCCAGCGCCTTCGCCGCAAACGCCTTTTCCGATCCGCTGACCGAACTGCTGGAGTCGCTCGGGATCACCTGGATCTCCCATGGGACACTGGATAAAATCGTTGTGGTGTTCATCACAATTCTTCTCTCCTACTTTTCCCTGGTCTTCGGAGAGCTGATTCCCAAGCAGATCGGGCTTCGATATACGGAGTTCATGGCCTGGCATGTTGCGCTTCCGATCCATTTTCTGGCGGTTCTGGCTCGGCCGTTTGTCTCTTTTCTGAATCTTTCGGTGGAAACGGGGATGCGTCTGTTCGGACGGACACCGCCGCAGACGGAAGGGGTGACGGAGGAGGACATCCGGTCGCTTCTGGAAATCGGACGCGAACAGGGGGTTATTTCCGAGGAGAAGAAGGAGCTGCTGGAAAACGTGTTTGCGTTCAGCACGCGCACCGCCGCGGAGATCATGACACACCGGACCGAAATCACTGCCGTCGCCATCGACGATCCTCCGGAAAAAGTCGAGCGTCTGTTCCAGCACGCGCACTTCTCCCGGATCCCGGTTTACCGAGGCGATCTGGACGACATTGTCGGACTGGTCCATCTGCGCGATTACTTCACTCTCCGGGACAGGGACAAAGCTCCTCCCTCCCTCTCTTCGATCATGAAACCGGTCTATCTGGTTCCGGAAACCATCCGGGCGGACCGGCTGTTCCGGGAGATGAAAAACGGAAAAACCGGCATGGCGGTTCTTCTGGATGAGTTCGGCGGGACCGCGGGAATTGTCACCGACGGCGATCTGGTTGCGGAAATTGTCGGCAGTTTCGGCAGCGATCCCCATCTTCAGGCGGAGCTGGAACAGCTCTCGGACCACTCCTGGCGGGTCGATTCCGCCATCCGGCTGACGCGTCTCCGCCGGGAACTTCGACTCACCCTTCCGGAAACCACGCGCTACGACACGCTCGGCGGATTTCTGATGATGCGCTTCGGCATGGTTCCCGAAGCCGGAACGGTCCTGGATCTTCCGGAACACCGGATCTCCCTGCAGGTGGAGACGATCCGCAACCATCACATCGACAAAGTGATCCTCCGCCGCACCGGCGGAACAGAATCACCAGAGAATCACCAGCGACCCGAGTAAAATCAGCGTTCCTCCGAGCGCCACTTTGAGTCCGACCGGCTCATGCAGGAACAGAAACGCGAGCACAATGGTAAACACCACACTCAGCTTGTCGATGGGCGCCACCTTGGAAACCTCCCCCAGATCCAGCGCCTTGAAGTAGCAGAGCCACGACAGCCCCGTTGCCAGTCCGGACAGCGAGAGGAACAGCAGATTTTTCCCCGTCAGCGCCGCGAACTGCCCGGTCACTCCGGACGCGAACACGATTCCCCACGCCAGAATCAGCACCACGGTCGTCCGGATTGCGGTTGCCAGATTGGAATCGATTCCGGAGACCCCCACCTTCGCCAGCAGAGCGGTCACCGCGGCAAAAAAGGCGGAAAGCAGGGCGAAGTATTTCCACATTTTTTCGTTACTCCGTCAGCGGAGTTCTTCCCCGGCGGACCGCAATGATCTCGTTGTTTTCGTCGAGCACGATGACTTTCGGCTGGAAATTGCGGGCCTCCTGTTCATCGAGGATGCCGAACGCCATGATCGTCACGATATCTCCGACCGATCCCTTGTGAGCCGCCGCTCCGTTCAGACGGAACACTTTCGATCCGGGTTCTCCGGGAATCGCATAGGTTTCCAGACGTTCCCCGTTGGTCGCATTGACAACAAGGATTTTCTCATACGGGAGAATTTCCGCCTTGTTCAGATAATTGATGTCGATCTCAAGGCTTCCCTCATAATCCAGATCGCAGTGGGTCAGTCTTGCCCGATGGATTTTTCCTTTGATCAATTGCAGCTGCATAGCACCCTTCTCCATAAAATTGGTCGCGGCGGATAATATATCATGCGAACGGGAATAATCAATAGCGGATCGTTTTCTCTCCCCCCTTCCGCCTTCTTTTCCAACCGCTTCCGAAAAAAAATTCCTCTCTCCTTGACAAATCTGAAAGGCGTGCTTATATTATCCCTAGAACCTCCTAGAACCACCCTGGAGAATCACCCCGGAACCCGAAGGCAGAAGAGTGAATCCGCAAAACGAACAGGAAACAGGCGCAGACGGCGGAGTGCTGAGCATCCGTCATCATATCTATAATATTATCCGGAAGGGCGGCCGGAGTTCCGTGAAAGTGCCGTCCAGCTACGATCTGGCCAGAATGTTCGGGACGACACGCCGGGTGGCGCAGCGGGAGCTGGAACGTCTGATCTTCGCGGGAGTCCTGATCGGCAAACCGCGGATCGGGACGTTTACGATTCCGCGACCGCTGGATCATCCGCTGTTCGGGGTCACCGTCGGGAACGGCGATCACTTCACATGGGGGGATTTCGAACTGATGGCGCTTTCCGAAATCTACCGGGAAATGGCGCACCGTCCCTGTTTTGTTCATGATCTGCGGATTGTCGGAAAAAGCTGCGGGGCGTGTGTCAACGAGCTTCTTTCGCTGGATCTGAACGGGGTGCTCTGGATTGGACCGATCGAATGGGCGAAGGGACATGGACAGGAATTTTATGAAGAGGTCTCGCGCAGAGGGCTTCCGTTTGTCACATACGGCATTCCGCACCGGGAGGGGCTTTCGGGGATTGACTTTTCCTATCGGGAGGCGCTGACGGAACTGGCGGAACGGTTCGGAAAGGAGAAAAGAAGAAAGATCCGGGCCTTTCTTGCATCGCCGTTTGTGTACGAGGCGTTTTCCTCGGTCTGCGCGGAATACTTCCCGGCGGAGGAGTTTGACTTTGCGTTCGGGAGCTGTGAAAGGATCGATCAGTTTGCCTCGGGACTGGCGAAGTTTCTGAACGGGGGGATTCCGGATGCGCTGCTGGTTTCGTCGGGGAATCTGAAGGAGGCGGCGGCGTTTCTGGAGAGCTGTGACGGATGGGATGCGTGCCGCCTGGTCTCGCTGGGGCCGACCACTGAAATGGAAACGGATGTTCCGTATCTGTTTTGCGACAATCCCTACCGGGAGGCGGCCCGTCTTGCGGCGGATCTGCTTGTGTCGTTTCAGGAGAAACCCGGGCAGGTGGTTCATCTTTTTGTGGAGAAAAAACTTCGCGCACATGCGTTGAACGGATTCCGGAACGCGGATCCGACAACATAACCCAAACAAAGGAGAAGATCATGAAAGGAAAAAGTCTGACGGCGGCACTGCTGTTCTGCACGGCCGCGGGCGCACTTGTGGCGGCGCCGATTACGGAGAAGGAACTGAAGGTTGCGGCGTGCCAGTACGCGAAAATGCAGCAGGGAGTTCTCTCGTTTGACGTTCCGGCCGGGAAAGAGACCCACACCGATCGGACAAAAGTGTACATGACGGTGGATTTTGCCAAGCTCAAAGCCAACGGGAAAAAGCTGGTGATCTCCGGGGAAGTGAAAATGACCGGCGTGACGAAACCGAAAGACGTCTGGAACGGAGCCAAAGTGATGCTGACGTACACCACGAACGGGAAGAAAGTCTATCCCTCGTTCCTGACCGGAAAGACCTTCGGAACGACCGACTGGACGAAATTCCGGAAGGCGGTTCAGATTCCGGCGGATGCCAAGACCGGGATCGTCTGCTTCGGTCTGCAGGATTCGTCGGGCAAGATTCAGTTCCGGAACCTGGATCTCTCCGTGGAATAAGCCATCGCGGGAGACCGAAAACGGAAGGAGATTCTGCCGATGCTCACTACAGAATCGGATGAATGGAAAAAAGAAAGTTCTCCGACAGGAAGAAATAAGAGAAATTTCACTCTTGTAGAACTTCTTGTTGTCGTATCGGTTTTAGTCATTCTTCTTTCTCTTCTGCTTCCTGCATTGAGGCAGAGCATCGAGAAAGGGCGTTCGGTCTCCTGCATAGGAAATCTGCGGCAGGTGGGTGCCGGAGTGCTGCAGTATGCGGAAAGTTGGAACGGATATTTCACGAACAGGGATTCCTCCGCCCGGTGGGCGAACCGAGGAGCCTACTGGTCGAAAATCTCCGAATCGCTCGGGGGGCCGAGCAATGAAGAACTCGCCAATCTCTCGGCCAGACCGGAGCTGATCGAACGGATTCCGAAGGTGTTCTTCTGTCCCTCCGCCCTCTACGATCCGAGCACGGCGGAGGATGCAAACAATGCGATTGTCAAGACGGAGTATATTTATCCGTTTGTCTTTTCCGAACAGAACGGCGGAACCATGCGGCTCCTTGAACCGGTTTACCGGGATGTTTCCGTTTTCCCGCATCGGAAATGCCCGCCCTCCGCGGCGGCGATCGGAGCGGATGGCGAAGCGGCAAATCACAAGGAGGGACTGGCGGCAAATTCCGCAAACTGCCTGCGGAACGAGGGGAATCAGATGCAGCACGCATATCTGTTCCCGCGTCATCTCGGGAGAAGCAATCTGGTCTTTGCGGACGGGCATGTCGAATCGTGGGCGGGGAAAACGTTTCCGGCCCGGAAAATCCTCCGCTGGAGCGGCGTCCGCGATTCGGAAGGAAGACCGCTGTATGACAATGCGGTTATTGTGAACGTCACGACATGGTTCGACGCCAGTCGGAACTTCTTCATCAACGGCACGATGCAGACCGGGGAATAAGTTCGAAAAATCAGAGAGGGGGGGTTGAAAATGGTGGGGAGGATGATATTTTTGTACAGGGGGCGGCGGACAGGTCGAACGGAAACGTTGGATTGAAAAGTGGACGGGCGGGAAGAGGTTCGTGCTGAGTACGACCGGAATCTCGCCGCCGGACCGCGACAGGGGCGGCGGAACCTTGCCCCGGGAAACGTGAGGTCGCTCGCATGTTTCCCGTTTGTTTTATTTTTTTGAGAAAGGAAAAAGAATGAGGAGTGTTTGGAAGGCTGTGATGTTGTGTGCGCTCGGTCTGTGTTCCGGTTCACAGATCGGCGCCGGAGAGGAGATCGGGGGGCCGTTCTCCTGGAGCGTGGGAAAATACTGCGAGAAGAAGGGGGAGACGGTTGTTGTATCGGTGCCGAAAGGGGAAGCGAACGGACAGCATTTCGTTTCAACACCCTTTGATCTCCGGCAGGCTTACGGAAAGAATCTGATTTTCCATATCCGGGCCGAGGCGAAGAATGTCAGCGTTCCGCCGGAGAAGTGGAACGGAGTGAAATTCATGCTTTCGTTCCGGACGGCGGAAGGGGAGCCGATTTACAAACATCCGGTTCAGCTCTGGGGAACGTTTCAGAAGGAGCTTTTCTTTTCGGTGGATATTCCGAAAGGGGCATCGAACGGGAAGCTGAGTCTGGGACTGCAGAACAGTTCGGGCGAGGTCCGTTTCGATCTGGCGTCGCTCCGGATCACCAGAGGGGAACAGATCTTCCGAAAGGTCAATGAAAATCATATTGCGGAATACAGTGATGCGGTCCGGAACCGTCCGGTCCGCCGCGGCGTGATGCTCGGGAACAATCTGACGGAGAAAGATTACCGGGATCTTGCCGCCTATGGAGCCAATCTCGGCCGTGCTCAGCTGGTCCGCGCATGGGGACAGGTCAACACCGATCTGGATCTGGAGGAGTATGACCGCTGGCTCAACAGCCGGCTGGACCGTCTCGAACAGGAGTTCCAGTGGGCGGAACAGAACGGAATCCGCCTGATTATTGATCTCCACTCGCCGCCGGGAGGACGCGACGAACTCAAGGAGCTGCGTCTGCAGAGCGAAAAGAAGTATCTGGATCATTTTCTGGAAGTCTGGCGCCGCATTGTCCGCCGCTTCCAGGGGAAGAAGGCTCTCTGGGGCTACAACCTGGTCAACGAGCCCAACCAGAACCGCGCGGTGAAATACGACTACTGGACCGTTCAGAAAATGGCGGCGGAGGAGATCCGGAAAATTGATCCGGAAACCCCGATCTATGTGGAATCCAATCTGTGGAGCGCACCGGCGACCTTCTCCTATTTCTCGCCGATCAAACTGAAAAACATCATTTATCAGTTTCACATGTATCAGCCGGGTCAGTATACGCATCAGCTCGTCGGCGGCAACTTCGGGGAAAAGGGCGCGGACGAACTCGTGAGCTATCCGGGCGTCATCGGCTGGAAACGCTGGGACAAGCAGGAGCTGCGGAATACACTGGCTCCCGTTCGGGAATTCCAGCAGAAACACCAGGCGAAGATCTTCTGCGGCGAATTCTCCGCAATCATCTGGGCGCCGGGTGCCGACAAGTACCTGCGCGACTGCATCGAGCTTTTCGAAGAGTACGGATGGGACTGGACCTACCACGCCTTCCGCGAATGGAACGGCTGGAGCGTCGAACATGAGGTCGACTGGAAGACGAAAACCATTGTCCCTTCCAGCGACAATCCCCGCAAACGGGTGCTTCTGGAGGGACTCTCCCGGAACCGGAAGCCGTAACGGTTTTTCCTGATCTGCGGAACGGATGACAGCCATCCGTTCCGCTTTTTTTTGTTTTCTGCAGTCTCAACAGCAAAGATTTCAGAGAAAGATGAACAAAATTTAATCTGCGCTTCAGCCTCCGATGAAAAAGGCAAGCTATATTGCTCTCTCCAAAAACGGGGGAGTCTCGGATGAACGAAATAAAAATGGAGCGCAGAGCGGTTTTTCTCCTGGCGGCAACGGCGCTTCTTGTGCTGTTTGCAGCAGTGGGATTCCGGGAGATTGAATCCGGCGACGAAACACGGGCGGCCGGGATCGCGGCGGAAACCTTTTTCGGCGGCACACCGCTCGTTCCCCGCCTGAACGGGACACCGTTTCTGGAATATCCGCCTCTTCACGCCTGGCTGACCGCCGGAAGTTACACGCTGTTCGGAGTCTGCGATTTTGCGGCGAAATTTCCATCGGTCCTTGCCGCATTTGCGCTGGTCATACTGACATATGCCTTTGCGCGCAAACTGAAATTTTCTGTCTGGGAAGCTCTCTTTTCCGGGATGGCGCTTCTGTTCAGTTCGCAGTTTTTTCCGGAAAGCCGCACCTGCCGGGTGGATATGGTTCTGGCGTTTTTCATTGCTCTTTCCCTGTATGGATTCTATGCGATGAGCAGGGAGGAAAGAAGATGGGGAACCATCGGGTACTGGGCGCTTTTTGCTCTCGGTCTTGCTGGGGGAATCTATACGAAAGGACTGATCGGGATCGTTCTTCCCGGCTCGGTGATCGGCAGCTGGATTGTGATCGGCGACCTTCTCGAACGCTCCTGGACTCCGCGGCGCTGGATCGGAGCCTTCACGGGAGGAGTTCTGGCGCTCGGGATGGCGGGAATCTGGTATGCGCTGCTCTGGCATGCAGAGGGAAAGGAGATGTTCGACACCGTCTTCTGGACCAACAATCTGGGACGGTTTGCCGGAACGCAGACCGATCATGCGGAATCCGTTTTCTACTATTTTCAGAAACTTCCCACGCTTTTCCTGCCCTGGCTTCCGATTCTGCTGGCGGGACTGGCTGCCATCGCCATGAATCTCCGCGCGGGCAGGAACCGGGAACTTCTGTATCCTTTTCTGGGGATTCTTCTTCCGTTTGCGCTGCTCTGTGCGGCATCCGGAAAACGGATGGTGTATCTGCTTCCTCTGAGCGTTCCGTGCGCGCTGGTGACCGGCTGGTATCTGGGGCACCTCCCCCGGCGGATCCGGCAGCTGACAGAGAAAATTCCGCTCCGGAAAGCGGGAATGGCTCTTCTTCTCCTCGCGACGGTGACAACGATCGGAATTGATCTGGTGACCGCACAGCGCATGAATCGGAAAAAGTCTCTCCGTCCGCTGTTTGAAGCATGCGCGACTCTGGAGAAGCAGGGGCGTCAGGTGGTCCTGATCGATGCGGCGGAACGGACCGAAGGCGCGGCATGCTTCTATCTTCAGCATCGTCTTCCGGAGAGGAAGAGCACACCAGCCGGCCCGGAAAGGAACGAATGCTGGGTCCTCCGCCGGAAAGAGAACAAGCCGGACGGACAACTCTATGCCGATCACCATCTTCTTCTGGATGGCTGCCGTCTTCCGTCACCCGGCCGGATTNNAAAAACAATGGAACGATCCGCCCCGCCCCCTCTCTCCCGAAACAGAACTGACCGGAGTCCGGGCCGCTCCCCTTTTTGTTGATTCTCTCCGGAATCCAGCCTTTTCCCTCTGGAAATGGAAAAATCCGAATCGGATGCTATATTATCCGGAAAACAGGGGAAAGGGCTCCCGCATGCGAATTCTTATTATTGAAGACGACGATCAGACCGCGGGTTTTGTTGCAAAAGGATTGCAGGAGGCGGGATTCCGCATCAGCCGCGCGGCGGACGGTCTGGACGGACTGTTCCGGGCGAAAACGGAACCGTTCGACCTTGCGGTGATCGACATCATGCTGCCGAAACTGGACGGACTGTCCGTCATCGAGGAGCTCCGCGCCGCGAAGAACACGATGCCGATCCTGGTCCTGAGCGCACGGGACTCGGTGGAAAGCAAGATTGCCGGACTGGAAAAGGGAGGCGACGATTATCTGGCCAAACC
>DDJH01000148.1 GCA_002338895.1 Lentisphaeria bacterium UBA1829 | reverse complement strand
AATACCGGAAAAACCATGGGAGCGCCCTCCCCCACCGTCGGAGCGGCGCCGTACCTGCGCAAGACCTTTCAGTGTGAGAAAGCCCCGTCGGAGGCGAAGATCTATCTTTGCGGGCTCGGCTGGCATCAGCTGTTCGTCAACGGGGTCCGCGTGGACAACCGGGAACTGGCCCCCGTCGTCACGCAGTACGATCACCATGATTCGTATATTGAGTACGATGTGAGCCGTCTTCTGAAACCGGGCAGGAACGCGGCGGTCGTTCTTCTGGGGAACGGCTGGTACAACTGCCACACCACCGAGACCTGGAGTTTCGACAAGGCCCCATGGCGCGAATGGCCGAAACTGCTCTGCGACATTGTTGCGGACGGTGCACTCCTTGCGAAATCCGACACCTCCTGGCTCGTGCACGACAGTCCGATCACCTTCGACGCCCTCCGCAACGGCGAACATTACGACGCCCGGCTGGAAATCCCCGGCTTTTCCGATCCGGATTTCGACGATTCCGACTGGGCGCACGCGGTCCAGTGCAACCCTCCCGGCGGCCTGATCGTCAAGGAGGATCTGGAACCGTGCCGGATCATGCGGGAATACACTCCGGTCGGAATCCCGTTCCGGAAACCGGGCGAGACGGTCTACGATTTCGGCACCAACCTCACCGGCTGGTGCGAGATCGAAGTGGAAGGCCGGCCGGGCGACTCCGTCACACTCCAGTACGCCGAACAGCTCCGCGCGAACGGCTCCATCACGCAGGAGGAGATCGGCATGTTCATCCGGAAGGACGGTTTCCAGAAAGACCACTACATCCTGAAGGGAGAGGGTGTCGAACGTTTCCATGCCCGCTTCACCTATCACGGGTTCCGGTATGTCCAGGTGACCTTGTGGAGTTCGGGGAAGGAGCTGCCGAATCTCCGGTCGATCAAGGCGCAGTTTGTGCACAACTCGTTCCGTCAGGCGGGGACGTTTGAATCGTCGGACGCCACCTTGAACCGCCTTCAGCAGATCACGATGCAGAGCTATCTGAGCAACTTCACCGGGATTCCGACCGACTGTCCGCACCGGGAGAAGAACGGCTGGACCGGCGACGCGCAGCTTGCCTGCGAAACCGGCATGTGGAACTATCATGCGCAGAATGCGTATCTTCATTTTGTCCGTCTTCTCTCGGATACGCAGCGGCCGAGCGGTCAGCTTCCCGGGATTGCCCCGTCCGGCGGCTGGGGCTACAACTGGGGAAGCGGTCCGGCATGGGACAGCATGCTGTTTGAAGGGGTCTGGCAGATCTACCTCTTCCGCGGCGATGCGGAACCGGCACACGAACAGTACGACGCCATGAAACGCTATGTGGAATACTGCCGCGGCATGTCGGAAAACAATCTGGTCCGCTTCGGCCTCGGCGACTGGTGCCACTGGGACCGTTTCCGGATCGCGCCGGTCGAACTGACCTCCAGCGGATATTATTACAACGACATCGTCCGCCTCACCCGCTTCGCAACGCTTTTCGGAAAGGAGTCCGACGCAGAGGAGTACACCGCCCTTGCCGAATCCGTGAAAAAGAGCTTCAACCAGACCTTTTACAAAGGCGACGGCATCTATGCAGACGGTTCCATGACCGCCCTTTCCGCCGCCCTGTATTTCAATCTGGCGGAGCAGGACCGGGAACTCACCGCGCGAAAACTGGCGGATCTGGTGCGTGCCCGTCAGCACCGGGCGGATTTCGGGATCCTCGGAGCCAAGTACGTTCCGCGCGTTCTGGCGGACTACGGTTTTGCGGAGGATGCCTTCCGGATGATCACCCAGCCGGAATTCCCGGGATGGGGGTACTGGGTCAAACAGGGAGCGACCTCGCTGTGGGAACACTGGAACGGGTGTTCGTCGCAGAACCACATCATGTTCGGCGACATCTCCGCATGGATGTACCAGTATCTCGGCGGCGCGACCCCCTGTTTCGAAACGCCTGGCTTCCGCCGCTTCCGTCTGCGTCCCTGCCTGGTTCCGCAGCTTGATTTTGTGAAGATGAGTCACGAAACGCCGCACGGACCGCTCCGGGTCTCCTGGCAGCGCACGGCGGAAGGCGTCCGCTGCGACTTCGAGATCCCCGAAAACTGCACCGCCGTTCTGGAGCTTCCCGGCCGGAAGGCAGAGGAGGTCCGGGGAAAACTTTCCCGCACGGTCTGATTTTTCCTCCACAGTGTTTTTCGTTTCTCTCCGGAGGTCCGCATGGTCTTCCGGAGAGTTTTTTTTGAAAAATCCAGAGATTTTCCTGTAAAAAGAGAAAAAAAACACCCTAGATTGCTGATCTGTAATCTTTCTGTCATACTCCTGCTATCTTTCCGGTCTATAATATAAGCCAAATAGAAAAATACAGAAAAAAAGAAAGGGTTTTACAGGATGAAATTTCAAGCGATCAAATTACTGAAAACGGGCACATGGATTCTTGCCGTGCTTTCCTTTGTCGGAGCGTTCCATATGCTGGGAACGATGAACCTGGGAAATTTTGTTGTCAACGGCTTCAGCTTTGTTCTTCTGATGTTCGGTCTGATTACCGCGATCATCACGCTGGGGTATTTCCTTCTGCAGGCGGTTCTTGCGTATTTCTACCGGGAGGCGCCGCTTCTGGAAGATTCGCAGCTGCCGAAATGCACCGTGATTGTTCCTGCGTATAACGAGGGCGAATATGTTGCAACGACCCTTCGCAGCGTGATTGCCAGCGACTACCCGGCGGATAAACTTGAAGTGATCGCCGTCAACGACGGTTCCAAGGATGACACCTGGGACTGGATCTGCAAAGCGGCTCAGGAATTTCCCGGTCAGATTGTCACAAAGAACCTTCTCCGCAACGGCGGCAAACGGAGAGCGCTCTATGAAGGGATCAAAATTGCCACGGGCGATATTGTTGTCACGATCGACAGCGATTCGGCCATTACGACCGACGCACTCCGGAAGATTTCGGCGCCGTTCGCCAAGTCGAACGTCGGAGCCGTCGCCGGCAACATCCGCGTTTCCAATCTTGACGAAGGCTTCATTCCGAAGATGCTGGATGTGGCGTTTGCATTCGGATTTGAATTTGTCCGCTGCGCCCAGAGTCTGATCGGATCGGTGCTCTGCACGCCGGGAGCGCTCAGCGCATACCGTCTTTCGGCGATTCGTCCGCTGATGGAGGAGTGGGTCAATCAGACGTTTATGGGCCGTCCGTCCGGGATCGGGGAGGACCGCGCAATCACCAGCATGCTTCTGCGGGAGAACTGGCGCGTGGAGTTCCAGCACAATGCGATCGCATTCACCAAGATGCCGACCAATTACAAGACGCTCTGCAAAATGCTGATCCGCTGGACCCGCAGCGACATCCGCGAAAACCTGATTATGCTCGGAGTTTTCTTCCGTCGCTTTGAACCGCTGAACTTCGATCTTCTCGGACTCCAGCTGAATCTGGTTGTCCAGAGCATTGCGATTCTGCTTCCGCTGGTGTTTCTGCCGATGGCGATCGGCGGATTTCTGATGAACCCGCTTTCGTTCCTCTACTACACGGTGATCGGAACGATGGTGTGGTCGGCGGTTCCCGCGGTGATCTACGCAATGCGTTACAGCCGGAGCGAATCGGTGTGGTCGTTTATTTACGGACTGTACAGCATTCCGTGCCTGAGCTGGATCTGCGTCTATTCGATCTTCACGGTGCAGAACTCCAAGTGGATGACGCGCGGAACGACGGTGAAACAGTCGGTGCTGACAGTGACACAGTCGATCTCCGTTGCGCCGATCCGCGACCGCGCGGCGTAAGAGAATCGAAGCGCTCCACCTGTACAGACGGGACAATGCGGAAAGAACCGGCATTGTCCCGTTTTTTATCCGGGAAAAAACTCTCCTTGAAAAATAGGAAACGATGCCTATATTACCGGAGAAGAGACTGGAGGTATCCCGGATTCATCAAACCGAATCGGGCCGGGAAGTTCTCTCCGGGAACAACGCGGAATAATCTGGGAGTCAATCCAATATGAGTAAACTGCTTTATCTGGAAGGGGCCGGCGGAATCAGCGGCGATATGACCGCGGCAGCTCTGCTGGATCTCGGCGCGGACAAGGAAAAACTGGACGCCGTCCTGAAAAGTCTG
>DDJH01000113.1 GCA_002338895.1 Lentisphaeria bacterium UBA1829 | reverse complement strand
TCGGATCCACCGACAGCGGCATGGACGAAAAATTCCCGCAGTTCCGCTTGCGCTGTTCATCCTTTTCCACTCCCCAGACCGGCAGATTGTTCCGGCAAAACGCATAATGGAACGGCAGTCCCGGGAACTGCACGGTATTCAGTCCGAACTCCTCGCAGATTTCCCGGTCGAGAAGGCGGAAATGATACTCCGGCAGCTCCATCTTCCGGTTGTTCCGCCATCGCTCCTCGAAATCGATCGACGCAATGGGATAGTTCACGCCGAGCAGAAAGGTGGACTTCCCGTTCATCCGGAACGTTCCCTTTTCAATGACCGGCCGGTTTCCGGGATCGGGAGGCAGCGATTTCCAGGAGGCCATCTCCTGTTCGATTTTCTCCTTCCAGTTTCCGCTCCATCCGTAACGGACGCGCGCAGCCGGATCCTCGCAGCGGAAGCCGATCCGGTCGAGCTGAAAACGAACCGCTCCGGACGGAAGGGAAAACGGGAGATCCATCAGCGCCGTCAGCGGATTTCTTTTTCCCAGTTCCGCCAGAGGGATCCGGACCCGCCTCCATCCGTTTTCCAGCTGCTGGACGCTCTGCTTTTCCGGCGGCACGCCGCCGACCGTGAACGGCAGAGCGGGACGGATGCAGAACTCGAACCGCCCTCCCCGGTCGCGGAACTCGGAAAGATCCAGCGCCCGGTTGACCACCGGCACAAAATCCTCCAGCGAGCGGAGACGCATCACCAGCGGTTTTCCAGGAGGCGGAGAGACCTCCAGTCCGCGCAGCCCCGAGTACGCCGCGCTTCCGCTCTCTTTCCGCGCCACGCCGCGGAGATCCCAGTGCCCGGAGAAACCGTCCTCATAGATCGGGAAGAAGGCCCCCTGCTCCTTTTTCTGCTCCGGAGAGACCACTTTCCACGAGAGATTGCGGAACTCCGCCTCCCCGGTTCTCCCGTATCCGTGCGCGCAGAGGATCTGGAGATACGCGCCGGAGCAGTTGGCGGGAAACGGGACCCGGAGACTCACACGTTCCCACTTACCCGTTCCATCGGCCTGCCGCTGCTCCTTGGCATGGAGTTTGAGGGACGAAATATGGACTCCGAGTCCGCTGTATCCGGAAATCCGCCGGATGTCCGCTTCAAAGACCAGCACCCGGTCGACAGGCTCCGGTTGGAATCGGACATGCCGGCCGAAGATGCCGTTGCTGTTTCCCGGATCGACGTCTTTGAAATGGATGACGCCGTCCCGGACCTCCGCCGAAGTTCCCTTTCCCCTCCACGCGGAAAAATCCTCTCCGCCGCAGAGCATCAGACAGACGAACAGTGCCGGAAAGACAA
This sequence comes from Lentisphaeria bacterium UBA1829, assembly GCA_002338895.1. GTDB lineage: Bacteria > Verrucomicrobiota > Lentisphaeria > Victivallales > UBA1829 > UBA1829. The sequence continues at coordinate 7,772 of DDJH01000113.1, read as the reverse complement.
AATGTTTCATAACCGCTCCTTGCAATTGGTTTGATTTTGAAAAAAAGACAGTTCTTCCCCGTCCCTCCGCCGGAAGTTCCGGCCGGGAATGTGAAAACAGGGATATTGGAATCCGATCTGTTCCGCCGTCCACCTCCGCGGACCGGAAGACGGCGGAGCCATCCGGGAAATCAGTATTTCAGGAAAGCGCAGTCCCTGGCGGGCAGGTAAAGCTCCAGAATGCCGTCCGGCCCGACGGGAACGTCGAAGTCGCCCCAGACATCCCGCAGCGGCGGAATGCGGTCGAATCCGAGCAGCTCGGGCGGGAGCTTCACATGACGGGGATCCTCATTGAGATTGAAGATGCCGAGCCAGCCGTGTTCCGTCTCCGTTCTGGAGGGTGCTTTGCGGACATCGATATGGCGCATCAGACTCACCCGTTTTCCGACGACGCCGTTCCGGTTGCATTCCAGCACACCCGGATGAGTGGCCAGGGCGAAATCCTCCTCGGGGGTCTGCGGGAGATCGCCGCCGAAGATCAGCGGGGAGCAGCTCATGGCGAAAATGGTCATCATGACTTTTTTGCCGATGGGACTGAGACGGCTCTGGCGCGCCGCGCCATGCTCCGTCGGCTTGTTCTGCGGGATGGTCACCTGAAGAGCGCCGAGCGGGAGCATGTCGAGATCCGCCCAGAGCTCCGGTCCGCTGAGTTCCTCGAATTCATACCACCGCTGCAGTTTGAGGAAATTTGTGGAGTCGTAATCCCATGCGTCGGGCGTGACCCGGATCATGTTTGCGTACGGCATATACTGCTTCCAGCTGCCGCGCCAGATGTCCTGCGCGCCGGGGGAGAGACTCAGCAGAACCGGACGAACCACCGAGTCCAGCGCCTTTGCGAACAGAGCCACATGATCCGGATGCTCCACGACATCATCCAGCTTGATGAAATCCACGGTCAGCTCCTCCGTCAGATATTCCGCGACGCTTTTATAATACTCGAACGTTCCCGGTTTTGCGGCGTCGGTGGCGACCCAGTAGCGGCACCAGGAGCAGAAGTTGTCGGGATCGTAAATATCGCGGGCCCGGAGCGACGTTCCCTTGATCGGCGTATTTCTTTCGAGTGCGAGCCGGGGCATTCCGCGCATGATGTGGACCCCGAATTTGACTCCGTTTTCATGACAGGCATCCGCCAGCGACCGCAGTCCGTGCGGGAAATTCACCGGCGACGGAATAAACCGTCCGAACGAATCCAGATGCATTTTGCGGTTCTGTCCGACTTTTCTCAGCTCCTCGTTCCACTCCTGATCGCCGTCGGCATACCATGCGGCGTCCAGACAGAAGTACTCATATCCAGCCGGTTTCAGCTTCTGAACAAAGACCTCCAGATTGGCCTTGGCCTGTTCTTCGTTGATGGATCCCATGTAGCAGTCGAAACTGTTCCATCCGGCGGGAGGGACGGGGGTTGTTGCAATCAGCATGATTTCAGACTCCTTGATTGATTTCAGCTGTCATTTATTATATCCGGCTTTTCTTGAAAAAGTCAGGAAGGGGGAGTAAATTATATATGAAATAATTAAAAAAGGATATGAAAAAAAGAATATGCGGCCGATTGAGGATCTTTCCGTTTTTCTAGATCAGAAAGTTTCCGTGGAGCGCTCGGACGGGAACGGGTATGTGGTCTATGCGTGCGGGAAGGACAAATGGGAGGAGATCCACTGGAAGCATTTCACGGAGAAACCGCGTCCGGTGATCTATTCGACGTTCTGTTCGATCATGCTGTGGAACGAGTTCCGGTATATCCGGCGGATCCGTCAGCCGTTTCTTTCGATCGAATACATTCTGGAGGGGGAGCTCTGGCTGCGCAGCGGAAAACGGGCGTTCGCGGCGGAAAAGGGCGATCTGTGCCTGCTGCACCGGTATGGAAACTACGACTACTATTTCCGACCAGGAACGCCGACCCGTCTGATGACGTTTGTTCTGCACGGAAGCGCGCTGGACTCCATTCTGCGGATTCTGCAGCTGGATCGGCGGGAAGTGTTTTTTCTGCCGCAGAAAGAACGTTTTCAGGATCTTTTCGACCGTCTGAAAGTGCATGTGCACGAGAGGAGCCGGGGGGCGCGGAGCGACGAGATCAACAGCGGTCTGAGTTTTGAACTTCTGCAGTTTCTGTCCAATGCCGGCGCGGCGCAGGAGATTCCGGAATCCATGCGCCGGATTCGCGACTATCTGGAGGAGACGATGACGGAGGAGCTGAAAATCGAAGACCTCACAAAGCGCTTTTCCTGTTCTCTTCCGACGCTCAACCGGGAGTTCCGGCGCTGCTTCGGGATGACGCCGTACCACTACCGTCTGGAACGGAAGATGCGGAAGGCGGAGGAGCTTCTGATGCAGACCGATCTTCCGGTCAAGGAGATCGCCTTTCAGCTGGGTTACGGGAAACCGCTTTATTTTTCTGCGGAGTTCATTCGTCTGCGCGGGATTTCTCCGCAGAAGTTCCGCCGGGAGAAGCGGTGAGACGGGGAAACGAGTCCGTCGCAACTTCCGGATTGCCAAAATGTAATCGAATAAACTTCTGCTTTTTTGAGTCTGAAAATCCTGAAAAAAGTTTGAAAGGAAAGAGAAAAGCATTTTTTTTGCACGAATCCGGCGTGACGGGACTTGATTTTTCCCTTGGAATGTAGTATATATTTATCGTGAAGGAGAAGAGGGACTCTTTGTATCCGGAAGACGGATGCCGGAGTCCGAAGAAAAAACAGATTGCAGGGAGTATTTCGAAAGCCCGGGCGAACAGGAAAGCCCGAGGCGAGACAGACAATCGACAGAGGAAAACAGCCGAACCGACGGCACACCTCCTTTTACAACTCAAAATGAAGATCAATTATACAATTTAAAATACCGTAAGCACAGGAGACGGCAAATGGCGGACAAACAGTACTATGCTTTGACAGGACCCGATACAGGTTCCATGACAGTTGAGAATTTGATTATGCTCCCGGTCGGGGGGAAGTTAAACAATGCAACCGTCACCATTTCCGGGGAAGATCTTGTCGTCGCGGGAAATTATGGGGATGGGAATATTGTAACGAACGACAGCAATACGAGTGAAAAATCCTCTTCGTACAAGGACTATACCGTCAACTTCACGAACGGAGGGCGACTGAATCTTTCCGCCCAGACGGCGGACAGCAATCAGAGTACAGCAGCTCAGTCCGACTTCAACGATGCCGACATCAAAATCACCAGTTCGTGGGATCACTCGATCCCGATAGGCAATACAGCCCCCTCCGGGCAGACCTTGGAAGCCGATATTTTCACCTCCACCGGCGGAACGTTCTCCATTATTTCCGACCTGTGCGGAACCCTCACCTCCAGACATACCGCCAGTCTGACCGGGTTGACAACCACAGATGGGAATCCGACCGACAATGCCACGGGGAACACCATCATCACCACGGTTGTCCGCGCCAACGCCTTTGAACTTTACAACAACTTCAACGGGACAATCTCCGCGACAAATGCCAGGACGACGATCCATGGCCGGGTCAATCCCAACGTCAACAACAACACGATCAAAACCGCGGCGATCTGGACCGACAGCGGCGACATGACGTTCGACGGCATCAACACCGGAACGATCAACACCACCGCGCAGAATATCAGTCTTACAGCGACTCTGGACTCCATTGAAGAACCCAAAGAAGAGGGAGCGGTCTCCGCCACAGGAAATGAAATTCTGACCTACGGTCTTCTCGCCGGAGCGGACGGCGATGCGAACATCGCATTCCAGAAAGGATTCGATGCCACGGTCAATACGTCCTTGAACAATGTGAGCCTTACTGCGATTGCCAAGGGCGGCACCAACAAGGCCTCATTCGATGCGAATCTGGAAACCTATGGAATGTTTGCCAATCAGATGACCATTTCCGGTGATTTCACCGGGAAGATCAACACCAGCGTTTCCGACCTGACGGTGACCGTGGGAGCTCCGGCCGACAAATCGACCATGACCCACACGATCTCAGGGCTGTATATAACAGACAAGCTGACCGCCGACTACCTTTCCGGAACTATTACCGTGGACGCTTCTCAGACGATTTCAGGCGGCCCCACTTCCTGGACAGGGAATGTCTACGGAATTTATGCGGGAAATGAGATTTCCGTCTCGGGCGTTTTCGACTCGACGATCTCCATTACCAATACCAACACCGAGATCTCAGCCGCCATCGGCATCATGACGGAAACTCTGACAGCGGAATCCCTCGCGGCAGACATTACAATTACCAATAATAAGGGTATCGCGGTCGGAGTCCAGATCAATTCCTTGGAAAACGATCTGTCTTCGGCCTTCAATGTGATCGAATCGCCGTTTGACATCATCGGAGACATCAAAGTCGGCGACTCCACCAACTACACAGTCGGCATTCTCATCAAAAATGCAGGAGATGTGAATCTGCGCATTTCGTCCTATATCCAGGCATCGGACTATGCGGTTTATTCCGGCTACTACACCTATACGGCATCCACGCTGGCAGGTCGGAAATATTCCTGGACAAGCTGGACCAATGGAGATGACACCCTTGAAATTGCAGCCGGAGCGGAGATCAATGGAACCATCCAGCTGGGCGGTGGAGTCAACAATATCTATATTGACAGCAATGCGAAAGTCAGCGACATCGGGGCAACGAATGGAGCGTTCACCAACATCTGGTTCCGTCTGAATCAGTATGGAGCGGTTCAGGAAACGAGCGGCTTCACCTATAATGATCTCGGTTCGCAGGAAGAGATTGTCGGCGGGACGTTCTCCTTTGCAACGACAACGATCTATGCGGACCTGAACGATGCGGCAGAGGGAACGACCTACAAGCTGTTCCAGAATCAGAACTTCGCTTCCGAAGGAAAGACCATCACGCTTGCCTACCAGGGAACGACCTACAACATTGCGGCGGGGGAGACGGGAGTCAAAGTCGGGGATCTTACCGTCGACTGCATTTCGGATTCCTCTGGCATCGTCTCCATCAAAGTGACGGACCGGACAGAAGAGTCTTACTCGAATCGTCTCGCAAACACGGTCTATCTGGATCTTGCAGAGAACGGAACGGGAACCTTCACGCTGTCGAATGAAGTCGATCGCGTGAACCGCGCCAATGATTACAAGGATGGCTATGCACTGGTTCTCACCTATGATATTTACGATCAGGCCACGGGCGATCTGATTCAGTCGGGCGCAACCAAAACCGTTGCAGTTACGGGAATCAATGGAGGATCCATTGATCTCGGACTGGAAAGCGGACAGATTGTCAAGAATATCCAGTCGGAACTGACGCTGAACAACAACCGGATCAGTACGCTGACCGTTTCCGGGACCGAAAATCCGGATGACAACAGCTGCACCATCAACTGGAACACCGCGCTTGCCGGCGAAATGACTCTGAACTCCGGTTATATTTATGAACTGGAATACAGCATCAAAAAAGCGGGCTCCAATGAGTACAGCAACTCCACAGTCGTCAATCTGAACTACCTTGCGACGACGTATACCATCACCGGAATCAACGAAGGGGATTCGGTCAAGGTCCGTCTCCGCCTGAAGGATGATTCCAACGCGACGAACTATACCGCGAGCGAGTGGTCCGACACACTGGAACTGACAAATGCCGGCAGCATCGACACCGCCCAGCAGGTCACGGGACTGATCACCACCCGTCCGGCCAACGAGAACGTCGCTCTCTGGATCATGGAGTGGGATGATATGCGTTCCGCCTATGAATCCGGTCTCCAGTACTACGAAGTCCAGTTCTTCATCATCAACAACGACCAGACTCCGCTGACAGAAGACCAGATCAATGCCGTCTGGAGTTCCGACGATCACGGCGGAATGACCGTCTATACCCGCCGGGTCACAGCCAACAACTTCTATCTTTCCGGTCTGAGCCAGAGCGGTCAGGGAGTTTACTGGCGCGTCAAGGCCGTTGCAAACGACGGAGCAGGCGAAACCGATCCTGTCTGGAGCGAAAACTATCACTTCAGCCCGGTCGGCGGCAACGTGACCCCGCCCTCCGCATCGACGGATGCGCCGAACATCACGATCAACAGCGAATATCAGTACATCACCGGCTCCCCGGCGAATTCGATTACGGTCGATTGGAAAGGTTCTCTGGCAACCGCCGAGAACGGAAGCGGAATCGCCTTCTACATTCTCTATTACAAGGAAGAGGGAGAAAGCACCTACAAGACGATCCGTCTGGCATACAATGCGGAGAATGAATACAGCACCGTCATCAGCGGGCTGTCGAAGATCAACCAGAACGTCAGTTACTATATCACGGCACGCGACAATTCGGGCAACGAGTCGGAAGCGCTGAAGAGCGGTATCTTCCAGGGAGATGTCTGGGCACCCGAAGGAGCCGCCCTGACTCAGGTGATCCCGGATGATCCCAACAGCATGTATGTCACAAACGGGACCGGCGGACTGGATTTTGTCGTCACTCTGCAGGTCACCTGCGGAACAGATAATGAGCACAGCGGAATTGCTCCTTCCGGAAACTACCTCTACACCCTGCAGTACAGCAAGGAATCCACCGGCGGAACTACGCAGTGGATCACGGTCGACTCACGCTATCAGAGCCAGATTGGCGACCGGACTTCTTATACGGTCACCGCACCGGGAATCGATATCCGCGACCTCCCCGTCGGAGAGGACAACAAATGCCCGACCTACTGGCAGCTGCTCGTGACCGATGAAGCGGGCAATGTGGAAACGATCTCCCTCGGCCCCATTTACGCGACCATGCCGGGCGATGTGAAATTCGATGCGAGCGTAACGTTTGATACAGCCTTTGATGAGGAAAACCAAACTGTTACATTCATCTGGGGCAATGCCTCTTCCACAGTCTATGAGCTCGCCTATTATGCAGTCAGCATCAGCGTAGATGGAACGAACTGGGTGGAAGTCGGCACAACGCCCCACGAACCGGGAACCAGCCAATATGAACTCCCCATAGACGGGAGTCAGCTGCAGAGCGACAAAACCTATTACTGGAAGGTGCAGGCGGTTGACACAGGAAAATTCTCCGCCACCAAAGAAGGTCTCACCTTCACGATCCCGCCTTATGTTCCGCCGCCGGACGGATTCGAGTTCGGCGATGAGACGATCTCGGTCTCCTATGCTAATAGCGACTGGAATCTGCTGAACGTCACAATTTCTTGGAATACGACCTCCGGCGTTGCCTCCGGCTACGTCCTTCAGAGAGCGGTGATCGGAAGCGATACGTGGGAAACCTTCCTGACCGGAACAGATACGACATTCAATTTCACCGTTTCCGCGTCGGATGCCAACTATCAGTACCGCATTGCGGCCCAGGACGGGAACTATGGCGATCAGCTGGTCGTCTCGGATGCGATCTACACTCCCGCGGCAGACAGCCATGCGCCGCAGTTCAGCTCGACCACGACCAGTCTGACCCAGAATGGTTCGACAGTCAATCTGACCTGGTCGGAAGCGCTGGATACCCTCTACTCCACCCAGGAAGCGGTTTCCGGATTCAAGGAATACATGCTGTATTTCAGCACGAGTCCGGATATGAGCAACCGGATTGCGATCTATGCCGGGTCGTCGACCAGCTACTCGCTGACCCGCGAAACGATGATCGCAAACGGAATCGACGACGGGACCTATTACTGGTCGGTCAGCGCAGTTGACAATGTCGGCAACGAATCGACGCTGGTCAACGGCAACGGAAGTTTCTTTGTGAAGTTCTCTCCGCCGGACGGAACATTCACCGATCTCTCCAGCT
>DDJH01000044.1:36658-43102 GCA_002338895.1 Lentisphaeria bacterium UBA1829 | reverse complement strand
GGGGCTCTCTGTTCACGTCGACCAGCTCCACGCTTCCGAGCGGGCAGGAAGCTGCGCTGAAGATTAATTCGATCACGCTGAAGCCGATGATCCGTCTGAAATGGAACAATGTTCCGGTCGACTTTGCCAATCTGTCGGGCTCCGATGGAGTCACGTTCACGACCGAGACCAAGCTGACCGGCGGGACCGCCTATTATATCGGAGCCGCGCGCCGGGTCTCGGATCCCCGTCACAATCTGCTTCCCACCTCCTGGAACGGCGACTGGAAATGCGCAAAGGAACTCTCCTCCTATCCACTCATTCCGGCTCAGCTTCTGAACGGGGCAGCGGCCGGGACGACCAATACCGATGCCGACCGCATCTACGCCGATTCCTATCCGACCACCGATGACCCGACCAGCGGAACCATGGCCCAGAAAATCGACATTCCGGAAGCCAACAGAGCGGCGGTTTACCTGCGTGGCACCCCGATTGTCGACAGGACCTCCTTCCAGGCGTGGGAACTCGCCTTCATCCATCGTGCGGCTCCATGGGAAAACCTCAACTTCACGAAGTATGCCGCCAACACGAACGGGGAACTTGCGAACAAAGGCGGAACCAGCTATGCGGATGGCGATCTCGGCCTTCTGGATCAGCTGAAACTGACCTGGTACACCGACTCCGCCGAGGAAACCAGCACGGAGGAAAAGGAGAAAACCGACTCTCCGAAACTCTTCTCCTACGGGAAACTGAATCTGAATGAACTGACAGACAAGAACTATTATGCCTTCAATGCTCTTCTTCAGAATGCACTTCCCGACAAGAACATCCCGCAGGCGGGAACCACCTACGGCGGAGTGACCCTCAGCAACCTGGTTTCCTACTTTCAGCAGAAGGCCAATTCTTCGACGCCGTTCAAATCCCGAGTTCAGCTTTTCCATAAACTTGATACGGGAGCGGATCTCTGGGAAGGGGTATCGGAAAGCGACAAGGCGAAAATCTTTCCCTCTCTGATCTTCCTTCTGGACGCGGAACCGACGGTACTTCCCCGCCGGGCTTATGTTCTGGGAATCGCTCAGACCGTCAAGGATGTAAAAGGGGCCTTTTCGAAAAACTGGGGAACGGATTATCAGTATCCTTCCGGCTTCCAGACTCCGGAAGGGAACAATGTGACCAATCCGCAGGTCTCGGGTGACACCACCACCGGGGCCGGCCCCACCGCCGCCAAATTCAACCAATATGACCTTGGAGCCGACCAGATCACCGGGGAACAGAAGGTGTTCTCCGTTCTGGAGAGGGNNAGTATACTCTCCAGCCGTATTCAAATTCAACATCGAACTACCCGAAGTGGACCATCAAAGAGGTGAAATATGCGGACTATTAAAATACTGAGTCTTCTTCCGGCTCTTGTGGTTCTGCCGCTTGCAGCGCAGAGCAGCCGGGCACCGGCGCAGAGTGCCAATTCAGCGGGACAGGCAGCCGCGCGTCCTGCGGTGCAGAAACCGAAAGAGACGGCGGCTTCCATACAGAAACAGATCCGGGCTCTGATGTTGCGGGATGTCCGTCTGCCCTCGTTGTCGCCGGCCCGCCTGACGAGTATCACGGACGCCATGCAGAAAGATTTTGTCGATTTCAAGTTTCCGGATCGTCTGTCCGATCTGAAAACGTTTCCGACTCCGATGTATCTCCGGGCTCTGGCCAAACAGCTCAATGCGCTTCTGAAAGATCCGGAAGTGGAGGAGGCGACCGGTATCTCCCTCCAGTGGTACAACAAGGTGGGACAGGATTTTGTGGCGCTCTACAAACCGCTGAATGCGATCTATCAGGCACGGAAACGCATGAATTCTCTTCACTATGCCTCCGATGTCCGGGAATACCGGAAGCAGGCGGAAATCCTGGAAAAGACTCTGAAACGGCCGATCCGCATTCCGTCCTCGCAGCTGGAGCAGCTGCGGGATCGGAACATTGTCAAACGCAAGATTGCCCGCCAGAAACAGATTCAGCTTCTTGAACAGAAAAAGAGGACTTTGCAATGAAAAAATCGCATTTCACCATCATCGAGCTCCTGCTGGTCATTTCCATTGCGGGAGTGATGCTTTCCGTTGCCGTTCCGGCTTTTTCGAGAATGATCAAAGGATCGGCCTCGGGCATTGCCGTACGGGAACTGATGGGAAAGATCAATGCGGCGCGCTCCTATGCGATCTCGAACGGGACCTATGTGGCCCTCGTCTTTCCCGGGACATCGGAGACTTCGGATTTTCAGAAACGGTTCGGATACCGTTCATATCGAGTCTGCGAAGTTGCGCCGGATGGAACCGGATACCGCTTCCTCCGCTGGATTCCCGGAGAAAACTGGCAGTATTTCCCGACCGGAATCATCCTGGGACACTCTTCTTCCGGAGCGGAATCTCTGGTTCAGGCAAAAAACAGCGACGAAAAAACAAAGGAAAATGATATAAACATCCAGTCGTCGAACCTCTCCTGCAACATCGGAGGACGTTCCTACAGCGAATCGGGAACAACGAAAAACATCGCCAACTATCTGGTTTTCCGTCCTGACGGCATGACCGATCAGTTTCCGGATCCGATTCTTCTGCGTCTGCGGGATGGGAAAGTAGATTCAAGCGGAGAAGCAACCGATGTCTCCAGCGGATACTATCCGCTTGTCGTCCGCTTCAACGGGAAACCGAAAGCCTACAACGAGCTGGTGGAATAACGACCGGCGCTGTTGTTATTGTTCGCGCACCTCTGCCTGGAAGTGCGGGAGACCTGCCACGGACTCCTCGACATACCAGGAACTTCCGGAAGCACAGCCGGCGATGGAAAGACGGCTGCCCGGAGCGGTTCCGGCGACAAAATTCGCCTGAATTTCCCGAATCTCGGGCAGACGGTCCAGCCGCAGTGCCAGCCAGTCGAACAGCTGCGTGATGTACCGGGCATTGTTCATGTGGCAGTTGACATCCACCATGGACTCGTGCACCTCGACCTCGATCGGAGACGAACACGGACGGCGGGAAAGTTTGTCCAGACCGGTAAAGAACCTCCCGCGCTCCCGGTTGTCGGGCAGGAGTCCGGCGAGGGCGTCGAGCACGCGGAGCGGACGCAGTTTCCCGCGATCCAGCAGAAGCCAGTAACTGGAAGCCTTTGCCACGATCTCGCTGCCGCAGGAGAGAACGAATTCGCGGGTGGCAAAGAGTTTTTCGACTCCGGAAGGCCAGCTTTCGACCGTAACGGTCTCGCCCAGGCGGGGAGTCCGCAGAACGGAAAGTTTCAGGCGGGAGAGCACCCACATCATTCCCCGGTCATTCAAGGCGGCCAGTCCGCATCCGAGATTGGTCGCATGATTTGCCGCGGTCTCCTGCATGTAGTCGAACAATGTATCAAGGCGGACCGTTTCCTCCCGTGTGACTTCCGCATAACGGATCGGAAACACCTCTTTCCAGACGGGCAAAATCTTCTCAGACATGTTTTTTTCTCCGTTCGATTTCAATCCGGATCGCATGGGCGCGGCGGGCGGCCGCCNNCCGCCGGTTTTTCAATCGCAACCTTCGCCGATTCGATCCTCGGATCGGCATTCAGGCAGAGAGCGGCGATCCCTTCCGCCAGCGCCTCCAGAAGCTGAAAGGAGGAATGGGAGACATAGTCAATCACCCGCTCCTCCACCATGCTGTAATCGACCGCATCGGCGAGATTGTCGCTTTCCCCTGCCCGGCGGGTATCGTATTCGAACTCCAGATGGATGGTCACATTCTGCGGAAATTTCCGTTCATGTTCCAGCGTTCCGACGATCACGGGGAGCCGGAGATCGCAAATTGAAATTTTATCCATGATTGAATCAGCCACCTTTCTTCCGGATTTTTTCCGTCCCCGGCGCGGAACCGTCTGTCCCGGTCGGAGCGGAGGAAAAGCCGGAACTTATTTTCCGTTTTTTTCTTCTTCCCTTCTCTCTTCCGGCTTTTCCCGGCGGAAGAAGCGGACGAGCAGATGTTCCAGCTGTTCGAAGCGGATCTCCTTGTCCAGGATCTCGTCGGCGCAGATCCATGCGCGGGCCTCCGGGTCCGACAGATCAAAATGGAACCCGGTCCGGAAGGAGACTGCGGAAATCAGCACGATCCGCAGCTCCGGGAAACGTTTCCGAAGATGCCACGCCAGAATGAATCCGCCGTCCGGTTCCTCCAGGAGAATCTCGCTGGTCACCAGATGAAAGGGGATCTTTTCCGCCAGAGCTTCCGCGTCGTTCCGGGAAAACGCGGTGCGGACCTCGAACCCGAACGACTCCAGATGCTCCTTCATGGAGCGGACAAACTCCGGATCGGGATCGACCACCAGGGCGCGAAGCCCCTGAAAAACCGGATTGTTTTCTTCCGTCATTTTCTCTCCCCGTCCTTTCAAAGGAAGACCCTGCGTCTCCGGTACTCCATATGCAGAAGAGCACGGGCTTCGGCGGATCCCGGACCGCCAAGCTGTTCATACAGTTTCTTCACATCGGGATTCATGTGAGCTGTCCTCAGATGTTCGTTCTGATCGATCGAATAGAGCGCCTGCATCCGCGCTTTGATCCGTTCCGGCGAGGAATAGAAGGGCTGTCCGCCCCCCGCAATGCAGCCGCCGGGACAGGCGCGGATTTCCAGAAGCATCGTATTTTTCCTCCCGCCGGATTTCAGCTGATCCAGCACCCGGCGGGCGTTCCCCAGTCCGCTGACCACGGTGACGCCGATCTCATAGTTTCCGATCCGGATGGAGGTCTCCTTGATTCCTTCCAGTCCCCGGACGGCTTCGATCTTCATGGATTTGAGTTCGCGTCCGGTAATCAGGCGGTGCGTGGTGCGCAGTATGGCCTCGCAGGCTCCGCCGGAGACGTCGAACAGTTTTCCCGCCGTGCTGCGTACCGAAAACGGCGGATCCGCCCGCTCCGGCGTCAGCGTGCTGAAATCGACTCCGTAGAGTTTGATCAGCCGCAGCAGTTCCCGCGACGTGAGGACCGCATCCAGATCCGGCACATCGTTCCGTTCGAGTTCCATCCGGGTGGCTTCGAACTTCCGGGCGGTGCACGACCCCGCCGCAACGCTGAAGATCCGTTCCGGCGGCACGCCCTCCAGCTCCGCAAGACGGGTTTTGATCAGCGCCGCCAGAATTCCCTGCGGACTCCGGCAGCTGGAAAAGTTGGGGATCAGTTCCGGATAAAACTCCTCGATATATTTGATGGACGCGGAGGAGCAGCTGGCGATCATCGGCAGACGGGTCCCGCTTTTCAAACGGGCCTCGAACTCCGCCGCCTGCTCCATGATGGATACATCCGCCGCAAACGAACTGTTGAACACCTTTTTGAATCCGATCTGACGGAGAGCGGCATTGAGAAGTCCGGCGGCGTCGGCCCCGTTTTTGAGTCCGAACTCCTCCGCGACCGCCAGAACCACCGACGGCGAATGCTGAATCACCGTGAAATAGTCCGGATCTCCGATGGCCTCCGTCACCTCCTTCAGCGACGAATGCTCCACCAGCGCCCCCGTCGGGCAGACCAGCGTACACTGTCCGCAGTTCACGCAGCTGGATACGTTCATGCTCTGATGAAACGCCGGCGCCACCGCCGTGCGGATCGCCCGGCCGACGAACTCCACTGCGGAGACATTCTGGATCTCTCCGCACACCCGCACACACCGTCCGCAGAGAATGCATTTGGATGCGTCGCGAATCAGCGCCGGACTGGTCAGATCGCGCAGTTTCTCCCGGGATCGTTTCGATGCGACCCGTTCCCGGACCCCGTACTCCTCCGCCAGTTTCCGCAGCTGGCAGTCGCTGCTTTTCGGGCAGTACAGACAATCATCCGGATGATTCGCCAGCAGCAGTTCCAGCACCGTTTTCCGAGCCTGAATCACCTTTCGCGAATTCGTCAGAATCCGCATACCCTCCCGGACCGGATAAGAGCACGACGGCACCAGTCCGTCACCCGGCGCGCCTTCCAGCTCCACGATGCAGATCCGGCACGCTCCGGACGGCGGAAGATCCGGCAGATTGCAGAGAGTCGGAATCCGGATTCCCACCCGTGTCAGCGCCGAAAGAACGCTTTCCCCTTCCATTGCCTCGACGGCCCGGTTGTTGACCATAATTTTCAACACAATCGCTTCTCCCCTCTCTCTACTCCGCCAGCTGAATGGCGTGGAATTTGCAGGCCGTCAGACACGCTCCGCATCCGGTGCACTTCATCGGTTCGATCCGATGCGTCTGCCGGATGGATCCAACGATCGCATCGTGATGACAGACGCGAAGGCACGCCGTGCACCCTTTGCACAGCTCCGGCACAATCCGGCACCGGACCAGTCCCTTGCAGACGCCGGCCGGACATTTCCGGTCGTACACATGCGCCTCATACTCCTCCCGGAACCAGCGGAGGGTCGACAGCACCGGATTCGGCGCGGTCTGCCCGAGTCCGCAAAGGCTGGTTGCGCGGATCACGTTGGCCAGATT
>DDJH01000044.1:26400-36582 GCA_002338895.1 Lentisphaeria bacterium UBA1829 | reverse complement strand
TTTTGCCACATCCACCATGCAGGTGTTTTCATCCATGGCGACGAGTCCTCCGGACCCCATGATCGTTCCGAAATCCCGCAGCGTCTCATAATCGACCGGGATGTCGATATGCGATGCCGGCACACATCCACCGGAAGGTCCTCCGATCTGAACAGCCTTGAAGCGTTTTCCGCCGGCCATCCCCCCGCCGATCTCTTCAATGATCGTGCGCAGAGGAGTTCCCATGGGCACTTCGATCATTCCGGTGCGGGCGCATTTTCCGGAGAGGGCAAACACCTTGGTTCCCGGAGTGGTCGCGGTGCCGACGGAAGCGAACCAGGCGCGTCCGTTGAGGATCAGTCCGGGCACATTCGCGATGGTCTCGACATTGTTGATGACGGTCGGCTTTCCGAAGAGTCCCTTTTCCGTCGGATAGGGCGGACGCGGGCTGGGCATTCCCCGTTTTCCCTCGATGCTGCGGATCAGCGCCGTCTCCTCGCCGCAGACGAACGCGCCGGCCCCTTTCCGGATCACGATTTTCAGATCGAATCCGCTGTCGAGAATATTCTCTCCCAGCAGTCCGTACTCCCTTGCCTGTTCGATCGCCCGTTCCAGACGCCGGATCGCCAGCGGATACTCCGCCCGGATATAGATATACGCGCATCCAGCGCCGATCGCATACGAGGCGATCGCCAGTCCTTCGATCAGACGGTGCGGATCGCTCTCAATCAGCGTCCGATCCATAAACGATCCCGGATCGCCCTCATCCGCGTTGCAGACCATGTACTTCTGATCGCTTGCGCCGTTCAGAGCATACTTCCACTTGGTTCCCGCGGGGAATCCGCCTCCGCCGCGGCCGCGGAGACCGCTCTGCTCCACCTCGTCGCAGATTTCAGACGGAGTCATCGTATGCAGCGACTTTGCAAACGCGCGGTACCCTCCGCCCGCCAGATATTCCTCGATTGATCCCGGATCAATCATTCCGCAGTTCTGCAGCACGCGGCGGCACTGTTTCCGGAAGAAGGGATTCTCCTGAAGGAGCGGAACCCCCTCCCACGGGATCTGCTGCTCGAGAACCATCTGCCCGAGCAGACCGCTTTCCGGAATCTGATGCTCGATCAGCAGCGAAGTAAGAACCGGGGGAACCAGTTCCCGGACCAGACCGGAGAACAACAGCCGGGCGCGTCCCGGGAGCTGAATGGTCACCAGCGGTTCCTCGGAGCACAGACCGATGCATCCGGTTTCCAGCACCTCGCCCTCCAGATTGTGCTGACGGAGGAATTTCCGGATTGCCTCCATCGTCCGGGCGGCGCCGGCGCCGAGTCCGCAGGTCGCGGTTCCGACCATGAAGACCGGATGCGGCGGATTCCGCCGGAGGAGTTCGCCGGAAAGTTTACGAATCGGTTCGGAGACCTCCTGTTTGATTCCGTCGTGAGTGAGCGCCGAAAGAAGTTCCTGCTTCCACTCGGGATTGACCGATGAATTCATACGTCTGCCCCCTCCGCTTTTCGAATGGAATCCAGCACAGCGCGGATCCGGTCCTCATCGACGCACGCGTGGATCTCCCCGTTGATGCTCATCACGGGAGCCAGTCCGCATGCGCCGAGGCAGGAGGTGATTTCCAGACTGAACAGTCCATCCGGCGTTGTCTCCCCCGGATGAATCTGCAGACAGCGTTCCAGGAACTCCAGCGCGGCCGCGGACCCCTTCACATGACATGCGGTTCCCCGGCAGAGCATGATATGATATTTCCCCGCGTTCTCGAAACGGAACTGGTTGTAGAACGTGGCCACGCCGTAGACTTTTCCGACCGGAAGGGAGAGATGGCGGGCGATCCGCACAATCGCCTCGCGGGAGAGATGTCCCTGCGCCTCCTGCACGTCCAGCAGAATCGTGGTCAGATTTTCCCGCACGCCCGGCGGATACCGGTTGAGAATCCCGTCGATCTCCTGTTCTCTGTTCATTGCCGCAGGTCCCGGTTATTCACGCTGTTTCAGGTGATCGGCGAAATAGGCCAGTTTTTCCAGCGAACTTGCGATGTCGATCCGGTCCGCGCAGACCGTCTCCGGCACCTTCAGCGGGACCGGTGCGAAATTGAGGACTCCCTTGATTCCGGCGGACACCATCATATCCGCCACCGCCTGCGCCTGCCCCGCCGGAACCGTGATGATCCCGACATTGATATCCAGCTCCTTGACCTTCTGTTCAAAATCGCGGATATGGTAGCACCGGCAGCCGGAGATCACCCGGTCCACCTTGCTGTCGTCCGTATCGAACGCTGCGACGATCGTCAGCCCCGGATGCCGGTAGGTGAAGTACGACAGAATCGCGCGTCCCAGATTCCCGACTCCGACCAGAGCGATCGAGCGGTCCTTGGATCCGTCCAGGATCACCGTGATCCGGGTGATGAGACTTGCAATGTCGTACCCCTTGTGCGGGCTGCCCTCATGTCCGATGGTCATAATATCCCGCCGCACCTGCGCGGGCGTGTTGTGAGCCAGGGCGGCGAGCTGGTGTGAAAAAAGTGTTTTCTGACCTTTGGACAGCAGATCGGAAAGCAGTCTCTTATACAAAACCATGCGTTCAATCGTCCGGGCCGGAATGTTTTTCGTCAGTTTCATTTGCGCCGTTGCACCATCCTCTGAAAAATGTTTGTGAGATTGTTCACAGTAAATTATAATCTAAAATCCGGAAACGTCAAGGGCGGAAGCGAAAAAAGATGATCTTTTTTCAGCAGAAGAGGGAAAACGGACTGTTTTTTCTCATCCGGCGGGGGGGGGGCCGGGCCGGTCATCACAGGAGCTGATCCTGGATCTCCTGACGCGACTCCTGCGGAGATTCCTCTCCCTGGGAGCGGAAGCGGAGATGGTAGTGTTCGATCATCCACCGGACCAGATTCGGAACCGGAAGAGTTGTCACAATCGAAAGAACGATGATCGCATTGAAGAAGTTGTTGTCGAGCATTCCGAGCTCCTTTCCAATCGCCGCCGCGGCGAGCGTG
The DNA here is from genome assembly GCA_002338895.1 of Lentisphaeria bacterium UBA1829. Classification (GTDB taxonomy): domain Bacteria; phylum Verrucomicrobiota; class Lentisphaeria; order Victivallales; family UBA1829; genus UBA1829. The sequence continues at coordinate 33,602 of DDJH01000044.1, read as the reverse complement.
GCCGAAAGCTGCGGAACGGTCATGACCCCGGCGCAGAGCCCCTTCAGATGGGAGAATCCGCAAAGCCGCAGTGCCAGCCATCCCGAAAACACCTTGCTCCCCACCAGTCCGCAGACCGTCAGAAGAATGATGCTCACATTGTTCATGGATTCAAACAGCATCCGCAGATCCGTCTTCATTCCGATGGAGATGAACAGGAACGGTATCAGGAATCCGTATCCGATCCCTTCGAATTTATGAAACACGTCGAGCGCGGTGTTGCAACGGGAATCCTGCATCACGCGGGAAAGTCCGAGTCCGGCAAGAAACGCGCCCACCACCAGATTGATCCCGAGAAACTCTCCCGCAAGCACCACTGCCAGAATCAGGAAAATGAAACAGGTCATAATCATGTCCTCTCCATTGTTCAGCACGCGGAAGATCAGATCCCCCGCCTTCGGCACCAGGTACAGAACCAGACAGAAGTACAGCAGAACAATCAGCAGAAACACCACCGTGAAGAAACTTCCGAAAATCGACGGATCCACATAATCGAACAGCGAAAGACTCTTCTGCAGTCCGCCGGCCTCCACCGACACCTTCTTCATCTGCACGCTGACCGCCAGCAGCACGATGCTCGCCACATCCGTAATCACCGTGGAGATCAGCACCGCCGACCCGAAAATCGTCTTTGTAATCTTCAGCTCCCGGATAATCGGAAACACGATCCCCACCGAGTGCGACGCAAACAGCGACGCATACAGCAGCTTCCCCGGAAAATCCTCCGCCCGGAAGTACCCGTACACCAGGAATCCCGAAATCGCCGGCAGCAGAAACGTCAGAACGCTCAGCGCCACCACCGGACGCCGGGAAGAGCGGATCAGCTTGAAATCCGCCTCCATTCCCGCCAGCGTCATCAGGAACAGCAGTCCCAGCGAACCGAGGGAGTTGATCAGCGTGAACGAGTTCTCCTCGATCATCTTCGGGTTGCCCCCCAGGAACGACAGCGCAGGCGCCAGCTTCCCGATCAGATCCAGTCCGTTCGGTCCGATCACCATCCCGACGATCAGAAGCGAAATCACCTGCGGGATCTTGAACCGGCTCAAAAACAGCGGCATCACCGCCATCAGAGTAATCAGGATCATAAACAAAATCAGAAACGCGTCATTGCTCATTCAAAGAAAACTCCCTGCTTTCGATACATTTTTCTACCGCAACCACTTTCAAGGCAGTCCGCTTCCCTCCTTCCCCCCTCCCCTCCGCGGAGGAGCTGGAATGCGGCAACCATGCCAAGTCTCCTTCTTTATCCTCCGACGCCGTCCTCCGTCAGCACCGCCACGCCGGAGCGGTCCGGCATGAATTTGATTTTCCGGACATTCCCATCGGAGGAGACCGCGATGCGGCGTCCGGAAATCAGATCGCGCAGCGCCTGTTTCTTCCAGAAGGTTTTCCGGAAATGGATCTCGATCTTGTCCACCGGTTCCGATCCGAACAGGAACAGCATCCTGTTTTTTCCGGAGAACCCTGACACGGCGCGGCAGTTCCGGCTGATCAGGTTGATTTTAGGCGCCACGGCATTGAGAAGCGTATTGAGGAAATCCTCGAGCCCGGGATCCCGCACGGACGCGGCGGATGCGCCGATGAATGCGCCGAACAGCAGGATTTTTCCTTTTCCATAGGGAATGCTTTCGGCAAGAGCGGTCTCGTTGCGGAACGGGATCAGCACCTCGGTGTATTTCCGGATCACATGCAGGGGCACCAGACAATCCCCCGGCTTCAGGGAACAGATTTTCTTATTGGATTTGAATTTCATTTCCGAAAGTCCGGGATTGATCCGAGCCATCTCCACGACGCCGGTGGCCTCCGCGATGAAGCGGGAATCGGGACGGAGCGGCACGCCGGTCGGACTCCACGATCCGCACTCCGGTTCGCAGAGCAGAATTCCGCCCTCGTGCACAAAATCCAGGATTTTTTCCGCTGCGGCCTCCGTCACGACCGGGGACCCGGGAAGAATGAGCAGATGCTTGTTCCGGAGTTCATCAAGCGAATCTTCGGAACAGACGGTAAACGGCGTGGAGGAAAATGTCAGCGAGCGCACCCATCCGCGAAACGACGACAGCGCCGATTTCAGATAAAACCCCTTCACCTGCAGCAACCGTTCGGAGATCCGGCTCCGGAACACTGCGACCGATCCGCCTTCCGGCGTCCAGTTTTCGAGCAGGGCGGCGGCCTTTTCCGTCTCTTTCCGGAAGCGGCGGAGCACGTTCAGGCGGTCGCGGTAGAAGAAATCGTCGGACGTCAGCTGATTGAACAGGGAGTCCTTGTTCCACTCTCCGAGGAAAATATGTTTTGCACCATACGCGGTGGAGTTCCAGAGGAAGCGGTAGAGCCGTTCCGGCGTCAGGAGATCGGGAGCGGCCGCATGAAACCCGGGCGAGCGCTCCATCACGCAGATTCCCTCGCGACGGAAGGTCTCCGCGGAGGACGCCAGCACGGCGATTTTTTCGGCATACGCCTCATCCTGTTCCACCGGCACCACGATGTCGAGTCTTTTTTCCGGCAGCAGTCCGCTCATGCGCGGCGGCAGGAAGAGGGAGATTTCGGACCGTCCGTTTTCCAGCAGGATCGTTGCGATCTCCTTGAAGAATCCGATTTCGCGCATCCGGTGGAACTGCAGGAAGGACATGGTCTCCGGCGAATCCGGCAGACATTCCGGCGTATCGGCNNTAAAAATAGTTCCGGTGCCACTGCGCGTTCAGCGCCTCCACCGATTCGAAAACCGACTCCAGATACTTGTGATACAGCTCCATCGTCGCCGGCAGACGGCTTTGGGCCAGGGAAACCTCCTCCAGATTCCACGCTTCCAGATACGGCTCCTTTCCGAATCGGTCCGCGAGAGCGCGGAAGAAGGCGGTCAGCGCGGCGCGGCAGCGGGGCTCTTCCAGGCAGAAATCGCCGATCCAGACCGGGGGTTCCGGAACAGGAGTCAGCACGATTCGCATCCCCGCCTGCTCCGCGGTGCGCAGGAAATCCTCGAAGAGAGAAAAATCAAATCTCCCCGGAGCGCTCTCCGCCAGGCACCACGGGATCGGATAGGCGAGACGGGTGACACCCGCCTCCTGAAGTTCTCCGAGATCTTCCGTCCAGCGCCAGAGCGGAGGGAAAGTTCCGGCGTTGATCTGCACACCTGTCTGAATGCTCATCTGTCCATCCTGCCGTTTTTTTTCAACAATTTAACAACTTCATTGGAAAATACAAGTGAAAAAACCTGGAAAGGAACTGGAATATCGGGGAAAAAGCGCGTATATTTCCCAGATGATCGGATTTTCCGGAACTTTCCGCCGGAGGAGACTGTCTTTAACAGACTGAACCATCGGAAAATGATCGGAGACATTCGCAGATATTTCAGGAGACATCAATTATGACTGTTCGAAACAAAAAATTTTTTCTTCTCGTACTGACTCTATTCTGTTCATCGGTTCTGTTTTCCGCGCAGGCGGCAGTGAAGAAGCCCGGGAAAAAGGCGGTTGTGCAGACCGAAGAGATGCGGGTCATCGCCAATCTGACGACCTCCATGCTGACCAAAATGCACTATGTGAAGCGGGATATTTCTCCGGAGAACTCGCAGAAACTTCTCGAATCCTACCTGAAGACGCTGGACCCGTTCAAGCTCTATTTCACGCAGGACCAGATCGACTACTGGAAACTTCGCCAGAGCGCCCTTCTGCCCTCGCTGGCGGCGACCGGAGACGTGTCGATCGCATTTGCCATTTTCAATGAGTACCTCCGCAATCTGGAGGAGTACGAAAAATTTGTGAAGGAGCAGAAATTTTCCAAAGCGGACTTTGAAACCAGTGATCTCTATCAGTTTGACCGCAGCAAGGCGCCGTGGGCGAAAAACCGGAAGGAGCTCCATGCGATCTGGCGCCAGAAGCTGAAGAACGATCTGATCGCGATCATGCTCCAGGACCGCATCCGGGAGGAGGAGCAGAAGAAGGAGAAGAAAGCGGTCACAGCGCCCCGGAAATCGCCGGAGGAACGGATCCGCAAACGCGTCAGCCAGTTTGTGCTGTACAACCGGAATCTGGAACCGATCGAGGTGCTGGAACTGTATCTGAACAGTCTGGCCCGTCTGTTTGATCCGCACACGAACTACATGGCGCCCCGCACGGAAGAGGACTTCAACATCGGCATGCAGCTTTCGCTGGTCGGAATCGGCGCGGTGCTCACCAGCGAGGACGGCTACACGAAAATTGTGCAGATCATTCCCGGCGGTCCCGCCGATCTGGACAAACGGCTCAAGGCGGAGGACCGCATCATCGCCGTTGCGCAGGAGAACGGCGATGCGGTGGATGTGATCGACATGCCCCTGACCAAGGTGGTCTCCATGATCCGCGGCGCGCCGGGGACCAAAGTCAAGCTGACCATTCTGGAAGGAGTGAAAGGAGCGAAAGCGGTTCCGGTCACCATTGAACTGACCCGAAACAAAGTGGAGCTGAAGGAATCCGAGGCGAAAGGCAAGGTGCATACCATCCGGAACGCGGAAGGGGAGGAGCTGCGGATCGGCGTCATCACGCTGCCGTCGTTCTATGCGGACTTTCAGGCGGCGAGCTCGGGGGATCCGGATTACAAGAGTTCCACGCGGGACGTGCGGGATCTGATCCGTTCGTTCAAGAAGCAGGGACGCCTCGACGGACTGGTGATTGACCTGCGTTCGAATGGAGGCGGCAGTCTTCAGGAGGCGGTTTCGCTGACCGGTCTTTTCATCAAGGAGGGGCCGGTGGTGCAGATCCGGGATTCGTCGGGACACGTTTCCGTCTACAAGGATGAGGATCCGTCCGTGGAGTACACCGGTCCGCTTCTGGTGATGACCAACCGCCTGAGCGCTTCGGCGTCGGAGATCTTCTCGGGAGCGATCAAGGACTACAAGCGCGGCGTGATCGTCGGCGATCAGAAGACGCACGGGAAAGGCTCGGTGCAGACCGTTGCGGATCTGGGCAACTACCTCCGCTACCTCGGCTACAACTTCCCGGCCGGCTCCATCAAACTGACCAATGCGAAGTTCTACCGGATCAACGGGGAATCGACCCAGCTGAAGGGGGTCCCGCCGGACATCGCGTTCCCGACCTTCACCGACACGATGGAGACCGGGGAGGACAAACTGGAAAACGCCATCGCCTGGGATGCGATCCGCGAAGTTGCCCATACGCAGTATGAACCGACCATCGCCGGCACGATCGCCGAGCTGAAAAAACGCTCCGACGAGCGCGTCCGCAACAGCCGCGACTTCACGATGCTCAAGCGCGATATCGCCTATCTGATGAAAAACAAGGGCAGAAAGACCATCACGCTGAATCTGGAGCAGCGCTGGAAGGAGTACCTGCGCGAAAAGGACATCTACGAGGAGCAGACCAAACTTCTCCATCTGGATACTCCGGATCCGAAGAAGAAAAACGACAAGAAGGATCTCTATCTGGAAGAGACTCTGAACATTATGAAAGACTACATCGCAATCCGCAAAGGCACCCGTCCGCAGACCGGGCGTGCGGTAGCCGGCCATCAGCCCATCGGAAGGGAACGGCGACACCGGATCATGCTCAGTCTGCTGATAGAAGGACCGGGAAAGGTCGGCGGGTCGGTCACGACGGGCGGCAACAAGAATGCCGTCCTTCCGATGATCGCCGCCGCGATGCTGACCGATGAAGAGGTGATCCTCCACAATGTTCCGGAGATCATCGATGTGGAAAACATGCTGCATCTGGCCTCGGAGCTCGGAGCGTCGGTGCGCCGGGAGAACAAGACGGTGATCCTGAAGGCGGAGAATCTGAAAACCAACCGTCTTCCGCAGGAGATCTGTTCGGCGCTGCGGACCTCGCTTCTGTTTGCCGGTCCGGTTGCGGTGCGCACGGGCGAAGCGGTCCTGTGGCCGCCGGGGGGGGACGTCATCGGACGGAGACGCCTGGATGCGCACTTCTACGGACTTCGGAAACTCGGCATTCAGATTGAATCGGAAGAGATTCCCTATGTGTTTCATCGGACCTCGCGCCGGACCGCATCGGGAGCGGATCTGTTTCTGGATGAGGCCAGCGTCACGGCGACGGAGCACATCATGACCACTGCCGCGCAAACTCCGGGCACGACCATTCTCCGCAATGCCGCCTCCGAGCCGCACATTGAACAGCTGGCCGGCCTGCTGATTAAAATGGGGGCGGAAATCAGCGGAATCGGGACCAATACGCTGGTCATCCGGGGAAAGAAGAAACTTCATGGAGCGGAACACACGGTGGAGGGCGATCACATCGAGGCGGCCAGTTTTCTTGCGCTCTGCGCGGCCGCAGGCGGGGAGATCGAGATCAACGGAATTTTTCCGACCCGCCATTTCTGGATGACGCGCCGGGTTTTCGAGCGCTTCGGACTGACCTTCCGTCTGGAACCGAACCGGATTCACATGAAGGGGAGAACGATGCGGATCCGTCCGGATTTCGGCAATGCGATTCCGACGATTTCGGATGGTCCGTGGCCGCAGTTTCCGAGCGACATGATGAGCTGCATGATTGTCGCCGCCACGCAGGCGCGCGGCTCGGTGCTCTTTTTCGAGAAGATGTTTGAAAGCCGCATCTATTTTGTCGACCGGATCATTGCGATGGGAGCGAACGCGATTGTCTGCGACCCGCACCGGGTGGTGATTTCGGGACCGGCCAGACTGCGCGGAACGACCATGTCCAGTCCGGACATCCGGGCGGGAATGGCAATGATCATCGCGGGGGCCTGCGCACACGGCACATCGGTCATCAACCATGCGGAAATCGTGTTCCGCGGGTACGAGAACCTGCCGGAAAAGCTGACCGCTCTTGGAATCCGGAACTCTCTGGCGGAACTCTGACCATGAGAAAAGCAGCGCTGATTCCCGTATGGATTCTCTGCACATCCCTTGCGGCGCAGGAGACGTATCTTTCGCTTTCCGCCACGATCGACACGGCGCTGGAGAATCCCGACCGGGCGATGCGCCTTCTGTCGCCGTCCGTCCGGCCGGTGGATCCGCTGGTCCGCTCTCTGGAGACGGAGATCCGGGCGGAACTCCGGGCCCGGGAGGCAACTCTGGCCTTCCGGAAACGCCGCGAGGAGGAGCTGATCGCCGAAATCCGCTATCTCTATTTCCGGGCGGAAAACGATCCGGAGTGCCGGAAACGGCTTCTGCGTCTGAATGATCTTCCGGAGGATCT
>DDJH01000044.1:5549-26340 GCA_002338895.1 Lentisphaeria bacterium UBA1829 | reverse complement strand
GAGCGCCCCTCCGCTATGCGTTTGAGATCCAGTTTTATCTTGTCAATGCGCAGTTCGACGGGCTCGACCGGGAATCGCCGGAACGGATTCCAATTCTGATCGAACTGGCGAATCTCTGCGCATGGCCGCGGGAAAAGCGGATTCTTCCCTTTGTCCCCTCGCCGGTGCCGCGCACGGACGCTCCGGTGTATGTGCCCGGCGAGCCTCCGCCTCTGTTCGACATCTTTCCGACCGCGTTCCGGATCCGGGAAGTGTGGACCGGATACTGACCCGGCAAAACGCCGACTCCTCCCGGATCAGATGAGTTCGAGCGCCAGATCGTTCCAGAAGAGCAGGCCTTCCGCGGTCGGCCGGATCGCGCCGCCGGAGAGGTTCAGCAGTCCGCCTTCGGCGAGCTTCTCCAGCTGTGGACGGAGGAAATCGAAGGAATCGCCTGTTGCCGTTTCAAACTCGCCCGGACTCCAGCCGCGCACGGTGCGCAGCCCCATCACGAAGATTTCGCGCAGACGGTTTTCCCGGGGGATCCTGTCCACCTCCGCGGGCTCTCCGTTGAGCCATCGGTGGAGATCGGCAACCTCGGTCCGGCGGTCCACACCGTCGAAGGAAGTTGCGGAGGGGCCGAGTCCCAGATAGGGTTCTCCGTGCCAGACCGCCTGATTGTGACGGCACTCGCACGCCGCGGCGGCGTAGTTGGAAACCTCGTAGCGGGGATAGCGCACGGGATCGAATTGTTCGAGCATGCGCCATTGCTCCGCGGCGACCTCGTCGGAGGGGATGGAGAGACCGGGTTGTCCGGCGAGGGGCGTTCCCTCCTCAAGGGTCAGCGTGTAGGCGGAAAGATGATCCGGTCCCAGTTCCGCGACCGTCTGAAGATCCGCCTGGAACTCTTCGGCCGTCTGCCCCGGCAGCGCATAGATCAGATCCAGCCCGATCCGGCAGCCGGTCGCCCGGCGCAGTTCTCCGAAGGCCGAACGTATAACATCCGGATCGGATGCTGTCCGCCCGATTCTTTTCAGCAGTTTCGCGGAGAAGGTCTGCGCCCCCATGCTGATCCGGTTGAAATACTCCGCCAGAAGCGCGGCCTTTTCCGGCGTGACGGTCTCCGGATTGCATTCGATGGAGCGTTCCGAATTCTCCGTGAAAACCAGTTTTCTGTGCAGCATCCGGAAGAGTTTTTCGAGTTCACCGGCCGGAGCAAGCGTCGGAGTTCCGCCCCCCAGATAGAGTGTGGTGACCGGTTCGGAAACGCGTTCGAGCTCCTCTTCGATCCGGGTGCGCCACGCCGTCCACAGCGGGAGCGAAAACCGCGGCTCGGAATAGAATGCGCAGTACGCGCATTTCCCGTTGCAGAACGGGACATGGATATACAGATTCATGAGAGACGTTTCAGAAGATCCTTCAACGGAATCTTCCTCTGTTTTGCGGCGGCGGCACAGTCCTCGAACTCCGGTTTTTCGGAGAGGATTTCTCCGTCGAGGACTCCCGACTTGAAGCGGATCGGCCCGAATTCGGTCTCGCGCGTTTCGACGGAGCGGTCGAGAATCCGGCGTTCGATCCGGCGGACCCGGACCCCGAGGGTCCCGGTTTCGCGGCAGATCCGAAGCGCGAATTCGTCGAGCGCCTCCTCCTTCACGAGCACGCTGAGCATCTGAGCGGGACGGCCCTTTTTCATCAGGATCGGGGTCAGCCACACATCCAGCGCGCCGGATTCCATCAGCACGCTCTGGACATGCCCGAGCACTTCCGGCGTGACGTCATCCAGATTGGTTTCGAGCAGAGCGCAGACATCGGTTTTCATTTGCTCTTTTCCGCATCCTTCAGCGGCAGGAATTCGATGTAGGCGACCTCCGCCTTGATCCTGGATTTTGTATACTGACTGTTGGAGCAGATGCTGAGCGCCACATCATGATCCGGCAGAGTTCCGCCGCAGATCCGCTTCAGATCCTCCGCGGCGTTCACCTGGTCGACATGCCAGACGCCAACCTTGTCCTCCTTGTTTCGGAGAGTGATCCAGTCGACCTTCACCATGCCGGCGCCGTAGCTGGCATTTCCGCGCGTCTGCTTCGGCGTTTCCGTGTCCCAGCGGTAGGAGACGCTGTTCGTGGAGATGCGTCCCACGCCGACGTAGATCGACACCGCCTGATCGTCCACCTCCTCTTTTCGTCCGTCCGCCCCCTTCGGCAGCGAATCGACTCTCCATTTCCACCGCATGATCGGATACTTCTGAAGCACCCCGGTAATATCATACAGAATCGCTCCGGACGCCCGGTTCGCCTCAATCCGAAGCACGTTCATCCGCAGTTCCCTGTCGTAGACGACCTCGTAGGAGGGTTTGGCCGTGAACAGTTTTCCCTTCAGCTCCCATCCTTCCGGGAGACGTTCGGACTTCGAGTACCGTTCCGGCGAGAACGTCAGCCGGAGTCCCTCCTCCGAAAAGAGCGGCAGAGCAGTCAGGGCGGCAAAACAGAGACACAGCAGTTTCTTCTTCATCAGCGGTTTCCTTTCAAGGGATATTTTTTCTGCCAGGACTTTTTATAATCCTCGTATTGATCGAGTACGGCATCCACATAGGAGCGGGTGGATGCGATGGTGATCCGTTCCCGGACGCTGCCGTTTTTCTCGTTCGGCTTCCATGCGTTTGCGCGCCGGATTCCGGCATTGTATTCACAGAGAGCAAGGACAAGGCGGTCCTGATACGACGACCATCGCCGGAGGGCGTTGCCAAGATACCACGTTCCGATTTCAATATTCAGCCGGGGCGTGAACAGCGCCCCCCGGTTGGGGACCGGAACACGAAAGCGTTTGGCCCAGTCCACCACCGCCTTGTCGGGCATGATCTGCATCAGTCCGATCTCGCCGGCTTTTCCGCGGACATACGGACGGAAGCGGCTCTCCCGCCAGATCACCGCTTTCACCAGAGCCGGATCCACGCCATACCGGTCGGCGGTCTCCAGGATAATCTCGTCATACGCATCGCGCGAAGCCTGGTATTCCCGGATCGCGGACCACGCCATCCACAGTCCCCATGCGGCCAGGAGAGCAATCGCCGACACCAGAATCAGAATCAGCGTATGCGATTTCCGAGTGTAACGACTGCGGTATCTCCGGGCCATCGGAATCCTTTCACTGTTCCGGCTTTGCAGCGGACTGCGCCGCCTCTTCCGCCGCGCGGATCCGTTCCGCATCCGCCATCAGGCGTTTATACGTCTCCTCATACTTGAGCTCATGCGGCAGCGGCACGATCCGCAGTTCGCGCAGCTGTTTCATATCCACTTCCGACGGAGCGTTCATCATCAGGTCCTGCGCCTGCTGGTTGAACGGGAACGCGATCGCTTCCCGGATGTTCGGGGAGTCGGTCAGCAGCATGATCATGCGGTCGATTCCCGGCGCCACGCCGGCATGCGGAGGTGCGCCCAGTTTGAAGGCTTTGATCATTCCGCCGAACTTGCTGTCCACCACCTCGCGGCTGTAACCGGTCATTTCGAACGCCTTGTACATCAGCTCGGGCAGATGGTTCCGGACCGCTCCGGACGACAGTTCAATGCCGTTGCAGACAATATCGTACTGATACGCCAGAATTTCAAGCGGCTTCTTGTTCAGCAACGCATCCATTCCGCCCTGCGGCATGGAGAACGGGTTGTGCGAGAAGATGATCGCGCCGGTCTCCTCGTCCTTCTCGAAGAACGGGAAATCGACGATCCAGCAGAAGTTGAATTCGTTCGGATCAATCAGATTGAGTTTTTCCGCAAACTGCGCCCGGACTTTTCCGCCGAGTTCATTGGCTTTTGCGCGGGTGTCGCACATGAAGAAGAGCGCGTCGCCGTTTTCGATTCCGGCGATGGAGGCCAGTTCCGTGAGTTTTTCCGGGGTCAGGAATTTTGCGATCGGCCCTTTGATTTCGCCGTCGCGGGTCCACATGATGTAACCGAGTCCCTTTGCGCCGTTCTCCTTGGCGAACGCCTCCATCTTGTCATAGAAGGTGCGGGGCTGGACGCCGACGATTCCCGGCACGCGCATGCCTTTGACCACGCCGCCCGCCGCGACGGTCGACGCAAACGCCTTGAAACCGGAATCGCGGAAAAATTCGGAAAGGTCGATCATGAACAGCGGATTGCGCAGATCGGGCTTGTCGGTTCCATACTTTTCCATTGCTTCGCGGAAGGGGATGCGCGGGAACGGGGCCTTCGTCAGCTTCTTGTTCGAATACTTGGAGAAGACCTCCATCAGCAGTTCTTCGCAGACCTGGAAGACCTCCTCCTGGGTGACAAAGCTCATTTCAATATCCAGCTGATAGAATTCGCCGGGGGAGCGGTCGGCCCGTGCGTCCTCGTCGCGGAAGCAGGGNNAGATAGTCGCGGGCGCCCTCGGGCGAACTGCTGGTCAGGATCGGGGTCTGGTACTCCAGGAAGCCCATCGACCACATCTTTTCGCGGATGGTCTGGATCACTTTCGAACGCAGAACGATGTTTTCATGCAGAGACTCGCGCCGCAGATCGAGGAAGCGGTATTCCAGGCGCAGCGCCTCCGGCACCAGTTCATCCTTTGCCACCTGGAACGGGACCTGTTCGGTCTCCCCGAGCACTTCCATCTCTTCGGCGACGAGTTCGATCTCGCCGGTTGCCAGCTTCGGGTTGACGGTTTCCGGAGTTCTTGCCACCACGTTTCCGGTGAAGGAGACCACGGTTTCCACCCGCCATTTCTCGAGTTCCTGATAGAAATCCATCTTGGGATTGACGACAATCTGAGTCTTCCCGTAATGGTCGCGCAGATCAATGAAAATCACGCCGCCGTGGTCGCGCACGCTGTGGATCCAGCCTGCGAGTTTCGCTTTTTTTCCGACATCGGACTTCCGCAGTCCGCCGCACGTATGCGTTCTGAATGTATGCATTTCCACTCCATGTTAATAATGAAAAAACCGCATATTCGAGATAATATAGCACATCTTTCAAAAAAAACTCGTTCTTTGGAAAATTTTTATGATTTTTCATATCCCATCCGTTTCCTTCGGGATCTTTTTCTCTGTTTCCGCGCCTTGCCGTTCTCCCTCTTTCCCGATTTTTCCGAAAAGAGCTTGACATTTTTGCAACCGGTTGTATTTTAATGATGCAACCGCTTGCATTTTAATTTTGAACTAGAGGATTTTCAGCATGTTTCCAAAAGAAGTCGAATTTTACTGGCGCCGTGCGAACGTGTTTCGCGACCGGGTCAAAGAGGAAATCTATTCCGAGCAGGTCGATCTGCAGTGTGAATACGCGCGCAGTCAGGATCCGGTGAAATTTCCGGATCGCCTCANNCGCCTACAAGCCGCTGCACCGGGGAGAGAAATGGGGAGAGAACTGGGAGAGCGCCTGGTTCCACATCACAGGATCGGTGCCGGAACACTTTGCTGGCAGGGAGATCGCCCTTCTGGCGGATTTCGGCGGGGAAGCTCTGATCTTCGACGCGGAAGGCACACCCGTCTACGGACTGACCAACGCCAGCGCCTTCTCGGATCGATATACCAAGAACCGCTATCTTCTCAAAGGATCTCATTCCGCGGGGGAAAAGCTGGAGTTCTGGATCGAAGGCGCGGCAAACGGGCTGTTCGGCCTGGTCTTCGAGAAGGAGAAGGAACTGCGCAGACAGCATCCGCAGGGACGTTTTACCGGAACGCTGGTCAGCTGTTCTCTTGCGGTGTTCGAGCGGGAGGTCTGGCATCTTTATCTGGATCTTCTGGTTCTCTGCTCGCTGATCGAGGGACTTCCGGAGAACGATTTCCGGCGCAGCCGTTTTCTGCATCGGATCAGCAAAGCGGCAGACGCCTATAACGACACGCCCGGCAATGCGGCAGCCGCCCGCGCCGTTCTGAAGCAGATCTTTGATGTCGCCCCCTCCGCGTCGATGATGACCGCCCACGCGGTCGGCCATGCCCACATCGACACCGGCTGGCTGTGGCCGGTCCGCGAAACCATCCGCAAGTGCGCCCGCACTTTCTCGAACCAGCTTNNCCGCGAGACCATCCGCAAATGCGCCCGGACCTACAGTTCCCAGCTTGCCCTGATGGAAGAGTATCCCGACTATGTTTTCGGCGCCTCCGCCGCGCAGCATTATGCGTTTGTGAAGGAACACTATCCGTCGCTGTACCGGAAAATCCGCTCCGCCATTGCGTCGGGCCAGTGGGAGATCCAGGGCGGAATGTGGGTGGAAGCGGACTGCAATCTGATCAGCGGCGAATCGATGGTCCGGCAGTTCCTCCACGGGAAGAATTTCTTTATGGATGAGTTCGGTTTCGACGTGAAGAATCTCTGGATTCCCGATGTGTTCGGCTACTCGGCCGCCCTTCCCCAGATCATCCGGAAATCGGGCTGCGAGTTCTTTCTGACGCAGAAACTTTCGTGGAGCCAGTTCAACCGCTTTCCATACCAGAGCTTCCGCTGGCAGGGCATCGACGGCAGCGAGGTGCNNGTGCTGACCCACTTCCCGCCGGAGGACACCTACAACTCCATGCTCCAGCCGAAGGAGCTGATGCACGCGCAGAACCGCTATACCGAGGGCGATACACTTTCCGACTTCATGAGTCTTTACGGCATTGGCGACGGCGGCGGCGGACCGTTCACGGAACTTGTGGAAATCGGACGGCGCGAAGCCGCGCTCGACGGCTGTCCGCATGTTCAGTTCGACCGGGCGGACCGCTTCTTTGAACGTCTGAATGAACACCGTCCGGAGCTTCCGGTCTGGAAAGGCGAACTCTACCTGGAGCTTCACCGCGGCACGCTCACCACCCAGTCGCGGACCAAGCGCAACAACCGCAGATGTGAACAGATTCTGGCTGAAACGGAGTTTCTCTGCTCCCTGCTTCCGGCGGAACAGTATCCGGCGAAAGAGCTGGACGGCGCGTGGAAACTTCTTCTTCTGAACCAGTTTCACGACATCATCCCGGGTTCGTCGATCACCAAGGTCTATGAGACGACGGAGAAGGAACATGCACAGTTGCTTGCTCTCTGCGAATCGCTGATTGCCCGTGCATCCGGCGAACTGTTCCCGAAATCGGCGGATCACGCGCTTGTGCTGAATTCGCTTTCGTACGACTGCGAGACCCTGGTCGAACTTCCCGCCTCCTGGAACGGCTTTTCCGTTCTCGACGACTCCGGCGCGGAGCTTCCCGTCCAGCAGGAAAACGGACGCACGCTTGTTCAGCTCTTCCTCCCGAAGAGTTCTCTGACTCTTTTGAAGAAAGGCGCCCGCTGCGTCACGCCGGATGCGAAGAGAGTTTCCGACGATCTGGTTCTGGAAAACGGACTTGTCCGCTACACCTTCTCTCCGGACGGGCGTCTTCTGGAGGCGATCGACAAAACGACCGGGGAATCCATCCTCAAACCCGGGGAAAGCGGCAACGTGTTCTCGCTGTATGTGGACAATCCGATCTGCTGGGACGCCTGGGATGTGGATGTCTACTACCCCCGTCAGGAGGCGCTCCATCCGACCCCGGTCCGGGCGCGGAAAACCGTCAGCGGTCCGCTCCGCTCGGTTCTGGAATTCGAGCTTGCCCTTTCCGCTTCGACGATCCGTCAGACGGTGGTTCTGGAATCCTCCGGCACCCGTCTGGACTTCCACACGGAAGTCGAGTGGCACGAATCGCACCGGATGCTCCGGACCGCCTTCCCGGTCGACATCTTCTCCGACACCGCCTCGTTTGACATTCAGTACGGCTATGTCCGCCGCACGATGCTCAACAACACCAGCTGGGACATGGCGCAGTTCGAAGCGGTCGGGCAGCGGTATGCCGACATCTCCGACCACAGCCACGGCGTCGCCCTCCTGAACGACTGCAAGTACGGTCACAAAGTCAAAGACGGCGTTCTGGATCTCGCCCTTCTCCGCTCGTCCACCGCCCCGGACAGCTCCGCCGATCAGGGTCATCACACGTTCACCTACTCCCTCCTCCCACACAAGGGCGCTCTGGTGGATTCCAATGTCATGAGCCAGTCGGCGCTTCTGAACCGCCGCCCGCGCGTGATCGACGGAGTGAAAAACGGAGCGCTCNNGCGCTCCCGCCCTGTGTGCTGGAATCCGACTCGGTTTCGCTGGAAGTTGTGAAGAAGGCGGAAAAGGAGGACTGTCTGGTCATCCGTGCGGTCGAGACCCATGGAGCGGCGGCAAAAGCCGTTCTCCATCTGCGCGACAAAGCGCTGCGCGTGATCGAGACCAATCTGCTCGAATGGACCGAGGACGCCGTCTTCCAGCCCGTGAACGGAGATCTGGAACTGACCTTCCGTCCGTTTGAAATCCGCACCTTCAAACTGAAAGCATGAGCATGACGATCCATGATCTGGCCCGGCTCGCGGGATTGAACCCTTCGACGGTCTCGCGGGCGCTGCGCAACGATCCGCGGGTCCGGAGCGCCACGCGGGAGCGGATTGCCGCTCTCGCGGCGGAGCACGGCTACGTTCCCAATCTCAACGCCCGCAATCTCGCGGACGGGAAAACCCGGATCATTGCGCTTCTGATGGGCTCTCTGGAATTTCAGGTGGAACGGGAGGCAGCAGTCTGCCTCAACGAGATCTTTTCCGAACACGGCTACACGCTGATGATTCTCTCCTACGCGCCGAAGGCGGAGGAACTGTATCCGGCCCGGCTGAAGATCCTCACGCAGAAGATCTGCGATGGAGCAATTCTCTTCACGCCCGGCGATGCGTTTCTGACACCGGAGACCCGTTCAATTCTGGATTCGATCCGCTGTCCGCGCGTCTATCTGGACCGCTGGTTCCGGGAGTATCCGCTTCCCACGGTCACGACCGACAACACCGTTGCGATGCGCGGCTTGTGCGATCTTGCCGAATCCGCGGGCATGGACGGCGCTGTGCTCTTTTTCCATGAGCACAACACCGTCTCCCGCGACCGGAAGGAACGCCTCCTCCGGGAACTGAAGCGCAGACGCATTCCCCATCTGGAGGAGTTCTCCGCAAAGACCCTTCCGCCGTTTCTTCAGGAACACGGAATCCGGAACGTGACCGTTTTCTCCAACGGAGTCAACGACTTCCGTCCGCTTCTTCCGCTCCTTCCCCGGGGATTTCTCACGGCGACCTTCGACCGGGCCCTGCCCGATGACCGCTCCTCCTACGGTCCGATCTTTCTCTGCATCCAGAACTTCCGGAAGATTGCGGAACATGCCGCCGATCTTCTTCTCCGGCAGCTCAGCGGAGAAGTTCTTGTTCCGCAGATTCTGACGGTACCCCCGGCGGAGTTCCGGACCTTTTAATTCAACAAAAAATCAAAACAAAAAAAGACGGCCGTCCGGAAAATCGGCGACCGTCTTTTTCTTTATCTGTTCGAGATGCGTTTATGCGTTCAGCGGCTTCAGAGAGTTCATGTAAATTCTCCGAACCGCCTCGCGGTTCGCCTTGTCCGGAGCCAGCGAGAGCAGGAACCCGAGCGACGGCGTGGTGAACACCAGTTCGACCAGCTTGTCCACATCCGCTTCCGTGAATCCTTCATCCGCGAGCTTCTGGGGAGCGCCGACGCTGACGAGCCACTTTTCGACCCCTTTTGCCGCCAGCTCCGCCTCTTCCGGCACGCCCTTGAGTCCGGGCACCAGCGGCGAGAGCACATCCGCCAGCACCACCGGCCGATCCGGATAGATCTGCTGGATTACCGCCGGGAGCAGCATGGACAACCCGAGTCCGTGCGTCAGATCGGGTTTGACCGCGCTGAGCGGATGCTCCAGGGCATGGGTGTAGTGCAGCATGCCGTTGTCGAACGAAACGCCCGCCAGCAGCGACGCATACAGCAGATAAAACCGGGCGGTCAGATCCTTCGGATCCTTCAGCACGGCGGGAAGATACTGCGCCACAAGAGCCACGGCCTCCCGTCCGAGGGAGATGGAGAGCGGACTTGCGATGATGCTGGTCACCGCTTCGACGCAGTGATTGACCGCGTCAATGCTGACGAACCGGGTCTGCTTTTCGGAAAGACCGGTCATCAGGGCGGGATCGTCGATGGACCAGGTCGGATAGATGCAGTCGTAGGCGATGGCCGGCTTGTACTGATTTTCAAGGATCGTGGCAACCGCGACGCGGTCCGCCTCGGTTCCGGTTCCATGAGTCAGATTGATCGCGATAATCGGAACCGCGTTTTCCGGAGTGAAACGGTATTCGTAAAGATCGGCCGCATTGTATTGAGGATTGGAGAGCAGGACTGCCGCGCTCTTGCCCGCGTCAATCGCACTGCCGCCGCCGATGCAGAGGACGGCCTGGGCGCCGAGATTTTTTCCGAGCGAGACGGCCTCGTCGATCTGAGCGGTTGTCGGATTGGGCGTCACCTTGTCGAACAGCACGAATTCGATTTTATGTTTGGCAAGAGCGGGAACCACATGATCCCACGCTCCGGTTCTCTTGTATGCGCCGTGTCCGGTGACCACGAGAATCTTCTGGATTCCGCGTTTCTCGAGTTGTCCGGCGATCTCGTCGATTTTTCCGATGGCGCCGCATCCGAAATAGACGAGGGTTTTCAGTCGGAGTTCTGTTACTTTGCTGATGTCCAAACTGTTCTGAAACATAAGAACCTCCTTGTGAATAGGTTATTCGGTCATAGACAGTTCCCTGCTGTCGCAGGTTCCCTTTTTCAAGGGATTATAACGCAGATTTTTCAGATTTCAACCGGAAAACAGAAGATTTCATTCCGGATTGTTCCGTTTTTTCAGGAACCGGCACTCATTTCCATGGGGTTCCGCTGTTCCTTCCGGATTCGAAGACGGAGCATCCGGTTCATGGCCGCGGCAAAAAACAGATAGGCAAAAAACGTCGACCAGGCCGCGCCCTGAATGCCGAATTGCCCGATCAGAAGAAAATTCAGAATCACATTGATCAGGAACGTGACTGCGGCGATCACAGCGGTCACCCGGGCGCCGTCCATGGCGATCATGATCTGCATCAGGAAACTTCCGTATGTGAACAGAAGCTGACCGGAGCAGAGGACAGTGACCGTCGGCGCGACAAACTCATACTTCCCGGAAAACAGAAGGCGGACCAGAAACGGCGAAATCTCCCGGAACACCAGAAAAGCGACCGGAACAGCTCCCAGAGTCACAAGCGTTGCAGAAAGCTGATACCGTCCAATCGCCTTGTACTCCTTTTCCCGAACCATCTGCACCGCGATCGGAAGAAAGATGAACGGAATCACCATCGAGAGCTGCATGATCTGCATAATGGGAAGCGCAATATTATAATCGGCGGAAGCCTCCACCCCTTTCAGGAGCGTCAGCAATGCGACATTGAGCTGATAGGTCATATTCAGCAGAGTCGTTCCGATTCCCACCAGTCCGCTCAGACAGAGCAGGCGCTTCAGCCCTCCCCGTTCCGGCAGCCGCAGCCGAATCCCCAGTTTTTTCCGTGCCGCCAGCAGTGCGGAACTGGAGATCAACACCGGCGCCGCCAGAAACGCCAGCAGACTCCCCTGCACGGAATAACGATCCGTCAGACACAGCACCAGACCGAACAGCAGCGCCGCCTGCACAATGGAAATCGCATTCTGCAGAAAATAATTTTTCGTTCCGTTCCAGAGCGCTTTGAATGCGCTGTCCGCCATCTGAGCCAGCAGAAGCGCGATTCCGGTCAGATAGAACAGGAACGGCACCCCTTTCAGATAATGCTCCCGGATCGGCACATTGAACACCAGAAGAATCAGGAACAGAACCATTGATGTGGTAAACTTGAATCCCAGCAGTCCGGAAAAACAGGAACTGAGGCGCTCCTTTCTTTCCGGCTGCAGAGATGCCTCCGCGATCAGCACAGTTCCGGCCTGCGTCAGTCCGAATTCCGCGAAACTTCCTGTCAGGGACACCAGAGCCAGAATACTGTAAAACAATCCGTACTCATACTCGGAAAGATGGAACACCTGATACCGGCGGATCAGATAATTCAGCACGCCCATACACCCCAGAGCCACCACGGAAAAGGAACAGCCCTTCAGGAACAGCTGGAAATACGAGCCCTTCATCCGGGGAATCCTTATTGATCCGACGGCTCGTTCGTCTTCTCCGTGCGATTCAGCTTCTCCTTCAGCAGCGCGATTTCCTGGGTCAGACGGAGAATCCGCTCATGGTGCATGGAAATCACGATCGAATACTGGAACAGCAGCAGAAGGATCCCGACCAGAAGCAGCAGAAACAGCGTCGCGGGCGGATAGAGAATTCCCAGAATGTCGGAAATGAACTTCAGAATATCCGTCCACAGCGAGATCAGGATCATGCCCACTGCAAGGAAGATCCAGATCAGGGCATACGCCTCGCGAAGGCGCTGCCGCCGGACGGAATCCAGAACCATCAGCAGAAAAATCAGACTTCCCGCCAGAGAATACCATTGCACAGTCGTCGTCAGCACAACTCACATTCTCCTTCGATTTTCGGACGCATTGCGGCCATCAGCACGGAAAACGTCACTTTAATCATATAATACACCGCCTTGAAGTGGTTGATGGAGGATTTTCCCCCCGCCCGTTCCGCCATGGCAACAGGAACCTCCTTGACCGTATATCCGTTCCGCAGGAACAGGATCACCTCCTCCGGTTCCGGATAGTCGAACGAGGGATAATAGCGGGCGGCAAAACGCAGCGCCCGTTTGCTGTATGCCCGGAATCCCGACGTATTGTCTGTGATCCGATGCCCGGTCAGCAGCTGACTGAGCACCCGGAACACCCGGATTCCGATCCGGCGCATGAAGGTGGATTTGAAGCCGTACTTCGGATTCAGGAAGCGGGAACCGACCACCAGATCCGCCTCTCCGGCCAGGACCGGAGCGAGGATATCCTGAATTTCGGAAGCCAGATGCTGCCCGTCCCCGTCGAATTTCACGGCGAGATCGAACCCGTTCTCCTCCGCGAAAATCAGACCGGTCTGCACGGCGCCGCCGATTCCCAGGTTCACCGGCAGAGAGAGCACGGTGACATTTTCCGCAGGGAGCGACCGCAGCACCTCTTCCGTCCCATCGGACGACGCATCATTCACAAACAGGAAACGGGCCCCCGGCACGTTCTCCTGCAGCTGGCGGAAAACGGACGGGATGGCTGCCGATTCATTGTAACACGGAATAATGATACAGATTTTTTTCTGTTTCCGAATCGTCATACCCATCTTTCTCCGTGCAGTTCTCTTTGAAAGGCAACAGGGAAATATACTCATGTTTCCCGTAAATACAAATCAAAGCCTGTCTCCTTCATAGTTCTTTGCGTAAAAGTGCATCAGGAGACGGGCGATCGGACGGGGCCAGAGGGCGTCGAAGATTTTCTGATCCTCCCGGTATCTGCGTCGATCCGCGGTCGCGGAGGAGGTCTCCATCGCATCGGAGATCCGGTGCTGCATCAGCCGTTCCGGAAGATACACAAATGTTCCCCGCCGTGCCGCCAGAGTCAGCCACATGGCCCAGTCCAGATTTACCGTGAACTCTTCATCGAACCGGAGTCCCGGCAGATTGCTCAGGTGGTACGTCACCGCCGGACAGCAGATCGCGTTCCCGAACCGCAGACTCCACTTCTTGAAGAATCGGCTCCCGATCGCATGCTTCCCGTAAAACGGCAGCAGCAGAAACCGTTTGATCCAGAGATAAAAGCGATCGCCGCGGACGACATCCTCCGGCATGACCCTGTCCGCATAATCCGTAAACGCAATCAGGGAATCCTGATGCCGCGCAAGCGCCCGGACCACCCGCTCCGCATAATCCGGCAGATAAAGATCATCCTGATGCGCAATCGTGCAGTACGCGGTCTCCGCGCAGGAGAGCGCGAAGTTCCAGTCGGCGGCGATCCCCCTTCCCTGTTCCGGGTTCACCCGGTAGTCAATCCGGAACTCCTCCGCCAGATTCCGGAGGAAATCCGACGGAGTGGACGTCGCCAGCACAATCCGGCTTTTCACCGTCTGATTCCGCAGGGATTCCAGGCAGGCGCGGAGATAGGCGCTCTCCTTGTATGCGCAAACGGCAAATGTGTGCTGACTGGACAAATCTTTTTTCATTGTTTTTTCCGGAACACCGTCACTGTCTTTTCAAAGGGATGCCTCAACTCCTCCACATCCTTCCGGGAGCGGAATACGTTCAGAATTCGTTCATCCTCCGGATCCACAATGGCAACGTCGAAATCCGATGCGTATTCCGGACGGGTCGACGGTCCCTCATAAAAGAAATTGACAATCGTTCCGTCAATCCAGTACACCACATACGAATTGTAATTCAGAATCCGCAGCGATTTTCCTTTCTGGAAATAGTCCCGGATCCACCGTCCTCCGGCCTGATAATCCCGGTTCTGCTCCAGGAAGATCAGACATCCGTTCTCCAGCTGTCCGATCAGCAGCAGGAGCGCTCCGATCCGGACTGCTGNNAGCAGGAGCGCTCCGATCCCCGCCGGAATCTGACAGCGGAATTTCGCCAGTATGCTCCACACCAATGCAATCCCTGTCATCGTCAGCGGCATCAGCAGCGGAATCAGGAACACGTAATACCGGTAGGCCGGTTTGATCGGAAAATAACAGATGCTGTGGAGCACATAGACCGCCAGAATCAGCAGGAGATCCCTTCCGGACTTCTGCAGCGACATTGTCGGACTCCATCCCGTCGGCAGGCGGCTCCGGATCCATCCGGCGAACAGCAGCGCCAGCAGTCCGATTCCGGCGAACGCCATATAGACCTCGTATCCGCCGCGGACGGACTGCTGCAGCACCATGCACAATCTCTTCCACACCGGAATTTTCTCAGGCACCACCGCCGAGGAAACCTCTGTATAGCGCACCGAGTGTTCCGACAGATCCCGCAGCGGCCTGTCCGGCATCACAGTTCTGTGAAGATAGCGGTTCAGCCTGGCATCGGGCGTCGGATATCCCGTCTCCTGCAAATTCTGTCCGATCCTCGGCAGCAGAAGCAGGACAAAGAAGCACCCGGCCAGCAGAGGATATCCGACTGCGATCGAAACTCTCTTCTTCCATGTCTCCCCCTTGTGCGCCGCAAGCAGAAGCAGCACCATGACGGGAAAGAGCCCCAGCGAAACCAGAAACCCTTCCGACCGGGACAGCGTAAATCCGACCATTCCCACAGCGACCAGCAGAGCTCTGCTCCATCGCGGCCGGTCGAACAGCAGACAAATCCCCCACACCGTCAGCAGCAGGAAGAAATTGCGCGGCGATTCCGGCATTCCCGCAACCGTGAACCGGATGATCTTCGGAGCAAACACCGTCAGCAGTACGCCCCACGCCGCCAGCTGCGGCGACAGAAACCGTTTCAGGAACACATACAGCAGCGGAATCTGAGCGACAAAGAAAATTCCTCCGCTCAAAATCAGCGCATCCAGCGCNNCCAGCGCATCCAGTCCCGTGATCCACGCGAGAGTCCCCGCGCTTACAATCGGGAGGATCGGCAGCGCCGGGTTCATCGCCTCCCGGAAATGACCTTCCGCAAACAGCCGGGAGCATGTTGCATACACATTCCCCACATCCCGGTACACATCCTCCAGCAGCAGCATCGACAGCGCCGTCACCGCGACGGCCGCAAACACCGAAATTCCCAGCAGGACCTTCGGCGGCAGACATCTGCCAAGGAAAGCCGTCCACCTGTTCATCTTCTCTTCCGAGATGCATCGGGTCAGTGAAGTTTTCAATATCAAATCAGCCTTCGTCTAAAAATTATGCACGTTTCCCGAGCACCCGGAGCGGGTGATGCGGATCGCAAAATAAAATATCGGGGCAATATATCACTTCAGGGAAAACTTTTCAAACCGGAAACCTCAAAAGCCCACTTTTTCCGTTTTTCCGATTGTCCTTTTCTAATCTGTGAAACGGGAGGGATATGCATCCGTCTCATCATATCCGCCGATCTCCCCGTCGTTGAGCACCACTCCGGGCCGGTTGCGGAGCAGAGGCAGCACCGAGGATTCCATCTGACGCGGAACGATCAGGATTTCGAGTCCGTGCAGATCCAGCAGCGGTGAAAAATCCCGGATTTTTGCGCATCCGGCGATCGACAAAATCCGCAGCGGAAGGTGACGAAGCGCTTCCAGCGACTCCACCGGAAGCGCATCCAGCAGCAGCCATTCCAGCGGCAGTTCTCTCAAATTCTCGAGGGACTCCACCGGATTCATGCCGGCATCCAGCTTTTTCAGCGGCATTCCCGCAAGCGGCCGGAGACTTTCGATTCCGTTTCCGCGACAGACCAGCCGTTCCAGTCCGACGTTCCGCAGAGAATCCAGCGACCGAATCAGATTCCATGCACAGTTCAGATCCTTCAGCGTGGCGGTCTGCACCGGGGAGAGGTCCGAAATCTGATTGCTCTGACACGCCAGCACCTTGAGCGGCATCCCCCGCAGCGGTTCCAGCGATCCGATCCGGTTTCCGGAGCAGTCCAGATACTCCAGCGGCATCCCTTCCACTCCCGTCAGAGCCGTAAGACGGTTTCTTGAGCAGTCCAGATAGGTCAGACGCATTCCCGCAAGCGGCGACAGGTTCCGGATCCCGTAATTGGAAAGATTCAACCGTGTCAGATCCCGAGTCCGTGCGACAAGATCCAGAAACTCCGGCAGCAGATACTCCGGAAGCCGGACATGCGGAAGCTGAAGAATGCTCTTCATGATCCCGCTGTTCGGACTGCGCGCAAGAATGTCGTGCACAATGGAAAGCGACGACTTGTAGTTTCCGTCCTTCCACAGCATCAGCGCATCAATTTCCAGTATCTTTGTCCGGTACGCAAACGTGTTGAATCGCGACGCGATCCTCCGTTTCACCCCGATCAGGATCTGCGACCGCTTCTGCGGATCGTTCACATGAGATGCCGCCGTCACATACGCCTTGGCCAGCGCCTCTTCCGCCACCGGTCCGCGCACATAGTCATCCGCAATGGTCAGATACTTCTCAATGGCGTCGGCGAAATGCCGGGTCTCCACCAGCGAGTCGCCCGCCACCACGGGACTCGCCTTCAGCGGAAGAGTCAGACGCGACACCTTCAAACTCCGGATCCGCAGCGATGAATCAAACGCCCGGATTCCGATCGAAGCATAATCCCTCCCCGCAAACGGGAACAAATCCACCGCCGTGATTTCCGCTCCGCCGTCGGTCTTCAGCGTCAGCCGGTCGTTGCGGCGGATGAACTCCACGGTATGAACCATCCTCCTTGTCCGGCGGAGGTCGGCCGGCGCCGCGGAGATCATCTCCGGCGTCGTGCTCTGCGATTCGTTCTTCAAAATCTGATCCATGCCGCTTCCGGTCCCGCTGATCCGGGCGCCGTATCCGCGGGGGAAATCGCGCCATGTCCGCACCGGCAGCAGGCGGGCATTGATGCACAGATCAACTCCCCCCTCCGACGCGGTCGACGAATAGCTCATCTCAACCCGCACATTTTCCCGGATTCTCGGATCGGTCAGCCACAGCCACTCTCCCGGCTGGACCCTCAGGCCGTCCGCGGTCCGGACCCACGGTTTTGTCTTCTCCTTCAGAGCGGCGTCGTAGAACGTGAAATTTCCGGAGGGATCCTCTTTCAGGAAATCCGCATCATACACGCTGATCCAGTCGCCATGCTGGAGATCGTAGTCGATGGCCGCGTAAATTCCGGTTCCGAGTCCCAGCAGAATGGCGACCGCGACCGCGATGGAGGTGATCGAATGGCGTTTCATCATCAGAAAAGCCTTTTTCACCCAGGTCGCCCGTTCCGCATGGGTTGCATGACCGCTGAGGAATGCGAGCACCTCGTTGCGGAGCTCCTTGGCGCCGGCGTACCGCTTTTCCGGCTGAACGTCCATGGCCTTGAGGACGACTGCTTCCAGTCCGGCGGGAATCGGACGGTCCGGAGTCCGGCGGGACGGCGGAACAATCGCTCCCCGGATCGTCGCGGCCAGCAGTTTCTTGACATCGTCTCCCTCCAGCGGATTGCAGTATGTCAGGATCGAATAGAGAATCGCGCCGAGAGCATACACATCGGTCCGGAAACTTTTCTGACTGTTTTTTCCTGCCGCCTGTTCCGGCGCCATGTAGCCGGGGGTCCCTTTCCGGACGCCGTCGGAGGTCTGATTTTCGACCCAGGCGATGGCGGAGTCCGCCGGTTCCTCCGAATCGGATTCGGGAACGGAGACCAGCCGGGCCAGCCCCCAGTCCATCAGAATCACCTCTCCGTAATCCCCGAGCTGGACGTTTTCGGGTTTCAGATCCAGGTGCAGCACGCCTTTCGAGTGGGCGAATGCGACGCCGTTGCAGATTTTCAGGAAGATCCGCAGCAGTTTATCGAGCGGATAATTTTCCAGGTATTCCGGATCGCCGTCATGGAGTTTATGCAGCACGGACGCCAGAGTCTCTCCGCGGATCAGCTTCATCGTGAAGTAGGGCGATCCGTAGTTGTCCACGCCGATATCGTGGACCGGGACAATGTTCGGATGTTCGAGACTCGCAGTGATCCGGGCCTCTTCGATAAAGCGGAGAATCTCCTCTTTCGGCCGGTTCCGTGCGTCGGGGAGCATGGCCATTGCGATATCGCGTGTGGTGTCGCGGTCCTTGACCTGGATCACGACCTTCATGCCGCCCTGGCCGATACTTTTGCGGAATTTGTATTTATCCTGCGGCTTTCTGGTCAGGGAGGAGAGCAGATCGTCGGCGGTCAGCTCCAGACTTTCGGGGCAGATCGGCGTG
Organism: Lentisphaeria bacterium UBA1829; assembly: GCA_002338895.1. Classification (GTDB taxonomy): domain Bacteria; phylum Verrucomicrobiota; class Lentisphaeria; order Victivallales; family UBA1829; genus UBA1829. The sequence goes on along the minus strand of DDJH01000044.1, from coordinate 7,718 downwards.
GTCCGCTCCTGGGATTCGGTTGCGGCAAAGAGACCGTCGACATCGACCGGAACGGTATCGATTCCGGTCAGCGTATCGCCGGGCGGTTCCGGCATCTGTCTGGTGTCATCCTCCATAGGGCCTCCGGATCGGGAAAGGACCGGGGGCGGTGCGCCGGGCCGGTCCTCCCTGTTTCCGCGGAATCAGAATGTGAATTTCGCGTCGGAAAGACGTCTTGCGAATTCCGCGAGGACCTCTTCCTCCTCCTTCTGACCGCCGCGGGCGACAAACGTTGCTCCGAAGCGGATGTACGGACCGACATCGTCCCACGGCACCGCGCTGATGAGTTTCTCCTTGATCAGCCACTGGCTGAAATCCTCGCCGGAGTGGAATTCCGTTCCGTCGGACGCCTTCTTCGGCACCTTCACATAGAGGTAGAAGGATCCGGCCGGCACCTTTGCATTGAATCCGAGTTTCCGGAGGGTTTCGACCATGCTTTTGAGTCTGCGCTCATATTTTGCGCTGATCATCGGCGTGATGGATTCCTGATCGTCGAGGGCGGCGATGGCGGCCTTCTGGATCGCGATGAACTGACCGCTGTCGGCATTGTCCTTGACGGTNNCCAGCCGGTCATATTGAATCCTTTTGACATACTGTGCAGCTCCACCGCCACCTCCTTCGCTCCGGGGATGGAGAGGATGCTCAGCGGTTTGCCGACGAAATTCAGCGGCGCATAGGCGGCATCGCTGACAATCAGCAGTTCATTCTTCTTTGCGAACTCCACGGCCTTCGTGAAGAATTCCACCGTCGCGGACGCTCCGGTCGGGTTGTTCGGATAATTGAGATAGAGAAGTTTGGCGCGTTTGCGCTGATCCTCGGTCAGGGATTCGAGATCCGGCAGATAATCGTTCTCCTCCAGGAGCGGCAGTTTGACCATTTCGCCGCCGAGATACTCGGTCCATGTTCCGAGAACGGGGTATCCGGGGATGGTGATGATCGTGATGTCGCCGGGGTTGATGAAGCAGGCCGGGAGCAGGGTCAGAGCGGATTTGCTGCCGATCGCGTGGCAGATTTCGGTTTCCGGATCCAGTTCCACTCCGTAGAGGGCCTTCATATATCGGGCGGCCGCCTGACGGAATTCCGGCACGCCGTTGTCGGCATAGATGCGGTTTTCCCATTTGGCGCACTCTTCCTGCATTTTCTTCACCACGGCGGGGAATGCCATGTCGTCGGGTTCGCCGACACCCATATCGATGAGTTTCATTCCCCCCTTCCGGNNAGATTTTGGTATCTTTGCCGAATTGTTCGCCGCCGATGCGCTGAGCAAAGGCTTTCTGAAGAAAACTTTCCGCCATTTGATGTTTTCCTTCTCTTTTGACAGGTTCTTGTGATAGAATGGTAAGATACTCCGGATTTTCTCTTTTTTCAAGAGTCCTCCCCGGAAAAGATGACGATTCTGTCCGTTCTTTCCTCCCGTGCTCCCGAGGTTCTCCCGACTCTTTCCGGAAGGGTGAATTCTCTCCTTTTCCGAGTTTGTTTTTCGATAACCGGTATAACCGAACGCTGCGGCACCGGCCATCTTTCGTCAGCCACGCAGAAGACCGGCGGGGGAANNAGAAGACCGGCGGGGAAACGGATTTTTTCCGGAGGACCCTCTGAACGACGATCTCTGCGAGGAGGCGGCCTGCACGAGATGAAAGCCGGCGACACGCTCTACCTGAAAGCCAACATTCCCCACCGGGTCCGCCTTCCGGACGGCTGCACCTTCGCAAAAGGGCTGGTCATCTACACCGACCCCGCGCTTCCGGGTTCCTGAGCAAAAGAAGACGGTCTCCCTTTTTTCAGGACCCCTTCTCCAGCGATTCGAACCAGAGGGCGGCGGATGCGTCGGACGGCATCCGCCAGTCCCCGCGCGGAGAAAGACTGATGCTTCCGACCTTCGGCCCGTCCGGCATGCAGCTGCGCTTGAACTGCTGGGAAAAGAAACGGCGGAGGAAGGTTTTCAGCCACATTGCGAGCTGCTCCTTCGAGAAGATTCCGGCAAACGCATGTTCCGCCAGGAAGAGCATTTTTGCGGGAGGGGCCCCGTATTTGAGGAAGTGATACAGGAAGAAATCGTGGACCTCGTAGGGGCCGATGATGTCTTCGGTTTTCTGGCGGATGGAACCGTCTTCCGCGGCGGGCAGGAGT
>DDJH01000044.1:0-5479 GCA_002338895.1 Lentisphaeria bacterium UBA1829 | reverse complement strand
TGATCGCCGTTGTAGGTGCACCATCCCATGGCGGATTCAGAAAGATCGCCGGTTCCGACGGCGATGCCCTGTTCCTTGTTGGCGATGTCGAGCAGGATCTGCGTGCGTTCGCGCGCCTGGGAGTTTTCGTAGACGACGTCATGCGTTTCCGGATCGTGACCGATATTCCGAAAATGTTCGAGACAGGCCTCGCGGATGCTGATTTCGCGCAGTTCGGTTCCGAGCAGACGGCAGAGACCGACCGCGTTGTTGTAGGTCCGTCCGGTGGTGCCGAAGCCGGGCATGGTGACGGCGATCACATCCGAGCTCTCTTTCTTCAGCAGTTTCATGGTCTCCACGCAGACCAGCAGAGCGAGAGTGGAATCCAGTCCTCCGGAAATTCCGATCACCAGTTTCCGTGCGGAGGTGTGTTCGATGCGCCGGGCGAGACCGGCGGACTGGATGGAAAAGATTTCGCGGCAGCGGCTGTCGCGCACCGCCGTATCGGACGGCACAAACGGATGCGGTTCGACGGTTCGGAGCAGATCGGACGGCTGCGGAACCGGAGAAACCGGAATCCTCCGGCAGTCGGACGGAGGAGCCATCTCGACACTGTTGGCATACGGGCTGTCCGAAAGGCGGGCCGCGCCGATGCGCTGAAGATCGACATCCGTCTGAAACAGCCGGCCGTCGCGGAAGAACCGCTCCGAATCCAGCAGCACGGCGCCGTTTTCGGCGATCACGGCATGACCGCCGCAGACCGTATCGGTGGTTGATTCATGCACGCCGGCGGAGACATAGGCGTATGCTGCGACGCAGCGGGCGCTCTGTCCCCGGACCAGTTCTCGCCGGTAGTCCGCCTTGCCGACCAGTTCATTGCTGGCGGAGAGGTTCAGAATCAGCGTCGCTCCGTTCAGCGCCAGACGGGAACTCGGAGGAACCACCGCCCACATATCCTCGCAGATCTCGATTCCGATCCGGAGTTCCGGCGAGACCTCGAAGATCAGATCTCCTCCGAACGGCACCTTGTCGAATCCGGCGAATGGGAACACCTCCGCCTCGATCCCCCTTCCGGACGAGAAGTAGCGTTTTTCATAGAACTCCCGGTAGTTCGGCAGATTGATTTTCGGCACCACTCCGAGGATCGATCCGTTCTGCATCACCACGGCGGCATTGAAGAGCCGTCCGCAGAACCGGACAGGGGCGCCGATGGCATAGACGGCATTTCCCGGCAGAGTTTCCGCCAGTTCCGCGATCCCCTTTTCCGCCTGATCCAGCAGGGCGGAATTGTGAAACAGGTCCGCACACGAGTATCCGGTGACCGCCAGTTCGGGAAACAGAATCACGGATCCTCCGGCAGCGGAGGCCTTCTCCGCCAGATGCTGGATCTCTTCAACATTGAAACGCACATCCGCGATCTTCAGACGCGGCACACAGGCGGAAATCCGATAAAAGCCATACATAGGGGCACCCTCGCACATCATTGATAAACAGTAACGGTCAATCCGTTTGATCTTTTTTGAGGTACTATTACAGCAAAACCGTTAAAAATCAATGAACAAAGCGGAAAAAAGCTTGACTTTCCCGCATTTGATGGTACGTTCCCCTTTTGATTCGGATTCTTGACGGGAAGGATGGCACGGGCAGGCGTATGGCGAAAAAAAAGATACCGCTCTGGCGGCAGAAGATGGAATATGCCCTGTTCCGGTTTTTCTACGATCTGTTCCGCCGTCTTCCGCTCTCGGCGGCGCAGAAGATCGCGCACGGGGTGTTTCTGCTTTTCTACGGACTGGATGCACGGCACCGCAGCCGGACGATCTCCCACCTGCTTCACGCCGGCGTGGCGAAGGACCGGAAGGAGGCGGCGGAATCCGCACGGGAAGTCCTGCGGCAGTACAGCCGCCTGTTTGTGGAAATCGTGACGCAGGACCGGCACTATGATCCGCGGAAGATCCGGATTTCGGGACCGGAGCGCAGTGTGGAACGGTTGTTTTCAAAAACGGAGCCGCACCGCAATGTGATTCTGGTTTCGGCGCACTACGGCAACTGGGAGATCAACGGGACGGCGATCCCGGAACGATCGGGTCTTCCGATGTGCTCGGTGGTCCGTTCGTTCGACAATCCGGCGATCGGGGAACTCATCAATGCGAACCGGCGCGGTCCGCTGCATACGATCGTGGAGAAGCGCGGCTCGCTCCGGCCCCTGATGCGGACTTTGAAGAAAGGGGGGATCGCCAATTTGCTGATCGATCAGCACGCCTCCCGGGAAGAGGGGGTGGAGACGGTGTTTTTCGGTCATCCCTGCCGGACCCACATCAGTCCGGCGCTGCTCCATCTGAAGACCGGGATTCCGATTCTCCCGGAGATCACCCGCCGGGTCAGCGACGATTTTGAATTCGAGATTCTCCTCGGGGACCTCATCGAATACCAGCCGACGGGCAACCGGGCGCGGGATATTCAAATCATCTCCCAGCTCTGCACCACCGCGCTGGAAAAGCTGATCGCGCGCGACCCGCTCCAGTGGATGTGGGCCGCCCGGCGCTGGCTGGACATCAACCGGCCGTCGGAGTCGACACAGGTGCCTTCCGCCGTTCCGCCCGTCCGACATGCGGTTCATCCGGCAAACTGAGAGACTCTCCTTTTCCGGGCCGCTTCAGTAATCGATTCCGCGGACGGCGGGAATTCCTTTCTGATACGGGTGACGGATCTCCTGGATTTCCGAAACGAGATCGCTCTGATCCAGCAGCGCCTGGGGAGCATACCGTCCGGTGACCACGACGTTCAGTCCGGACGAACGGTTCCGCAGGGTTTCGAGCACCTCCTCCAGCGGGATCCAGCGGTAGTGCAGCGCGATGTTGAGTTCGTCGAGCACGACGAGATCCCAGCGCATGGAGTTCAGCTCCTTTTTTGCGCGCTCCCACCCCCGCAGAGCCAGTGCGGCATGATCGCCGGGTTCCCAGGACGCCCCGGCTCCGAGCTGATCGAATTCCAGTCCGGGATCGGCGAGACGGGAGAAGAACCGTTTTTCCCCTGTTTCCCGGTCGCCTTTGACAAATTGCAGCACCAGCACCTTCCACCCCCATCCGAGCGCGCGGATCGTGATTCCGAATGCGCTGGTGGATTTTCCCACTCCGTTTCCGGTGATGTTCAGCAGGAGACCTGCGTTTTTCTGATGTTCCTGCAGCATGATCGAGCTCCTTTCGTGTGGGGACGGAGAAAGTGCGGTGTAAGATGTTACGACAAAAGAATCCCCGTCCGCGGGAGATAGTATATCCGCGGACGGGGAAAAGTCAAGCCCGTTTCCGGAGAAGTCGGCGGACGGGGTCAGCGGCCGAGCGACTTCCAGACCTCCTCCAGATCGACGATGCGTCCTTCGCGGGCGGCCTTGTCGAAACCGAGAGCGAAGACCGCGCTTTCGAGTCCCTCGTTTCCGCTGCATTTCGGGGGAACGCCCCTGGACATGGTTTCATAGAGTTCCTTCATGATCCAGGAGTCTCCTCCGCCGTGACCGTCGCCGTCGAAGGGGATCTCGACAATTTCATCGCAGCCGAGCCGGGCGTAGCGGATGCGGCGGGAGTAGAGTTCGACCGTCAGAGTTCCTTCCGAGCAGGAGAAATAGAGCCGTCGTTCGGGCATCGCGTTGCTCATGGTGGCAAAGAAGGTCAGATGCACACCGTTGCGGAACTCCGCCGCGCAGACGGTGTTGTCCATCAGATCGGTATCCTCATGGAAGGGTGTTTCGATGGCATGGGGATCGGGCCAGGTGCAGAACGTCTCCTTTCCGTATTTTTCCATCAGGGAATTGTTGGCAGCGGTGAAGAAGGAGCGTCCGCCGAAGGAGGCCACCTTGGACGGCAGCGCGCCGACGAACCAGAGAATCAGATCCAGATCATGACAGCACTTTTCCAGAATATGCGGTCCCGCCTCGGCCGTGTGCCTTCTCCAGTTCCGCATGATGTATCCTCCGTGTTCGGGCCGGATATTCTCATTTCCTTCCACGGCGATGATTTTTCCGAGGATTCCGGAATCCAGGATTTTCCGGACGCGCCGGTAGATGGGGGCATAGCGGAGGACGAATCCGGTTGCGAAGAAGAGACCGCTTTTCTGATGCGCCTCGTAAATCTCCCTGCAGTCCTCCACGGACGTTGCGAGCGGTTTTTCCGAAAAGACATGTTTTCCTGCCGCGAACCCTTCGAGGATCCCCTCCTTGTGATAGACATTCGGCGAAAAGACCATCACCCAGTCGACGCCCGGCGTGTTGACGGCCTCCCGGCAGCTTCCGCAGAGTTTTGCATCGGGCGCGTTCCAGAACTCCAGCGCATCCCGGGAGACCGCGGGATCCGGATCGTACACCGACACAATCCCGACCCCTCCCCCGGAATCCCGAAGCAGATTCGAAACCACATACTTCGCGCGGCATCCGTTTCCGATCACCGCCACACCGATTTTCTTTCCGATCATACTCGAACAATCCTTTTTTTTGTTCAAAAACTTGACAGAAAACTTCCTTCTGCGTTATATTATACACTGAAAATCAATTTTTGGAATGGATAAAACACGTATGGACAATAGCAAAATCATCATCGACGATCCCCGCACCTCCCCCCGTCCGATCATCCACCATCTGATCGGCCGGATGCCGGAGTTTCAGAGGAAATACGGTCTGTGGATCATCAACGCGTCGATCGGCCTTCATGCGGGACGGAACGGGTTCGAGCGCTGCCCCGAGCGGAAATTTGAGTTCTACTCCCTCTCCCACCTGTACGACGGCGGAGGCCGGCTCTGGATTGACGGACAGGGCGAACGGAAGCTGAATGCCGGTTCGCTGATTCTGATCACACCGGGCACGCTGAACCGTTACGGAGGCACCGCCGAACTGCCGTATGTGGAGGATTCGATCCGCTTCTGCGGGCCGATTGCGGACGGGATGGCGGAGGCCGGTATTCTCCTTTCGGGGGTTTATGAGCTCGGGACGGTCCGCCGTCTTCCGCCGATTGCCGATCTGGCATCGGATCCCGGGCGCGACGCGCAGATCCGGGCCAACATGCTTCTCCAGAATCATCTTGCCGAGCTCTATTTCCGGAAACGGGAGCATTCACAGAGCAGCCGGATGGAGGAGCTGATCAGCCTGATTCACGGCGATCCTCGGCACTGGTGGACGGTGGAGGAACTGGCGGATCTTGCATCGCTCTCCTGCGAGGCGCTCCGGAGGCGGTTTCTGGAGTATACGGGGATGCTTCCGAAGAGCTATGTGGAGGAGTTCAAGATCCGTTCCGCCGCGGAGCTGCTGCTTTCCACGGATTTTTCCGTCCGGAACATAGCGGAGCAGTTCGGCTATCACGATGTCTACCATTTCAGCAGGAGGTTCAAGATCCGGACCGGCTTTTCGCCGGAGATCTACCGCCGTCACTTTTCCCCGGGCGAAAAGAACGGAAGCGGGAACGCGGACCGGAAACGCGGCACCGCGAAAAAGTGAGAGAGGAAGCGAAGGTCTGCACGG
>DDJH01000166.1 GCA_002338895.1 Lentisphaeria bacterium UBA1829 | reverse complement strand
TATGACGAGGGCGGACAGCTCACGGAAGCCGTACGCCGCAGACCCTATTCCGTGATCCTCTTCGACGAAATCGAAAAGGCGCATCACGACGTCTTCAACATCTTCCTGCAGATCCTCGACGACGGCGCTCTGACCGATTCGCGCGGACGGCATGTTGATTTCAAGAACACGATCATCATCATGACCTCCAACATCGGAAGCGACATCCTGCTGGACGCCGCCGCCAAGGGCAAACTCGAAGACGAGAAGGTCCGTGAAAGCGTCATGGAGCTGATGAAGCAGAACTTCCGGCCCGAATTCCTGAACCGGATCGACGAAATTTTGATGTTCCATGCGTTGAAGCTGGAGGATATCGAACGGATCCTGGGAATCCAGATGAAGCGCTTCTCGGAGCGTCTGGAAGGACTCGGCGTGAAGGTGGAACTGACGAAGAAGGCTTCTGCGCTTCTCGCAAAGAAGGGATACGATCCGCTTTACGGAGCGCGTCCGCTGAAGCGTGTGATCGTCCGGGACATCGAAACGCCGGTTTCCAAACTCATCGTGGGCGGAAAACTCTCCGAAGGCTCCGTGCTGAAAATCGACGCGGACAAGGAAAGTTTGAAGTTCCTGTATTGAAAAATCCTGGAATGAGGTTACATTAGGGGGGACAAATGAAGAATTCCAACAAAAGAAGGGCCAGTGCAGCCATGTCACCTGCAAAAGAAGAGAAAAAACAGCCCGCTCCGAAGGCGAAAGAGCCGAAAAGCGGCGCTCCTGATACCGAAAAGAAAAATTCCGCGCAGACGGAACAGAAAGCCAACTTCCCGGAAGCCGAAGGAACTCAGGTTCTGGAGGAAAAGGTGAAGGAACTGGAAAAGAAACTCGCGGAAGCGGAGGATAAACGTCTGCGCGCCATGGCCGAGATGGACAATCTGCGCAAGCGGATGGCAAAGGAGATGGAAAATCTCCGTCTGAACGTGCTGCATGACACGATCACGCCGTTCCTGCAGGTGTTCGACCATTTCTCCATGGCGGTGACCGCGTCGGAGAAATCCGACAATCTGAAGAGCCTGCTCGACGGGATGAAGATGATCCAGTGCGAGTTCGACAAAGCGTTCTCGGAACTGGGGGTGACCCGGATCGACGCGGTCGGAAAGACCTTCGATCCGAATCTGCATGAGGCGGTCTCCCAGGAGGCGTCCGACACGGTGCCGCAGGGAACCGTGATCCGGCAGTGGAGCTGCGGATACAAAACGCCGCTCCGTCTTCTGAAGCCGGCGATGGTGGTCGTCAGCTCCGGCCCCGAAAGCAAGAAGTGAGGAAAGCAGGCGTTTCCTCTTTTACAGACCTGAGGTGACTGATGGCAGAAAGTGAAGATTATTATAAGATCCTCGGACTCACGAAATCCGCGACGCCCGAGGAAATCAAGCGCGCCTATCGAAAGCTCGCCGTGAAATACCATCCGGATAAAAATCCCGGAAACAAGGCCGCGGAGGAGAAATTTAAAAAGGTCTCCGGAGCCTACGAAGTGCTCAGCGATCCGAAAAAACGCGCCGATTACGATCAATTCGGCTCAGATATGTTCAACCGTGCCGCAGGGGGCGGTGGACAGGGCGGATATTCCTATTCCGGAAATTTCCGGAATCCGAATGATCTGTTCCGTGATATTTTCGGACAGGCCGGAACGCAGGGGATGGATTCGTCGTTTTTCGAGGATCTCCTCGGCGGACGTTCGTCCCGGAGAGGACGGCGCTCCTCCCGCGGACAGGCCGGCGCAAATCTCCAGTATGAACTCGAAATCTCGCTGGACGAGGCGTTTACCGGCGTCGACAAGGAGTTCCGGTTTTCCAAACCGAATCCCTGTACCGTGTGCGGCGGAACCGGAGCGGATCCCTCCGCCGGGAAGACCACCTGTCCGCAATGCGGCGGAACCGGAAGAGTTCAGGGAATCTTCGGAATGGCTCAGGCGTGTCCGCAGTGCGGCGGGTCGGGACAGATTGTTCAGACGCCGTGCCGTGCCTGCGGTGGTCAGGGACGGGTTCAGGCGGTCCGTGATCTGAAGGTCCATATTCCCGCCGGTGTGGACAACGGCTCCAAGCTCCGCATCCCCAAGGAAGGGGAAGCCGGTGTGCAGGGCGGTCCTCCGGGCGATCTTTATGTGATCATCAAACTGCGTCCGCATCCCGTGTTCAAACGCGACGGGCTGAATCTGATCTGCGAGCGTCCGATTCCCTTTGCAACCGCGGTCGGCGGCGGAATCATCGATGTGCCGACCATGACGGGAAAAGTCCGCATGAAGGTGCCCGAAGGCACGCAGAGCGGCGCGGTGCTCCGGATCAAGGGGCGTGGTTTCCCCGCGACAAAAGGCGGAGGAAAAGGCGATCAGCTGGTGAAAATTCAAGTGGAAACTCCGGTCGCGCTGACCAAGCAGCAGCGGGATCTGCTGAATTATTTCACCGAGTCGCTGACGTCGTCCAACTATCCGGTTCAGTCCCGCTTTGAGGACTCGGCAAAACGGTATATGAGCTGAGTATGGCAAAACAGCAGAAACACAGCGATTCGGATTCGCTCCTTGCGCAGAACCGCAAGGCGCGGCATGATTACGAGATTCTGGACTCGATCGAGGCCGGAATTGAACTCGTGGGTACGGAAGTGAAAAGCTGCCGTGCCCGCGCCGTGTCTCTGGCCGAGGCGTTTGCAAAGGTGGAGAACGGGCAGGTCTTCGTATACAGCATGCACATTGCTCCGTATGTGGAGGGAAACCGCTTCAACCATCTGCCGCTGCGGACGCGCCGGCTGCTGCTGCATAAAAAAGAGATCCTGAAAATCGCGCAGAAAGTCAAAGAACGGGGAATCGCACTGGTTCCTCTGAAATTATATTTGAAGAACGGACGGGTCAAAATGGAGCTCGGACTGGCGAAAGGGAAAACTTTCGGCGACAAGCGAGAAACCCTCCGTAAGAAACAGGATGAACTGGATGTCCGCCGTTCGGCGGCGCGGTACTCCTGAGAAACGGGACAGCCGGCGGTTCATTCCCGGCTCCCGAAAGAAGGATTTTAGTTCCCGTATGAAGATTCCCCCTCTCTCGTTCGATCCGCAGAAAACCTGCGGAATGCCGCATGTGCTGAAGGTCGCATTCCCGCTGATTATGGCTTCGGCCGGGCATGCGCTGAATCTGTTCTGCGACCGGATGATGCTCGGACCCTATTCGGCGGAAGCGGTGGCGGCCGCGATGCCTTCCGGTCTGACCAATTTCACCATCTCGTGTTTCTTCATCGGAACGGTCGGGTATGTGAACTCGTTTGTGGCGCAGTATACGGGCGCCGGGCAGCGCAGCCGGGTGGGGGTTTCCATCTGGCAGGCGGTGCTGATCGCGCTGATCGGCGGGCTGTTCATGGCGTCCGGATATTTCTGGGGCGGATGGCTGATGACTCTGTTCGGGCATACCGATGCGGTGCTTCAGCAGGAAATCGTGTATTTCAAGCTGCTTTCGCTGTTCGCGTGGGTCCCGCTGCTGATCGGTGCGTTCGGCGCATTCTGGAGCGGAAGGGGGCTGACGTTGACGATTATGATTGTCAACGTCGTCATGGTCGGAAGCAACATCCCGTTCAACTATGCGTTCATTTATGGAAACTGGGGCGCGCCGGAGCTGGGAATCCGCGGGGCGGCGTATGGTACGATTCTCTCCGGACTGATCGGGCTGGTGGTGTATTTGTTCCTGATTTTCCGGAAGGCGAATCGCGAGGTGTATGGAACATGGCCGCCCAGGTTGGAGTTCGGGCTCTTCAAAAGAATTCTCCGATACGGGGCGCCGAATGGCGTGCAGCTCCTGCTGGAGCTGTCGTCGTTTAATATTTTTATCATTCTGCTCGGGAATGTCGGCGCGGATGCGATTGAAAAAATGCGGATCCAGGAGGCGACGACGATCGCTTTCTCGCTGAACTCCATCGCATTTATCCCGATGCTCGGACTCGGGCAGACAATTTCAATTCTCGTCGGCCAGTCGGTCGGGGCCGGACTCCCCGCCGCGGCCAAGCGCGCCGTCGCAAACGGGCGGTTCCTCGTGATGACTTATATGACGATTATGACGATTATTTTCGCCTTCTGTCCCGGTCCGCTCCTCTCGCTCTTTGTCCGTTCCGGCGATCTCGCCCAGGTCCCCACCATGGAGTTGGCGCGGACGTTTGTTCTCTTTATTGCCATGTTCACTTTCTGTGACGGCGTTCAGATGCTCTATGTCTCCGCCATCAAAGGCGCAGGCGATACCGCGTTCGCCATGTGGGGAAGTGCCATCCTCTCCTGGGTGATCTGGATCATTCCAAGTCTGATCGCCATGAAGTTTCATGCCCCCGTCAATTTCTACTGGGGGGTGCTGGTGTTTTACACGTTCTTTATTGCTCTGGTTTTTTATCTCCGTTTCCGCCAGGGAAAGTGGCGGAAAATGTGTGTCATTGAGCGGGAGCTCGTTCCGCAGCATGAAGTGTGAATTTGAATTGTGCTCCGCACGGCCAGCGTCTCGGCGCTGGACCCCGACAAGGACACCCTGTCCTTAACCCGAGAAAAATGCTGTCGCATTTTTCCGCTTTTCTTTTTGGGGAAGGCAGAGTTCGGGGAGTATGTTGTGTTGAGTGGGAGAGGGGCTGATTTTGTTTGAATTGTGCTCCGCACGGCCGGCGTCTCGGCGCCGGACTCCGACAAGGACACTCTGTTCTTGACCTGAGAAAAATGCTGACGCATTTTTCAGCTTTTTTTTGATTGTTTAAAAATTTAATTGTTTGATTTGAAAAGTGTTGTTTGTCTGTTATAGTATGTTCAGGAGGTGTGGGATATGGAGATGAAACCGGATCTGGAGGCTCTGCTGAACATGGCAGGAGTGGTGCGGAAACTTCGGGATATGAGTCTGGTCGGAACGGAGGCCGAGGAGCGGGCTTTGTTTGACCGTCTCAACGCCCGGCAGCTCGCCGCGATGGTGACGGTTTTCCGGTTCACCTGGATGACCGGGGAGGGGATGACGTTGAAAAAGTTTGCCGACCATCTCGGAATGCAGGGCGCCGCCGCGTCGCTTCTGGTGTCCGGTATGGTGAGAACTCGATTGCTGAAGAGGGTGGTGGATTCGAAAAACCGTCGCTATGTGCGGATCTCCCTTTCGGGAAAGGGGGAAAAGGTGCTTCAGGCGGTTATGCCGCAGATGGAATGTGTGTCCGAAGAGCTGCTTTCCCGTTTGTCCGCGGAGGAGCGCGAGGCCTTCCGTCGGATCGCAGGAAAATTGTATGGATTCTGTTTCCCGGAAGAAGAAACGGCCGGGAAGATAGGGGGGGGATGATATGAAGAGAAAAATCGGAATATGGTGTGCGTTCGGCGTGGTCGTCGTGCTGGCTGCGGCATGGTTCGTGTGGCGCGGTTTCCGTGAGTCGCCGCGTGAGCTGGTGCTCTATGGAAATGTGGATGACCGGCAGGTGAATCTGGCTTTCCAGATTCCGGAACGGATCGCCGAAATCTGTCTTGAGGAAGGGGAGACGGTTCGGAAGGGAATGCTTCTCGGACGTCTGGAAACGGTCCGCTTGAAGAATGATCTGGCTGCGGCCGAGGCGGCTCTTGCTTCGGCGGAGGCGGTTCTGGAAAAGGCGAAGAACGGTCCGCGGAAAGAGGAAATTCAGATGGCGCGGGCGGAACTCGCCGCGGTCGAGGCCAAATGCAGAACGGCGGAAATTGATTATCATCGTCAGACCCGTCTGCGGGAGACTCAGGCGGTTGCCGCTCAGAAACAGGAAAGCGCGGAATCCAATTATTTCCTGCTGAAGGCTCTGCTTGAACGGGAGAAAAGCAATCTGGCCATGCTGCTGGCCGGAACCCGGAAAGAGGAGATCGCTCAGGCGGAGGCCGATGTGAGGGCCGCTCATGCAAAAGTGAAAATTCAGAAGCAGGCGCTCGCCGATGCGGAGCTGTTTGCCCCCTGCGACGGCGTGCTGAGAAAGCGGTTGTTGGAGATCGGCGAGATGGCAAATCCGCAGACTCCCGCGTTCGCAATCGCGATGAGTTCGCCGAAGTGGGTCCGGACCTGGCTGCCGGAGAGTCTGCTGACCCGTGTCCGTGTCGGGGAGCGGGCGCTGGTCCTGTTCGACGGCGCCGATCAGCCGTTTGAAGGATGGGTCGGATTCGTTTCGCCGACGGCCGAATTCACTCCGAAAAATGTCGAAACCGTGGAGCTGCGCACATCGCTGGTGTACGAGGTCCGGGTCTATGTGAAGGATCCCCGGAATCTGCTGAAGCTCGGTGCGCCGGCAACGGTTCGTTTTCCCGGGATTCCGGCTCTGTGAATGCGATCGAGTGTCAGAAACTGGGGAAGATTTTCCGGGAGAAAGCCGGCGAACGGGTCGCGCTCTCCGACTTGACCTTCTCGGTCCCCGCCGGACGGATCACCGGACTGCTGGGGCCCGATGGCGCGGGAAAAACAACTCTGCTTCGGATTCTGGCCGGCTTGTTTCATCCTACATCGGGCTCGGCGAAGGTCCTGGGAATGGATGTGGTCCGGGAGGCGGCCGGAATTCAGAATGTGATCGGCTATATGCCGCAGCGTTTCGGGCTCTATGAGAATCTGAGTGTCGAGGAGAATCTGCTGCTCTATGCGGGTCTGCATTCGCTCTCCCGGGAGCGGAGGGAGGCCCGGTTCGGCGAACTGTTGAAAATGACCGATCTGCTTCCGTTTCGGAAACGGATGGCAGGGGCGCTTTCCGGTGGGATGAAGCAGAAACTGGCGCTGGCCTGCGCGCTGATTCCGGAGCCGGGACTGCTGCTCCTGGATGAGCCGACGGTCGGAGTGGATGTGCTCTCGCGAAGGGAGCTGTGGAGAATTTTGCGGAGTCTGGCGGATGAGGGACGGATCACGGTGCTGGCCAGCACCGCATATCTGGATGAGGCGGCGTACTGCGATCGAACCCTGATTTTGTTTGAAGGACGGTTGATTGCGGATTCCACTCCGGCGGAAATCTGTCGGAAGGCGGAGGGGAAAATCGCGAATCCGACGTTTGAAAACGGGTTCCAGTATCTGCTTTCCGGAACGGTGCCGCCGCCGTTGAAACGGAAGAAGAGGGTGGAGAAGGATGCGCCGGAAAGAATTGTCGCGGAGAATCTGGTGAAGAAATTCGGGTCGTTTGTCGCGGTGGATCATGTGTCGTTTTCGGTGCGGCAGGGGGAGATCTTCGGGCTGCTCGGGGCGAACGGCGCGGGAAAGACCACAACCTTCCGGATGCTCTGCGGTCTCAGTGCGGCGGATGGCGGACGCATCGAAATCGGAGGGGTGAATCTGCGACGCGCCCCGGGAAGCGCAAGAATGAAAATCGGATACGTGGCGCAGAAGTTTTCTCTCTATACGGATTTGACGACGGAGGAGAATCTCCGCTTTTTCGGCGGTGCGTACGGCCTCTCCGGATCGGAGCTGAACGAACGGATCGCCCAGGTGGCGGATGAATTCGGGCTCCGGGAGTTTTTCCATTTGAAAACGCAGAAACTGCCGCTCGGATTCAAGCAGCGTCTGAGCATGGCGTGCGCCCTGCTGCACCGGCCCGGAATCCTGTTCCTGGACGAGGCAACGTCCGGAGCGGATCCAATGGCGCGCCGCGAGTTCTGGGAGAGAATCATGGCTCTGGCCGATCAGGGCGTGGCGGTGATTATTACGACTCATTTTCTGGATGAGGCGGAATACTGCGACCGGATGGTGATTATGCAGGCGGGAGCGGCGGTCGCCTCCGGAACGGTCGCGGAAATTCGGGAGATGGGACGGGAAAAAGACGGGGCGCTTCCGTCGCTGGAGGAGGCGTTCGTCAACATCATCCGCAGAGGACGGGGAGAGAGGGAGGGCGCAGAATGAATTTCCGACGGCTCGGTATTCTGATCGTCAAGGAGCGCAAGCAGCTTCTGCGCGACCGCAGCAGTGTGATTATGGGTATTCTGCTGCCGGTGTTCCTGCTGCTGTTGTTCGGGTACGGTTTGTCGCTGGACATCCGCAATATCAAGCTGGCGGTCGTGGAGCCGGTCCGGACGGAGCTCAGTGCGGAACTCGTCGCCCGTTTCCGGGCATCCGAGTATTTCAATGTGACAGTGGTGCGCACGACGGAGGAGGGGAAGGAGGCGGTTCGAAGCCATCGCGCCGATGCCTGTCTGTTTCTGCCTTCCGATCCGGAGCGCCGTCTTGCCGCGCGGGATCTGTCGATCCTGATCGTGCTGAACGGGACCAACGGCAGTCAGGCGCGGCTGCGGGACAATTATATCCGGGGAGTCCTTCTCTCCGTTCTCGGTTCTTCCTCCTCCGCGCCCGGCATCCGGATGCAGAGCCGCATGTGGTTCAACGACGCCAATGAGAGCGCATACTTCATGATCCCCGGCGTCATCGTCATCATCATGACCCTGATCGGAACCAAGCTGACCTCCATGCTGATGGCCCGCGAATACGAACACGGCAACATGGAAAGCATGTTCACAACCCCGATGCGCTGCGGGGAACTGCTGGTGGCAAAGGCGGTCAACAACTTCCTGCTCGGTGTGCTCGGACTGGGGATCTCCCTGCTGTTTGCGCGGTATCTGTTCCATGTGCCGATCCGGGGGAGCATTGTGGTGCTGGCTGTGGGGTCGGGAATCTATCTGATGCTCGCGCTCGCGGTCGGACTGCTGATCTCCAGTTTGACCAAGGATCAGTTCGTGGCAAGCGAAGTGTCGATGGTCGTTTCGTTCATGCCGGTGTTCCTGCTTTCCGGATTTCTGTACGAGATCCCGAACATGCCGGTCTTCATTCAGGCCATCACCTGGCTGGTGCCCGCTCGGTACTATGTGGATTTCCTGCAGACCGTTTTCCTCGTCGGCAATGTCTGGAGCAATATTTTCTGGAATCTTTCGATTCTGCTGCTCTTCACGGTCGTGCTGATGGCGCTGGCCGTATGGAAGAATCCGAAATCGCTGGAGGGCTGACGAATGCGTGCGTTCTGGATCCGTTTCGGGGCCCTGCTGAAAAAAGAGCTCATTCTGCTGCTGAAGAATCCGAAGAGCCGGCTGACTCTTTTTCTTCCGCCGGTGGCGCAGCTTCTGGTCCTCAGCTACGCCGCAACGATGGAGCTCAAGGAGATGGATTTCGCGATCCTCGACCGTTCCGCCAGTGCGGCTTCCCGGGAACTGATCGCCCGATTCAGCCGAAGCGGCGTGTTCCGCCGAAGAGAGGATCTGCGCTCGGAACAGGAGATGAAGGAGCGCATCAGCCGGCGCGAAATCCGGATGGCGCTGGTGATTCCGGAACAGCTGGAGCGCGAGATTCGGACCGGCGGGGCGCCGGAGGTGCAGGTGATTGTCGACGGACGAAATTCCAGTTCCGCCGGACTTGCGCTCGGATATGCCCGGAGTATTCTGGAATCGTTCCGCGCGGACCGTTCCCCTTCATCTCCGCCGTTCCGGATCGAAAGCCGGGCATGGTTTAATCCGAACTACAATGCGCGGTATTTCATGGTGCCGGCGCTTCTGGCGACCATCGCGCTGCTGGATCTGATGCTTCTTGCCGCTCTCGGCATGGCCCGCGAACGGGAGGAGGGGACCTTCGATCAGCTGCTGCTGACGCCGTACTCCTCCGGGGAGCTGCTGCTGGCAAAGGGGATCTCCACGTTCGCGGTCGGACTCTGTCAGCTGACGGTCGGACTGCTGCTGGCGCTTTTCTGGTTCCGCATTCCGCTGGCGGGATCGGTCTGGCTGGTCTATCTGCTGTTCGCGGCGTTTATGTTTGCGGCAATCGGACTCGGACTGCTGATCTCGGTTCTGAGCCGGGATCTCAATCAGGCGATCATCGGCGCGTTTCTGGTGATGATCCCGTACGGGATGCTCTCCGGACTGGCGACCCCCATTGAAAGCATGCCGGACATCCTTCAGAAAATCACGCTCCTGAATCCGCTCCGGTATGGAATCCGGGCGTTGCAGGAGATCTTTCTGGAGGGGGCCGGAATGGCGGAAATGCTGCCGGCTCTCGGAATCCTCTGTCTGATCGGGTGCGGCGCGGGCGGGGCGGCTCTGATCCTCTTCCAGCACCAGAGAATGAGCTGAGACGTTTCCGCGCTTCAGTCGCCGGGAATCAGACGTGGATTGATGATGACGGAGATCCGTTTGCCTTTCTCCGCCTCTCCGCTGATTTCCGCCATCAGCTGTTCCAGCGCAAAGCGGGCGAGAAGTTCGGGACCCAGATCAATCGTCGCCGGGCGGGGATAGAGTCCGGTCAGGTATCCCTCTCCCTGATTGCAGGTGACCATCGGGGGAAGCGTGCGTCTGCCCCGTTTCCGAAGAAGATGATGCAGAAGGGCGGCCAGACGCGCTTCCGGAGCGAAGATCCCGTCGCAGGAGGCGATCGTTTCCGGGGAGAGCGCCGCGTCGAGCGCTCGTTCCAGAGAGTCGGAATCCGCCGTCTCCAGCGGCTCGCTCTCCACATGGACCGGAGAGGGGGTGTTCTCGCCGAAGCGCGAGAAGTATTCAAACCGGAAGCCGTCGATCCGGCTCCGGAATCCCGGATTCCGGCTCGAGACGTCCGGAATCAGCGGGCGGCGGACGCGGCGCTCCAGAAGATGCCGGGCGGCCAGCCGTCCCGCAAATTCGTTCCCCGCCAGAATTTCCTCCCCGTGATCGTCCAGAATATGCGAGTTGAGCCAGACGTGGGGAATGTGACGGAGCGTCTCCTCCAGTTCCGGCGCCTGATGACCGCTCAGCAGAAGACCTGAAATATCCCGTCGTCTCCACGCCATCTCCAGCTGGAAGGCGGAGATGCCGGGCGGAAGGTGCAGAATCCGCCAGTTCTCCGGAAGATGGTTCAGAAGGCTCGTCAGTTTGATCAGAAGCGTTTTGGAATCATAGCCGGAGGTGTCCAGAATCAGCATCCCGATGTAGCAGATTTCCGAGCCGCGTTTTTTCCGGGGGCGGATCCGCTGCGGGGCGCTCTCGTTCAGAACGGCGAGAACGGCGTTGCGTTTCTCGTCGGAAACGTTCCCCCCGCTGATGACTCGCGAGACCGTCGCCGGAGAGACTCCCGCTCGTTTTGCTATTTCCGCTGTGGTGATTTTCATCGGTGTTCTCCTGGCGGATTTTTTGGGTTTTCTGTTTTTTTATTTTTTCCTAATATGCTGGACTGCGGTTGGTTTCGTGCTCCGCACGAC
>DDJH01000036.1 GCA_002338895.1 Lentisphaeria bacterium UBA1829 | reverse complement strand
CCCGAGAACAACGCTGAGCAGAGCAATCAGCCCGCCGAGCAGATAAGTGTACTGATACTGATGCCCCGTCCAGTCCAGGAATTTTCCGATCAGCGGCACCAGCAGGATCATCGCAATCCCGCTGATGAGTCCGCCCGCGGAGCTGAACTGCGCGAACTGCGCCCGCGGAAGCAGACGCTGAAACAGCGATGCGCTGACCGTCAGATATCCGCCCGCCAGCACGCCGTGCGCGACAAACGCGATGCCGTAGCTTGCCGTATCGCGAATGCAGAACGAGGAAACGATCCCCATCACCGCATACAGCCCCATGAACAGAATCGACGCCCGCAGCGGATGGATCCTGTCCGCAAGCGCCCCGAGAAAATAGGAGAGCACAAACGAGATCATATACGTCACCGCCAGGAATTTTCCGTAAATATCCATGTCGATCTGCAGATCCTGCGCATAGAACATGGAAAACGAATTCACCGGCGAAATCGCAAGCGCCATCGCGGTTCCGAAACAGTAAATGAGCAGATAATACGGTTTGGAATAGCATTCGCGGCAGTAGGTTGCAATCGCAGCGAACACCCCTCTCCGTTCAGACTTCTCCGGCGGCGGATACTCCCCCTCCCTCACCTTCAGACACATGTACATGAATCCGACTCCGTACACCACGGCGACCGAAAGGAACAGAATCTTCGAATGCGTCGCCGCGAATCCGAGGAACCAGAAATTGAACAGGATTCCGCAGAGCAGGGAGACGATGCGGAACAGTCCGTAGAAGCGCCCGAGCAGCGGATGCGGCACCACGTCGTTGACCAGCGCGCCGAAGATGGCTCCGGAGATCACCGTGGCCACCTCGAACACGCCCCAGAAGATTCCGAGAGTCCACAGAATGACCGGATTTTCCGCAACGCCGATCCATCCGGCCACGGTCCGTCCGATCGCAGGGCTGTAGGCGAATCCGGCGATTGCCAGGGCCGCCACAGGAGTTGTCAGAGCCAGATACGGGATCCGGCGCCCCCAGCGACTCCGGCAGCGGTCCGAGTGCACACTGACCACCGGTCCGAGAACGAGTCCGAGCACGCAGGGCAGCGAGACAATCATCAGCGTATTGAGAAAATCACTCGCTCCGTAGGTCTTGAACATCAGCTGGACCAGCTGAAAGACGGAGCGGCCCTTGATCGAATTGGCGAAGTCGCCCAGCAGCAGCAGACTGAACAGCGTCACAATCCCGCTGAAGGAGTAGGTCAGCGTTCCGATGGTCCATTGCCGGGAAAAGTCCGGTTTTCTAAACAGGGATTTCATAAACGACAGGGTCTTTCCGTTCTTACGGTTCCAGTTTCAGCAGATTGTTTTCCGGCTGATAGCGCAGACGCCAGGACTTGGAACCGACCCGGAGCTCCACGAGATCTCCGGCAATTCTCTTCAGCTCCGTTTCCGGAACCCTGCTCCCGCGATACGGGATCCATGCCGTGACAAACGAAAGACTCCGAGCATCGTTCTTGCGTTTTGCGAATTTCAGCGCGGGCCGGTCCACCTGCACGCCGTTGTTGGCCTTCTTCCCGACCGATTCCGTCAGAGCGACCCCCTCCTGCGGCAGCATCTTCACGAGCAGATTCGCCCCTTCGGGGAACAGCGTATGCACCGACAGAGCCTTGCGATCGATCTTCACACCGGCTCCGGGAGCGGTCTGGACATGCAGAGCCACCTCTCCGGTTGCGGATCCGACCGCCTCGTCGAACACCAGCAGGTAGGTTCCGTCGAGCAGAGCAAAGGAGCGGCGGTGCGTCAGATTCGGATAGCTCCGGTTCTCCAGCTGGAGAGCGGTGAAACGGGGGGAATGTTCCGATCCGAGATGTTTCGGGGCGAAGGCGGAGTTCTTCCCGTCGAGCGTCAGGGTCTGATGCTGTTCCGTGCGGAGGTACCAGGAGCGGCCGCGGAGGAAATTGTAGGTGAAGTTTCCGGTATCGGGCGTCAGATTCCGGCCGTAGGCGAACAGTTCGAACGTCAGGTTGTCGTTATGGTTGTGCCAGCCGCCGTCGGGACCGTTTTTGACCAGAAGGTGCACGGCGTCGGCATCCCAGGAACTGCGGACGGAGTAGAAACCGGAATCCGGAAGCACATGGAAGAGTTCCTTCGGCGCCTGTCCCTCCCGGCGTTCGGAGGCGATGAAGCGGAAGAACGCATTGTCGGGGAAGCGACTGGAAGCCAGTTTCATTTTGTTGATTGCGGATTCGTCCCAGGCGTCGCCCCAGGCCGCGTTGCGGAAATCGGGGTGCAGAAAGTTGCCGAGAACGGTGTAGAGACGTTCAAAGCGCTCCGGCGGAATCCGATACGGGTGCAGATCGGTACGGGAATTGAGGTCGATCAGCCAGGAGGCGTCCCAGTGTCCGAGGATCGTGATGTAGTAGAAATATCCCCAGTTCAGTTCGCGGTCCATTCCGTCGGGACGGAGATGACGGGCGAAACTCTCCTTCTGCTGACCGAGACCGGTCCGGCTCCAGAGATCGCCCTCGTCGAATTCGGGGAAATAGAGACCGCAGCAGACCAGACCCTCCGCCTCGGTGATCCCCCAGTTCGAGGGCGTGCGGACACTGTTCTGAAGGTAATCCCCGTGCAGAGCCAGAATGTAGAGCCAGGTGACCAGAGACTCGCTCTTCAAGGCGGGATAGTCCAGCATCAGATCAATGGTCGCGCTGAGATTGCGTCCGCGCACCCCGCTGTTCAGGGAGTTCCAGATGGGAAGCGTTCCGGGCTGATAGTTGCGTTCGGCCATGTCGCACCACTGATCCAGATGACGGGCAGCGGCCTTTGCATAGACCTCGTTTCCGGTCATGCGCCAAGCTTCGGCAAGTTCCCGAATCAGTCCGATGCGGTTGTGCTGGGCGATCCAGTCCGCATTGCGGTCGTGGGAGCGGTTGGTGAGGTAATCGACCTTTTCGCCGAACTGTTCCACCGGATATCCGCTCAGATAGGAGGCGAAGCGATTCTGCACGGCGTCATCGACCCGTTTCTTTTTGGAGGGGGAAAGCGGAGTTCCGCGCCGGGTCATGACTCCGCCCACCGTCTGAACGCGCGGCGTGCGGGTCCGGAAATATTCGGCGGTCCGGCGGAGGCGCTCCTGCGGATCGGAAATCTTCTGAAGAGCCTTCAGCGGATGGCCCGCTTTCGCCTTCGAAAGAAGGAAATCGGCTTTTTCGACAGCGCTGAGAACCTTCGGCGGTTTGGTCCGGATCTGATCCAGCGCGGCGGAAGGAGCGGCCAGAATCGAGAGTCCGGCAACGGGGATGGTCGTCGGACCGTCCGCCGGATTTCCGTCATGAATGATCTCGAGCGTGTTTTCGCCTTGTCTGAGCGCGTCGGAGACATCGAGCACATACTCCCACGGAGGAGTTTTTCCATCGTTGAGCGCCTGCGGGAGAAGCAATGCGGTATAGTGCTGGGTCTCGAAATTATACATCCGCTTGTGATATCCCCTCGTCCAGGAATTCGGCAGATAGAGCGGACGGTTCACCAGACGCGCCTTTCCGGAATCGGTCAGCAGACCGAGTTCCTTTCCGTTGAGCAGGAAAGCCGGCGCATAGCGGTGTCCTTTCCGGGCCGGGTCCTTTGTCAGACGAATCGCCGTGAAGCGCAGAAGCGGCGTTTTGCCGTCGGGGATTTTCGGGACCGAAAACTTCACCGTTTCGCGCGGCAGCTTGTTCCAGAGAGTTTCGGAGGCGGCTTTGAGTTCAACGGTCCTGTTCAGCTTCCAGAGAGTCTCGCAGGAGGAGAGTTTTTCCCGGAAATCGGCACTCTCTTCCGCAAACACGGAAACGCAGCAGATCACAGTCAGAAGCGGGAAACGGTCATTCCAAAACATCATGGTTCCTTTCTTTCTCCCCTCACGGGTGTTTCAATTCGAGAAGCGAAGAGCTGTAACAGCAGTCGTCTTCCGTAAAAAGATTAAAGTAAAGAGCGCTGGCAGCCCGCGGAATCCGGGCCTTCAGCGATCCGTTTTCCACCGGGACACTCTGACGATTCCAGCAGCGGTCCTGCCAGTATCCGGTCGCCCGGGTGAAATTGAGTTCGGCCTGACGGATTTTCCGGTCGCACTCCACCTGCACCGTCACCCACTCCCCCTCGCGACGGATTCCGGAGAGATTCGGGACCGGGAGTCCGGCGAGAACCGAATCGGCAAAATCAAAAATCGTCCTTTCCGTCCAGCACTGCGTCATCCCGTGCGGATACGCGACGCGGAGCGACAGCCGTTTTCCCGGATTCGGAACCGCATCCAGCGACTTCTGCAACGCATCCGGCGGAAACGCGAAATCGTTGCTTCCGGAAAAGAACAGCACCGGCAGATCGGCGTTTGGCAGATAATGTCCGGGATCCCAGAGTTCATACCAGCGGTCACAGCGCTCCGGGGTCATGGCGGGATGCTCGAAATTCAGCGCGGAGGACTCCTCGTTCATGAATCCGCATCCGTAGACGGGAATCGCGAAACGGAATCGGGGATCGAGTCCGGCGACGGTCGCCGCGGTCACCCCGCCCCAGGAGACCCCGGTCACGCCGATCCGCTCCGGATCGACCCCCGGCAGACTCCGCAGCAGCGAATGTCCCAGCATCACAGCCGCCGCCGCATGGTACGGCCACTGGTCCTCCGGCGGCAGATCGACATCATACATGCTCTGCCCCCATCCCTTCGGCCCGGAAAACGCATGACGCGGCCACTTGGCAAAATAGGGATTCGGCGCCCAGCACGGCATTCCGCCGCAGGTATCCATGGAAATGGCGGCATACCCGCGACGGTTCCAGAGCTCGACCCAGTCGGCCAGCGCAGAGGCACCTCCGCCGTGAATCAGCACGATTCCCGGAACAGGATGATCCGGCGAAGCATGTTCCGGGAGTCCATAGCACGCGAAAACCCGCGTCGGCTTTCCGCGATACGGCACACTCTCGTAAAACACCTGCGTGACAGCAGGATCGAAAAAGCACGAAGCCGGATACTGTTCCGGACACTCCAGGAACCGGTGAATCTCCCCGAACGGCATTTTCTTCTCACTCATAGCAAACCTCACTTTATTCAATACAAGAAACCCTGAATAAACAGGTTCATATTGGGATCATTGACCTGATCCATCCACGCCGGAACGGTCATCGCCTTCCGATGGGAGATGTTCCCCTGATGACCGTCGAAATAGACAAGATTGGCTGTTGCGCCGAGATCGGAAGGATAATGCTGAGCATCCCCGTCGCGGGAGGAATCGCTGATGCTGGTGTTGTGACGGTAGGCGAGGAAGGTCTGATTTGCGATCACATTGGGCGTAGTCTTCTTGATGGTGTCCGCGGCGAAGACGGCGATGGACGGAGAACGCACGGCAGACAGCTTCTTTCCACAGAACCGGACATCCGAACTGAGCAGATTTCCACCGGAACAGGAGTTCATCGCATAATGTCCGGCATCAAACTGATTGGCGGCGAACGGCAGCGGCTCGGAAGGACAAACCTGAGTACCTTTGGTCAGGTTGCGTCCATAATACTGAATTCCGTAATTTGCGAGAACCGGATTGCCGCCCCAGTGTTCCACGCCGGAAAGAAGGACCACCCATGTTCTGTTGTCGTGATCCTGTCCGGGCACGATCCAGTCGTTGTAATCGCCGGAATAAAGGGATTGCGCATTTCCGTTTGCCTTCAAATTGTTCCGGCAGGAAATATCAAAAGCCCTCATTCTCGCTTTTCCAAGAGCCGGAAGAAGCAGGGAAACAAGAATCGCAATCACAGCGATCACAACAAGAAGCTCAATCAAAGTAAAACACTTTCTTTTTTGCATCTTTATTTATCCTTTCCTTTCTTTCTGAATTTCATTTCATCCAATCAGACTTTCCGCCAGACTGAGACGGAGGGTGCGCGGGAGAGCACATCCGTTCCGCATAATCAGTTCTGCATTGATTTTAAAATGATAATTGGAACAGTCCTCCCCTTCCAGCATACGGTGGATCAGATCCACGGCGGCCTGCCCGCACTCTGTCCGCGGCTCCGTCAGCAGGGAGTATGGAGTCGGACTGCTCCGCTCAAATCCGGAACGTTCTCCCCACTGAATCACGGAAAGATCCGCCGGGACCGAAATTCCCGAATTCGCCAGATATTCGGAGAACTGCTGCAGATAAAACGATTGCACGATCACCGCGGTTGCCTCCGGATGCATGCGCATGGAAGCGGTGATTTTCGAAAGATAATCCTTCCATTCCACATTTCTCATCGTAAAAAGACACTCCTCCGGCGAACGGACACCGCCCCGAATCATTTCGTCCAGGAAAGCGGCCTGCCGTTCCTGGAACACAGGCGTGTCATTTCCATGATCCAGCAGAAGGATCTGACGATGCCCGAGTTCGCGCAGTCTCTGAATCGCCATCCGGATTGCGGAGACATAATTGCAGCAGACGGACGGAATTCCATCCACTTCACGATTGACAAGAACCAGAGGGAACTCCACCTTCCGACAAAAAATCTTCTCCAGGAGATCCGGCGTGCAGCGGTCGAGAATCATCGCCGAATACCCGTTTTTCTTTGCGTACAGGAGCTGCTCTTCCCATGGGGCGTCCAGCGGAAAAATTTTCAGATCCGCACTCATTCCATAGAATGCCGACTGAGAAAACACTCCGAATGCCAACTGACGGTTGAAGACATTGACCGCCATATTTTCCAAACGGTTTTCTCCCCGGATCACCAGAAGAATTTTCCGCCGGCTGCTCTTTTCCGCAGGCACCGACGAAGGCAGCTCATTCACAAACGTTCCGCGACTTCTCAAGCGGGTGATCAAGCCGTCATCCTCGAGCCGTTTCAGCGCGCTCCGCAACGTGACGAACGCCACGCCGAGCTGAGAAGCGAAATCCACTTCACAAGGAAACCTGCTCCCGGGAGGATACTTCCCCGAAAGAATCGCCTCTTTCAACTGCCGATACAGCAAATCTTTTTTAAATTCAACGCTCATTGATTCTATTTCTTTCCATCAATTGATTCCATATAATATTATAAACGAAACCCGATAAAAAGTCAACCCTTCTTCCAAAGAAAAAACGAAAAAAAATCCGCCCGAAGGGCTG
>DDJH01000164.1 GCA_002338895.1 Lentisphaeria bacterium UBA1829 | reverse complement strand
AGACGGGTCTTCGTGTAGGGATTCACGCGGGTGATCAGATTCATGAATCCTTTTTCCCAGTGTTTCCGCGCCTCGTCGGAAAAGTAGATCGTAAACGCATATTTCCGGATTGCCGGTTTCGGTTTCCCGTCCCACGGTGTTCCGGGCTGCCAGCCCCAGGCGCTCATGCAGCCGAGATTCAGGTAGATACCGTATTTCTTCATGCAGTAGATCAGATAGTCGAAGCGGTCAAGATTTTTCGGATTCAGTTCAAATTCCTTCTTGATCTTGTAGCCGTTCATATAGGTCAGGAAAATATTCGGGGAGGAGAGGCGGATCATGTTGTAGCCCTGACGGCGCAGTTCCAGGCAGTGGGCCTCGATGTCCTGATGCGTTTTCAGCGCATCCGAATCGCTCCATGCGTCGCTGGCCGGAACATCGGAGGCGGTAAGAAAATGGACCGGTTTCCCGGGCTCCTTTTCGAATTCAAGCTGTCCTTTGGCGTTGACAACCACGCGCCCGGTCTGATCGACGCTCTTCCACGGAAGCTGTCCGGAGAGATCCAGCGCACTGCCGGGGATCACTCCCGGATCCTTCCGGCCCGGCATCGGACGCCAGTCCTTTCCTTCCCGGATGACGATGTGTTCATCCGCAGGATATTCGTAGATGTTCGGCGTCAGAGTCGCCGCCAGCAGATGCCATGTCGCTCCGGTTCCGTTGCTGCGGAAACGCACTTTCGCCACTTCACCGAAATCCTTGGCCAGTTCAAACAGCGAAACATAGACTCCCACATGGCTGCATGCTTTGTTGCCCCACGTGATCAGCGGAACCGCATTGGTCTTCCGGCGCGGAAGCCACCAGCCGCCGACATCCTGATTGAAGCGGATCGGGAACGAACGGGTGACGCCGTTTTTGCCGATCACTTCCACCACGCCGATCGTCGTGAGGTCCTTGTCCCCCCACGTTGTCGTGTGGAGAAGATAGAGGTACGGGCCGACCGCGTGTCCTTTGCTCAGATCCACCTCGAACTCCCGGACCCCGTACGGGCTGCGGACGCTCTTGAAAAGAACGATCGACTTGCCCCCGTTCTGCGACGGATGGATCACATGGAATGGAAATCCCTTGTAGTTCTGACGGATCGGAATCCCGCGGGCATCGTTGTCCGGTCCCTGATCGGACCAGCCGCCTTTGCCGTCGTTTTCCTTCTCGTCGGCGAATCCCATGTTCATGGCGTTCCGGAAATCCAGCACGGTCTCCTCTGCGGTGAACTTCAGATTCCGGTAGACGAATTTCCCTTTCGCGTTCTCCGCTCCGAGTTCAATGTTGATGGATTGCAGATCCGCCGGGAGCAGCTGCTCCATCCGGATTTTCGTCCAGGGGAATTTCCCCTTCGGAAGCGGAACGCCGGGATAGAAGCTCTTCCCTTTGGAGTCCTTGTAGATCAGTCCGAATCTTCCTCCGGAGGAGCGTTTGCCGAGCGGTTCGATCTCCCCCTTGACCTCCACTTCCATGACAACCCGCTTGGAGCTGAGCTGATCCACCGGAAGGTACCGCCGGACAAGAACGAACTTTTCCGACGTCACTTCCAGTCCCTCCTTCGTCAGGGCGGCCCCTTTGCTGCACTTCCACTCCTTCAGGGAATCCTGTTTCAGGAACGTGTTGTTTTCCTGAAACGCCGACAGCGAACCGAGCATCGACAGCAGCAATGCCCCAAGCAGTTCCTTCCTCATCGCTTCTCTTCTCCTTTTTTTGTTAAAATACACTCAAAATACAATTTGTTAGCATATGTTAGCATTTCTTTTTTAATTATAACACAAGCCCCTGAAAATGTCAACCCCCCGTTTACGGGGAGGCGTTGGACTTTTTGATATATTCGTTGGATTATTTATTCCGGTCTGTTTCGGGGCGATCGGGAGTGCGGGAGGAAGCAGGTGTGTCGATTCCCCGGTTCCGGTCCCTGTATTCCGAAGGCGAGATCCCGTTCATTCTGCGGAAGAAGCGGGAGAAGTAGCAGGAGTCCGGACAGCCCAGCATTCCGGCAATCTCCTGAATGGAAAGCGAGAGGTCGCCCAGAAGATCGCAGGCGTCCCGGTTGCGCAGCTGCAGGACAAGCTGATGCGGGGAACAGGCGGATTTCCTCCGCCAGATCTTCCGGAAGGTCTGAAGGCCGATCCCGTGTTCCGCGGCCATGGCCTCCCAGTCGATCGTCTCCCGGTAATGCTGATAGATGAACTGCCGGAAGCGGACCATCAGCTTTTCCTCCCGGGTGACAGGGGGCGCGGGGTGACGGAAGGTCGCCGCCAGAAGCAGGGAGCCGAGAAGATCCAGCTGCGTGATTGTGGACTCTGTCTGCTCCTGATTCGCCAGAGTCTCCACCGAGTCGCGCAGATGAAAAAACAGCGGAACATCCCTTGCCGGGATGCTGCGGCGGAAATCGGCTCTGTTTTCCGGAAGTCCCGGCAGAATCCGCGGAAGATCCTCGCTCCGGTAGACAAGATACAGCTCCTCGAACGGACGAAGTGGGATCATCTTCCGATTGTCGCCCGGCAGCGCGATGACGCAGACCGGTTCTGTGAAGACCTCGCATCCGTACTGGTTCTCCAGGCGCACTTCCATCTCCTCTCCCCAGATCAGAGAGAGGGCGATATGGTCGAACTTCCGATGGATGGTATGCTTCTTCTTATGCTCCATCCCGAACCGCGCAAGGGGAACGCACGAGGAAAAGAGCGGACGGCTGATGTCCGACAGCATCCAGTTCATCGGCAGATCTCTCCCCGCCGATCAACGGCCGATCCGGGATTCCGCCGGGTTTGGAAGGGGTTTTGTCTGGCATCGGGCATTTCTGGATTCATCCGTTTCTGAAAAGTTTCTGTATTTTACACCCGGAAAAGGGGTTCTTCAAGCGGAAAAACGGAAAAGGGAGAAGATGTTTTGACTTCGTGCGTCAGAATTCCTCTTGTCGGAAGAGAGGGGCGGAGGGATGACTGCGCTGCTTTTCCTTCAAATACGGAGGCGTCCGATGGTGTCCGAATCGTCGGACGGGGTCGGAAGCGCGGTGTTTTTCTTCCGGTATTCGCGCGGGGAAAAGCCCCAGAACTGGCGGAAGCGTCTGGAAAAATAGAGCGGATCGCCGAAGCCGGTTCTTTCCGCGATTTCCTTGCAGGAGTAGGGGGAATTCTGGAGAAGAAGCGCGGCGCGTTCCATCCGTCGCTGATTCAGATAGTGCATGGGGGAAATGCCGTAGCACTCCTTGAAGCGGGCCATCAGATATGGAGGAGATATGTGAAACGTTTCCGCAAGATCGCCGATTGTCAGAGGACGGTCGAGATTCCGGTTCAGATACTGTGCGATCGCCTGGAGATTCTGAGGAACAGGAACATACTGTCCTTTCAGAATCCGGTTCAGCTCAAAGAGAAAGAGTTCCAGAAAGTGTTCCAGAAGATAGCGGGAGCTGACGGGATGTTTGACTTCGCTGTGAAGAAGTGTCAGATATTTCTCAAAAATTTCGCCTGCTTCCACATCCATCGGCGTGTTCAGGGTGATCGAAGAGTTTTCCAGAAGCGGACGGATCGAAGGCGCTTTCACGATCAGCCAGGAGTGATCCCATTGTGAAAGTTCGTTGCCGTAATGATGGATTTGCCGCGGTTCCCAGATCATCAGGGAATGGTCGCATTTTTCGGAGCCGGAGGGGGTGCGGATGAGCGCGGGGGAATGAAAATAGATGAACAGCCACGGATACTGTTCGTCGCCATGGCGGATCAGTCCGGGGGGCATGGTCTCATGCACGCCGATTCCGCGGATGTGAAAGTCCTTCTCTTCGTCGGCTTTCGAGGTGTTGTAATGGAATAAAAATGCGTTGTTCATAGTTTTATCCATGTTTTACATTGTAATTTCCATACGGTAATATATTGACGAAAATAAGAAAATGCAATATAATAACAATAGGATTTCTACAAAAAGAAGGAGATGGTGGATGCAGAAGTATTCGGTTTTTCTGGGAAATGTCGGATCCTGTTCGGACCGCTACTGCCCCGCGTACGGAAGAGCGTTTTCCTGGAAGGAGCTGGTGGAACGGGTGCGGTCCGTCCCGCAGATCTCGGGAGTGGATCTGGTGCTGACTCCGGAGCTGCTGGAGTCGTTTCAGGAGATTCGAGGACTGCTGAAGGAGAGCGGATTGAAACCGGTTTCGCTTGCGGTGGATCACTTCACGCAGGCAAAGTGGAAGCAGGGGACTCTCTCTTCGGTGGATCCGGCGGTCCGGAAGGAGGCGATCCGGGATACGGTGCGGGCGATGGACCTCGCGGCGGAGATCGGGTGCGATCTGGTGACGGTCTGGCCCGGACAGGATGGTTACGATTATCTGTTCCAGGCGGACTACATCCGGGAACGGACCCTCTTCGCCGACGGAATCCGGGAAGCCTGCCGTCACCGGTCCGACATCCGGATCTCTCTGGAATACAAGGCAAAGGAACCGCGCAATCACTGCTATGTGAACAGCACGGCGACAACGCTGCTGATGATTCAGGAGATCGGAGAGGAAAACTGCGGAGCGGTTCTCGATTACGGACATGTCCTGCTCGGATACGAAAGTCCCGCGGAGGCGGTCGCAATGCTTGACAAGTACGGAAAGCGTCTGTTCCATGTCCATATCAACGACAACTACCGGCTCTGGGATGACGATATGATCGTCGGTTCCGTCCACACTCTGGAGTATCTCGAATTCTTCTACTGGCTGCGCCGGACCGGATACGACGGCTATTTGACGATTGATCAGTATCCCTACCGGGAGGACGGCCGCGACGCCGTCGCCGAGAGCGCCGCATGGATGCAGGCTCTCGAACGGAGGGCGGACCGGATCGATCCGGAAAAGGTTGCCGCTGTCCTGCGCAGAAAGGACGCCGTCGCCGCAAGCGCTCTGATGCGCGGAATCCTGTTCGGGGAGGGAGAGGAATGAGCACTCGTTTTCAGCGCTTCCCCGCCGGATGTGTGACGATCGGCGGAGAGATCGGCGAGCGCACCGCAAGGACGGCCGACAAAATTCTGAATCATCTGGATATTGAAAATCTCTTTGCCCGTCATTTCCGGCTCCGCCGGAGTGAGCCGGAGGTCCCGGGCGGATTTGCCGGGTACGGCATGCTTCTGGATGCCATGGTGAAGGCGTCTGCCGCCGGCATCGGCGGAACGGCAATGCGGCTCCGGAAGGAACAGACGGTCGGGGATCTGATCCGGACGCAGACCCCGGATGGTGCAATCTCCATCTTTTCCGGTCCTCCGGGCGTCTGGGACAATCATGAACAGGCGTATATCATTCAGGCGTTGGTGAATGATTTTCTGCGTTTGAAGCAGTCCGCCTCCCTGGAGAGCGCTCTGCGTCTCGGCTCGTATCTGATCCGGAGGAAGAGCGGCATGAATCTCGGGCTGGAAGAGGCGTTCCTGCTGCTGTACGAGGCTTCCGGCGAACGGAAGTTCCTGGAGTACTGCCGGAAGGAGTTCGCTCTGGCGGAAAAGCTGGAAATATACGATCGCCGGGTGCCGGTCAACGGACTTGCGCACGTCTACACCTTTCTGGCCCGGGTTCTGGCGCAGCTGAAGCTCGAGGAGCTGACGCAGGATGAATCCGGCAGACTCCGGAAGGGAGCGCATGAACTCCGGAGCCGGATTCTGGAACAGGGGTACTCCTCCATCAGCGGTTCGTGCACCGGAGGAAGGAACTGGGGGGAAATCTGGGATCGGACGCAGATCGGACTCGGACGGTGGGGGGAGACGTGCGCGTCGGCGTATCTGCTGCGCTTCGCCGCAAAAATGCTGGAGCGCGAGAGCGATCCTCTGTTCGGCGATCTGTTCGAGCGCGTGATGTACAACGCCTTCTTCGGCGCGCAGTCGGAGGATGGGATGCGGCAGCGCTATTTCATCCCGTTCAACGAGCCGGGAGAATGGTTCGAGAAGGAGACCTACTGCTGTCCGAACAACCTGCGCCGCATGATGTTTGAAATTCCGGAAGGAATCTTTTTCCGGACGGAGGACGGCGTCGCGGTCAATCTCTATTCGGACAGCGTCCTGACGCTTCCGGAGCGGAGAATCGAACAGAAAACGGGGTATCCCGAATCGGGAAAGATCCGTCTGACCGTCTCCTCTGCCGCGGGATTCCATCTGACGCTCCGCATTCCGGTGTGGTGCCCGCAGGCGGAAATTTCAATGGGCGGAACGGTGCGCTATGCTCAGCCTGGCTGGTTTTCCGTCCCGCTGCCTGCGGGAAAGACGGAACTGGAGCTGAATTTCCCGATGCCGGTCCGTCTGATCCGCGGGACCGCTGCGCAGAGCGGACAGGCCGCCATCCTGCGCGGCCCCCTGGTCTACGCGCTGGAACAGGAGAGAAATGCTCTGGCCGGACACGAGGTCGATCTTCTCGCCATCGACAATTCCTGCGTGCCGGTTGTCGAAACGGAGGGAATCCGCATCCCGTGCGTGATTCAGAACCGGAGCCGTCCGCGGCGGGACATTCTGTTCACCCGTTTTTCGAAGGAGCATCGGACCCGGACCTACTTCCCGGTCCGTTTCGCCGGCGCTTTGGAAGAGGATCCTCTGTATGGACGGAAAAACTGCGGGAACAACACACAGAAAACAGGAGAAGCTCTATGAATGGAATGTNNCGGCTGCTGCCGCCGCGCTGTTTCCGTTCCTCTGCCTCGCGCTTCCGGAGACGGGCGGGATCGGAAAACTGGAATTCCGCAAGGTCCCGGAATCGCGGAGCAGTACGGCTATCGCGCGGAAAGGGGAGTACCTTTATACATGCGGATGGAGCGGAATGACGGTCTACGATATCCGCAAACCGCTGGAGCCGCGTCCGGTATGGAGCAGCAGCCGGATCACGGGCGGACGGCAGATGCGGATCGAAAACGAGCTCCTCTATCTCACTGCAAGGGAAAACGGACTTTGGATCCTGGATATTTCCAGGCCGGAAAAACCGGTCGTCGTGACCCGTTTTGATACGACGGAACTGGCAACCGGACTTGCCGTTTCCGGCCCGTATGTGTTTGTCACCGAACGGATTTACGGAACGGAAATCTTGAATTGTTCCGATCCGCGGAATCCCCGTTTTGTCGGAATGGTCCGGGGGGGAGAGATTCAGTCCGCCGCGGTGAGGGGAAACCTTCTGTTCGGCGGTTCCTGGGGGGGCGGTTCCGTTCTGATCTGGGACATCTCCGACGCGGCACACCCGAAACGTCTCTCCTCCTTCCCGTTGAACGGATTCGGGGACGGGGTGGCTCTCGCCGGGAATCTGCTCTATGCCGCAACCGGTATGCATGCGAAAAGCGGACCGGTGGCGGAACGGAAAAACAACGGACACGGTCTTGAAATCATAGATGTCTCGGATCCGCGCAATCCCAGACGGCTCGGACGCATTCGATTCCCCGCACGGAAAGTCAAATATTTCGACTCCTGGAGCGTCACACTGGAGGGAACGGTTGCGTATGTGACGGATTCAAACAACGGCGTTTTTGTGGTGGATGCGGAAGATCCGGAAAAACCGGAACTCCTCGCGGCCGGCTGTCCCGAATACAGGGGCGAAGAGGAGTGCGCAGGATCTCTGGCTCTGGGGGACGGGTGCATTTATCTCGGCGGAATGCGAGGCGGATTGTATGTCGCTCCTTTCCCGTTGGCAAAATCGCCTGCCGCTGCCGCCGGAAGGCCTGTCGTCATGAAGGAAACGCCGCCTGCGGAAGTTCCCGGCTTTCAGCGCATCGATGTNNCCGCCTGTTTCTGGAGGGGAACACTCTTTACGCCGCCTGTTCCTCTCAGGGAATCCGCGTGTTCCGCGTGGAGGAAAACGGACTGAAGATTCTGAAAACCTGGCCGGTCGCCTGCAGTTACGATGTCGCCGTTCGCGACGGCGTGCTCTATTCCGCGGAAGGACGCGACGGCCTTGCCGTTTACCGGATTCAGCCGGACGGATCGCTGACCGAGCTGGGAAGAGAGCGCAGAAACTGTATCCATCTGCGTCTTGTCTCCAATCCCCGCTACCTGATCGCATCCTCTCAGGGAATGGAATTCTACGTCAAGGATGTTTCCGATCCGGGAAAAATCCGCACGGTCCTGACCTGCAGACCCGGCGGATTGTTCTATACGGATACGGCCGGTGACCGGGATGTGAACGGAATTCTGCCGGTCAACTGTCATGGAGGCGGAGTCGTCTGGCTTGATCTGAGGGGGGAGAAACCCGTTGTCCTACATCACGCCAGGAAGTTCCTTTCCGGTCAGAGCAGCGCACCCTGCGCCATGGAGGGAACGTTCATCTTTCCCACGGCTTCCGGTTATGCGATGTTTCATCCGGAACAGCCGGAGAAGGAAGTGGAGGAGAGGAGGTCTGTTCCCGGCATCCGTCGTCCCGGCGGAACCGGAACGGCCGACGGAACGGTCGCCGCCTTCACTGACCGGGCAGACGGACGGATCGATGTGGTTGATTTTTCGGATCCGGCGCATCCGCGTCTTCTGAAAAATCGTTCCGTTGAAGAGATTCCGGGAAATCCGGGGCGTCCCGTCTTCTGGAATCATCGTCTGATTATTCCCGCCGGCTTTTACGGCATATTGTTTGAAAACCCAAAACAGGGAGATGGAAAATGAGAGAAAGCGGACGAAACACCTTTTTCACCCTTATCGAACTCCTCGTGACAATTGCCATTCTTGCGATTCTTGTGGCGTTGCTTCTTCCGGCTCTGAATTCGGCGCGGGAGAAAGGACGGATGATCGACTGTGTCGGACGGCTGAATCAGCTCGGCGTCTCGCAGATCCAGTACTCCTCCGATTCCGACGGCTACTACATTCTCGGATCGCTGGGATTCAGCAGACTGAAGGAGGGCGCTTACATCAAGAAGTTTTCCGATGTCTCCTGCAACTCGGAAGCGCACACCAACTCTTCCACAACCTGCTACGGCAGTTATTCCATCAACGCCGACGCCCAATACTGGATGCGCTGCCGGGTGGAAGGCCCTCTCAACTCGGGAATCTCGAGCGGGAAACCGGGATCCGCACTGGTGTATCACGCCGCAACCGGCTATCTGGCGTTCTTCATTCACACCAATCGGCTGAAACAGGCTTCGAAAGGGGAGATGTTTTTTGATTCCTCCAATTACAATCCGGGGTTGACCGGGCTCACGGGCAGCTATTACCAGATGTCCGGTGCATTCATCAATCAGACCAAAGAGGCATACGACGCCGGTCTGAAAGGTATGCCGCATCTCCGCCATCAGCAGGGGATCAACGTGCTCTATACCGACGGACACGCGGGCAATCAGCGCTCCGTCTACCGCTACGCCCGGGACTTTTTCGAGGCCTACTGCGCTCCGGTCGGTTCGACCTCCTCTCCGGATTTCTCTTTTCTGACCCAGGACCATTCCGCGGTGCTCCAGCAGCCGGCGGTCAACTAATAGAACTCAATCAAACAGGAAAGGATGTTTCAACATGAAACGGATTTTTGCAGCGGCACTGACCGCGTTTGCAATCTCCGCGTTCGGCGATCTCCAGATCGATTTTGCAGAGAACGCACGGGAGATGACGCTTCAGAACCACACGGTCAAACAGAACGGCAAACTCCGAGCCCGCGTCTGGCACTGGAGTCCCAAAGACAAATCGTACAAGCCGATGAACGACGTCCGCACCTCTCTGACGGATGGCGCGCTGGTCGTCGATGCCTCGCGATGCGGCAGGGACCGGAACGGCGGATACGGAATCTTTGTACTCGAGATCTATCCGGAAGTCAAAGCCGCCGATCCCTCCATTTACGCGGGAAAGAGCATGGTATCTTCCGTGGAACTCTCCGCCGACCGTCCGATGCTGGGAATTGTCACGCCCTCCTATCCGGTCAAAGGGAAAATGTATTTCCAGATGGGGGGCGACACGCCGATCCTCCCCCGGTGGCAGAAAATCGAAAAACGCTTCCCCGTCCGTTCGGACATCCGCGGAGAGCCGACCTGGCGTCTGACCTTCAGTCAGCCGGGAATTCTCCGGATCCGCAACGCATCCATCACCTTCCCGGAGCCGGAAAAAGAGAAGATCGTTTCCGGCAATCAGATTCTCAACGGCGGAGCGGAACGCGGCTTTTACGCGGTCTCCGGCTGCGATTTCTCCAATCTCCAGGGCGGATACTACCGCGACTGGCTCNNGGCGGCATCTGGAGACAGGCGATGATCGCACGGATCGACGACCGGGAAGCGGCATCGGGACAATACTCCTTTCGTCTGGAGGACGGCGGAAAACAGTATCAGAACTGGTTCCGGTTCAATCCGGTGAAGTTCTCGCTCGGCGAGCGCATGGTGGTCACGTTCAAGGCGAAATCGAAATCGGGAAAGTCGCGTCTGCTTCTTTTCCTTGCGGTGAGCACGTCGCACGGCTACCGGAAGTTCTTTGAGATCGGTCCCGAGTGGAAGACGTACCGCTTTGAGATTCCGCAGTTCGGCAAACCGGTCGGCAAGGTGACCGGCGACTATACGGCGAAAGGGAACAGTCAGTGCTATCCGACGTTCTGGGTCGACAAGACTGTCTGGCTCGATGATCTCTGTGTCTGGCAGGGCGCCGGAGAAGTCGCATTCGAAAATCCCACCCCGGTCGCGGTCTCCGGCGAACTGGACGCGCCGTACCGGAAACTCGGAGAATCCCTCCGTGCCGGACTGACGGTGCGAAATACGACAAACGCTCCGCTCGAAGCCCGGATCTCCTGCGAGATTCTGGACTATTTCGGCCGACCGGTGGAACATCACTCTCTGGGCACCCTTGCTCTTCCCGCAGGGGGACGTGCGGAAAAGTCGTTCTCCTTCCCCGTCCGCCGCCGGGGCGCCCAGACCCTTCTGTTCCATGTGACCGCGAACGGAAAGACCATCGACCACGGATTCCTCTTCGGCGGAATCGGTCCGGAAACCGGACCGGTGAAACGGCTTGCTCTGGATACGGACAGCCTCTCGACGGCGGAATTCCTTCTTCCGTTTTTCCGCGACATGCGGATCGGCACGGCGCGTTTCTGGTCGAAACTCTCGGGAAGGAATCCGATCCCGGTTCCCTCGATCAAGGGGCTGCACGACGCCGGAATTCAGACCTTCCTGAATCTCGGGCTGGACGGGAAGGATGCGCGGTATCATTCGTTCTCCCGTCATGATCTCTCCAGCTGGCGCGACGCCATCCGGAAATACGTCATGCCGTACAAGGATTCGATCGACGTCTATGAGATTCTGAACGAGCCGAACATCTGGAACGGGTATCAGAAGAATCCGGATCCGTCCGTGTACAAGGAGATGTCGCCCGAGGAATACGTCCGGGTTCTGAAGACGGCGCGGAAGATCATCACGGAGTTCGCCCCGAATGCCAGATTTGCCGGCCCGACCCCGTGCACAACCGATCTCTCCTTCATCGCCAGCGTTCTGAAGGCCGGCGGCGACAAGTATCTGGACATCGTCACGGAACACCCCTACCGTCCCGCTCCGGAAATGCCGGATTACTATGCCGATCTCCAGAACCTGAACGCCATCTGCGCCCGCTACGGCAGCAAACCCCACTGGGCCACCGAATGCGGCAGCCGGACCGAAGAGATGATGGTCGACAACCGCATCACCCCGTACATCCGCAGCAGCGTGGCCACCAATCTCCGCATGATGCTGACCGCCTATGCCGGCGGAGCGGAAGTGTACACCCTCTTCTCGTTCTGGCACTGGGGAGGGGCCTCCTCCTGGCAGCTCACGGCGACCGGAGCGACGGGGAAACCGTATGAATATGTCCCGCAGCCCGTTCTCTACGGACTGCGCGCGATCGCCGACCTCCTGGGGGACCGGGCAAAGGCCGCCGGAACTGTCTTTCTCGGTTTTGAATACAAATGCTATCTGTTCGACAGCGGCAGCGAGCGGATCGCCGTGTTCTGGAAATGGAACGGAAAACCGGTCCGCTTTCAGCCGGGTCCGGAATTCCGCGGGAGTTTTTACGATCTGATGGGCAATCCGGTGTCCGGAGCGTTGGAAATCGGGGAGGCGCCGCTCTATTTCCGGACAAAACTGTCGACGGACGAGCTGAAAAAGCTCTGTGTCCGTCTGGTTCCCGATGACGGGCGCGTGGTCAGCGGCATTGAGGTGTTTGTCACCGGACCCGATACGCTGGAGGTGGCGGTCACGAACCGGGGACTTCGCTCGTTCCGGGGGAATGCGGTTCTGGTCCTCGGCGGGAAGACTCAGAAAGCCGCAGTGTCCGAAATCGCGAAGGGGGAGACCCGTCGGATCGCCTTCCGCTCGCCGGTCCGCTTTTCGAGTTCTCCGGTCAAAGGAACGCTGACTCTGACGCTGAACGGACAGAAGTTCGAAGAGAGTCTCTCGCTCAAATCGTTCTTTGTCCCGCATCTTGAGAAGATCACGATCGACGGTTCTCTGGACGAATGGAAAAACGTTCCCGGAGCATATCTCCGCAGTCCGGCCGACCGGATGAACGCTCTGAAGCGCCCCTGGACCGCACAGGAGAACGCCGCAACGGCGGAGATCAGGACGGCCTGGAACAAGGACGGTCTCTATTTCGCGGTTGTCGTCAACAAAGCGGAGTTCCACCCGGAGACCGGAAGCTCCGCGCGTCTCTGGCAGGGCGACTCGCTCCAGATCGCCTTTGATCCGCTGAAAAACGCAAAGCGCGACGGCCTCCGCTATGGCGGTGACGATTTTGAATATGCGATCGGCCTTTTCAAAGGCTCTCCCATGGTCTACCGCAATGTCGCCTCGCTCTCCCTTTACGACAGTCTGAACAAATCGATCGGCGAACTGAAGGGCGAGGTCCAGGCGGCAATCCGGACCGAACCGGGCAGAACGATCTATGAAATCCGTTTTGTTCCCCGTTCCGTCAGTCCGTTTGTTCTGAAAGCCGGCTCTTCCATGCGCTTCAATGTGATCGTGAACATGAACAACGGCAGGGAACGCATCGGCTGGCTCCAGCTGACTCCCGGAATCGGCGAGGCGAAAAAGCCGGGTCTGTTCATGGATCTTCTTCTGATGAAATAACCTCCTGCATGGCAGGGGGATCCGTAGAATATGCGGGAAGGCGGATCAGCAAAAATCCGCACTCCCGCAAACGGATGATTTGCAAATGTGGAAAAGACCGTTATCTTAAAAGGAAATCGGAAGAAAAATGAAAATGAAGGTTTTCATGGATTCGTTTCCGGTGTGGAAGAATTCAGAACAATCAAAACGGTCAGAAAGAAAAGAGGAAAGAATGAATCGGCTGACAAAATGTATGATGCTGATCGCCGCGGCGGCGGTCTTGTCCGGATGTCAATCGGTGAACCGGGGTCCCGTGGACTCGAAGACCACGTTTGCAAAGGATGCGCTGATGCCGTATGTGCAGAGCGGACAGCTCCCGGGGGCGATCAATGTCTTCTACAAGAACGGGGTTCAGGAGACGGCATGCGTCGGGTATGCGGATGTCGCTGCGCGGCGTCCGATCACGATGGACGATGTCTACATGCAGTGCTCGCAGACCAAAGGCTTCTGCGGCGTGACGATTGCGATGCTGGTCGAAGAGGGAAAAATTTCTCTGGATGATCCGGTCTCGAAATACCTTCCGGAATTCCGGGAGCTCTGGGTTCTGGTTTCCAACAAGGACGGTGTCAAAACCCTGAAACGGGCGAAGAACAAGCTGACGATCCGCATGGTCATGAACCACACCGGCGGTTTCCCGTTTGAGATTTGCGCCAAGCAGGGAAATCTCAAAGGCGGCGGATGGAGCGGAGGTGCTCCGCTGCGGCAGACCGCGGCAATCGCGGCGGCTTCTCCTCTGATGTTTGAGCCTGGAACCAAAGTCCAGTATTCCAACACCGGAATTGATATCGGCGCCGCGATCGTCGAGGTGGTGACCGGACAGCGCTGGGAAGATTTCCTGAAGGAGCGGGTGCTGCTTCCGCTCGGGATGAAGTCCAGTTCCTTCTGGCCGACCGACAAGCAGCTGGAAACGCAGGTCGAAATGTACGACTGCGTGAAAGACGCCCCCGCGAAATACCGTCGGCAGAACAACATGCAGCAGCGTCCCTATAACGATTCGCATGTGTTTGCTTCCGCCGGAGCGGGACTCTGGACCACCGCAAACGATCAGCTGAAATTCTACAAGATGCTGATGAATCTCGGCGTGGGCGACAACGGCGTGAGAATTCTCAAGGAAGAGACCGTCAAGGAACTGCTTGCCAGGTCGACGCGGCCGAAAGGAATGGGCGGATATTCTCTGGGACTGAGCGCTCCGGAAGTCGACAAGGAGGATTCCTGGTTCGGTCACGGCGGCGCATGGGGGACAAACTGCATGGTCAACTGGCACCGGAAGGAGCTGAAACTGTGGGCCGTCCAGCTTTGCGGAAACCCCAGACCGTGGGATAAGGCGCGGGCCCAGGCGGAGAAGAAGTTCTTCCGCTATGTCATCGACAACAGCGGCGCGGATGCCTATACGGGACGGACAAAGTAACATCTTTCCTCTGTCCTGTCCGGGATATTTCAGCGGGATCTCCTTTTGAGGGATCGCTTCTGAAATATCCCCTTTTGTTCTCTCCCTTCTGTTTTTTTCAATATCTTGATAATGAAATAGTTGTTCCTTTTGTTTCTTCTTCTGATGTCAGAATCTTCTGGCGGGAGAAAACGTTTTCCGGAAACGGAAATTCCCGTGCCACGGGCGGATATTTTGTATAGGAATTCTGTGACATTGTTCCGGTTGTCCGTTTCATATTCCGATAAGGATGGCCGAAATAAAAAAAGTGTATGTTTCCCTTTTGCGGGTCTATTGAAAAGCGGTGTATTGAAAAATCTCTTCTCTCCTGATCTGAAGAGAGAGTTTCAAGCGGGATTTCTCTGAACCGCAGGTTCTCGCTCCGGAGAATGTTTCGTAGAGAACAAGGATGGATTGATAGTGTTAAGTTNNTTAAGTTGTTGAATAAGATGTTGTTGTGTTTATTCTTTCTTCTCGTCCTCCCTCGTGGCTTCCTGAATTCCATGAAGACCGAAAATGAGGGAAAAGAATGTTTTGATGATAGAAGAACCGAAATTCCCTGCCCGAAAAATTTGTGAAAAGAGATTTTTATGTCAATGCGCAGAATCCTCATATTTTCTTTTTTTTCCTCTATTCTTTTTTATGAACGTTGTGCTATAATGTAGACGGAAGTGAAATTTGAAAAGGAGTGTGCTATGACGATTCATTCTGTCCGCTATCCCGCATATCCGCTTGTGGTTCATGATCCGTATTTTTCCATCTGGTCCCGAAGTGATCGGCTGACCGATTCCTATCCCTGCCACTGGACCGGAGAGAATCAGACCATCGCCGGATTGATCCGGATCGACGGGAAAGCATTCTGTTTTCTGAGCAAAGTCCCGGAAGCTCCCGCTCTCAAACAGAAATCCGTCCGGGTTTTGCCGACCCGGACAATTTATACATTCGAAGAGGCCGGAATCCGTTTCACGCTAACCTTTCTGACTCCGGCACTTCCGCATCGTCTCAAGGTTCTTGCCCGTCCGATTACCTATGTCTGTTTCGATGCGGAATCCATGGATGGAAAACCGCACGAACTGGAGATCTATTTCGATGCAGACGGCGCAATTGCTGTCAATACTCCTTCCGACGAGATCGTATGGAGCCGCTATCAGCATCCTGAACTGGATTTGATGTGCGCAGGTTCCGCGGATCAGAAAATCCTTGCAAAGTCCGGGGATAATCTGCGGATCGACTGGGGATATCTCTATCTCGGCGTCCCAAGGGAATTTTATGCGTCTACGGTGATGGAATCCAATCGGATCACGCGCCGGAAATTTCTGGAGAACGCTCCATTCGCCTGTGCGGATAATCTCAATATGCGGGAGAGCGCCGGAAAAGAGTGGCTCTGTCTTGCCGCCAGATTTCCGATGAAAGTCGATTCGGAGGGGGTGAGCTCCAGGTATCTGATTCTTGCGTATCATGATCTCTTCTCGATTGAATATCTCAAACGCAGACTTGCCGGGTACTGGACAATGGAAACGTCCTCTTTTTCCGAATTGCTTTCCATTGCGGTGCGGGAGAAGGAGGCTCTCGCGGAGGAGTGTGCCCGCTTCGATTCCGAACTGATGGACGATGCGGAACGTGTTGGAGGTCAGAAATATGCGGATCTCTGCGCGGGGGCGTTCCGTCAGGCGGTTG
The DNA here is from genome assembly GCA_002338895.1 of Lentisphaeria bacterium UBA1829. Classification (GTDB taxonomy): domain Bacteria; phylum Verrucomicrobiota; class Lentisphaeria; order Victivallales; family UBA1829; genus UBA1829. The sequence goes on along the minus strand of DDJH01000164.1, from coordinate 5,301 downwards.
CTGCGCATAAACTGGTCGCGGATGTCGAGGGGAGGCCGCTGTTTTTCTCCAAGGAGAATTTCTCCAACGGGTGCATTGCAACTGTGGATGTGACGTATCCGTCCGCGCCGCTGTTTCTTCTCTGTCAGCCGGAACTGCTGAAGGGGATGCTGATTCCGATTCTGGATTATGCGGAGTCCCGGTTCTGGAAGTTCCCGTTTGCTCCGCATGATCTCGGAACCTATCCGCTCGCAAACGGACAGGTCTATGGAGGCGGTGAAGAGATGGAGAAAAATCAGATGCCGGTGGAGGAGTGCGGAAATATGCTGATCCTCGCCGCCGCACTGGTCAAGTTCCATCACGATACGGCGTTCATCCGCAAGTACTGGAAAACGTTGAAAGCGTGGGCCGATTACCTGATGAAAAAAGGATACGATCCGGAAAACCAGCTCTGCACGGATGATTTCGCCGGACATCTCGCTCACAATACCAATCTTTCCATCAAGGCGATTGTGGCTCTGGGCGGTTTCGCTTTCGTCGCGCGGGAGGTCGGAGAAGAGGAGGTCGCCGGACGTTTCTCCGCCATCGCTCATGAATTTGCAGAACGCTGGGTGCGGGATGCGGACGATGGAAACTGTTTCCGTCTGGCCTTCGACCGGAAGGGGAGCTGGAGTCTGAAATACAATCTTGTATGGGATCGTCTGCTGCAGCTTCAGCTCTTCCCGGAATCCGTGGCGGAAAAGGAACTGGCGCATTACAGAACCGTTCAGAATCGTTACGGTCTCCCTCTGGACTGTCGCAGAACCTATACGAAGCTCGACTGGATTCTCTGGAGCGCATGTCTGACTGGAAAAAAAGAGGACTTCCTGGCTCTTCTGGAACCCGTTCATCGCTGGTTGACGGAATCGGTTTCCAGAGTCCCGATGACAGACTGGTATGAGACGGTCGAGGAGGGAAGGCAGGTCGGTTTCCAGGCTCGCTCCGTCGTCGGCGGAGTCTTTATTAAAATGCTTGAGAACAAAGAACTTGTGGAAAAATGGAAACAGTGGCGGAAGGATTGATTCCCTGTTTTTGATCCCTGCTGAAAAATTGGAAAAAAAACGGGATGAAAAGAACGGAAATCGTTGTATTCCAAAATGTTGCGGAGAGATTTTGTTGTATGGAATCTCTCCGCGCAGGGAGAATCGCCCGATTCATTTTCCTTTCATGAAAACTATTGTCGGACGATGGCGTGTCCGGTTCAGAAATGGCCGTAATCCTCGCCTTTCTCTCCGGAGTTCATCCGGTCCTTCGGAATCAGGGCATCGTCAAAGTGGATCCGGACATTCTGGGCGGACAGCATGTCCTGAAGAACGGAAACGTCCAGATGGTCAATGCCGCGGCCGCTGTCGATGGCCAGCACCGCCGCGCTGCCGGCGGCCTGTCCGGAGAGAATCGCCGGAGGAATCACCCGGACAATATCCCAGGCGTAACCTTCCGCGGATGCGGTCCGGCCCGCTGTAATCAGATTGTCGAAACCGGAGCGGATCAGAATCCGGTAGGGCATCTCGTAGAGGAAGTCCCGGCGGTCAAAATCGCAGATTGCTCCGATGGAATCGTCAAAGTGTTTGTAGGCGTCGCTCTCCTTCAGCGTATAGTCGCCGTCGATCCGGCAGGATGTGCGGAACTGCGCCATGCCCGGAAGCGTTACAATCTCCCGCGATTCCTTCGGGAGATCTTTGATCTTCCGGAAAAGCTCCCGCTGATTCCGGATCAGAAACTCCGAAACCTGATCGGTGGAGGTCCCTTCATACAGCGGCACATCGCTCGGCTGTCCTTTCCCGTAGAGATCGGTTCCGCCGCCGCAGTAGCCGGTGTAGGCATCCGAAATCCTGCCGCTTTCCACCGCTTTCCGGCAGGACTCCAGCGTGATCGCCTTGCAGGCATAGATGAAGTAGTTCTTCCCGGTGACGGTCGGAACTCCGCTTCGGCGGAGCAGATCGGCATCCCCGGTGGCGTCCACGATGATCTTCCCCCGGATGAACTCCCGTCCGGATTTCCCTTCCACAATGATTCCCTCACAGTGGCCGCCTTTCATGATCGATGCGGAGACAATGGTATCAAAGAGAATCTCCACGCCCGCTTCCGCCAGAAAATCCAGTATGGCGATCGCAAAGATGTTCTGCGAGAAGTGGGCCAGATACCGAATCGTTGTCGGTTCCGCGGGTTCTCCGTTCTCCCACACTTTCGGAACGGTGGACCAGCCGTATTTCTGCGAAAAGCGGAGAAACTCTTCCGCAAGTCCGTAGATGATCTGCTTGCCGCGGCCGTTGCACATCGGAACAAACAGATTGACCAGTCCGAGCGTGGCAAGTCCTCCGAGAATCGTGCTTTTCTCAATCAGAAGAACGGTCTTTCCGGCCCGCCGGGCCGTCAGCGCCGCGGCAATGCCGGCAACACCGCCGCCGGCAACAAGAACATCGTAAGATTTGGTCCGGACGGGAATTTTTTCCTCAAACAAAATCGATTCCATTTTTCTCTCCTGTTTTCCTAACACGCAGCATCGTATCCGTTGGTGGTGTGCCGATCCGGAGAAAATGTCCGACTCTCGTCCTCCTCCGGAAAAAGCATCTCACATGACGGCTGCCGGGAAAGATTCCAGTTCGGGAAGGGATCGGGTCCCTTTCTTTGCCCTTGTGGATTTCCCGTTCCCTTTAATTTACCACGGACGGACTCTTTTTCAAATGCCGGAGCGGATGCCTTCGCATTCCGCTCCGCAGGAGCACTCCTCACATCCCCGCATGATTCCTGTCCAAAGATTCCGGAGCAATCCCGGGGGAATTTCAGAATTACTTTCTTTCCTTTCCCGGATTGCTGTTTCCGACCGCGGATCCGGAATCTGCCGGATCCAGAAGGACGGCGGGAAGCCAGAGATACGGATTTTTCTCGTGTCCGATACCCGGTGAAAGTTCCAGATAACCGGTTCTCTCCTTCCCGTTCAGATTGAGGTTGACCAGCGAGCTCAGGCGAAACTCTGAGCCGGAGACCAGTTTCAGCGGACTGACCGCTCTGCGTTTGAGGGCAATTTCGTAGACGACCCGGTCGGCATGGCGCTTGATCGCAAATTCCGCCTCCTCCGCCGGGACGATTCCCTGATTCTTGTGCAGACTGTCGTACAGGGAGCTCGATGCCCAGCGGCGATAGATGATCGGATGGTTTTTCCATTCGCCGAAAAGATATTCAAAGTCGTCGTCGGCCAGAGCGCTCATCCCGCCGGTCGCATTGTTCAACGGATCCAGACCGAGCTGCAGGGAGTCGGACTGCCAGAGATCCGCCGGAGCCTTTGTCCGCGAAGAGAGCCGGTAATCCGGCTTGAACACTTCCGCGGCAAGATAGAGATTGTCCGAATCCCAGGCGTAACGGAGGCGGACCCGGATTGTCTCCGCCTTCTTGTCCCAGCCCCGGTGCTGGCGGGAATCCGTATTCCGGTGATCCAGCTCAATCGGATTTCCGGGAACATTCTTCCAGTCGGAAAGATCGCCGTCCATCGTCAGGCGATGCGGACTCTTCCAGATGGGAAGACCTGCAAGGTTCCGATGAAATTCCCGGCTCCGGCCGGTTTTCGAATCGGTGATCCGCAGCGTCAGAGGGCGGGAGGTGATGCCGATCGGATGGAGAAGCGGAATCCGCAGAGCTGTGGATTCGTCCCGCCCGATCGCGTCGAATGTCCGCCGGACCGGTGCGGCAAGAGTGCCGGGGGACTCCACGGTCAGTTCGCACGAGCGGGGAAGGCGCGTCAGATTCCGGATCCTGACAAGAATTTCCCGCTCTCCGGAAACGGAGACTGTGGCATCAAAGAGCTCGTTTTCCCGGGTCTCCAGAGGGGCGTCCGCAATCGCCTGTTTCACGTCCGCCGCTGCGGCGGCGGTGTCGAGATAGACCGGGAACTCGTTCAGAACCAGCCGTTTCGGAACCGGAAGACGGGTCCCCATGATGTCGTACATCGCATTGAACATCCCGTCCGGCAGCCGGATCGCAGCCGGATCGCCTTTCCATTTCCAGAGAACCAGGGTCCGCTTTGTTCCGTGATCGAACAGGCAGGCCCGGAAATCCTGACCGAGAGAGATCCGTCCCGCGCTCTCCGCCTTTTCCAGACGGTCCGCAAGACCCCGAAGCGCATAAAAGACCGGCGCCGGTTTCGGACGATTCCCGTTCTCCGGATTCCCCTGCCAGAGACAGTTCCAGTCACTGCCTTCCGCACAGGGGTTGAACGCAAAATGGTAGTAGCGGGAGGCGCCCCCCGAGAGGGTCAGAAGAATGTTGCGCAGATCCAGCGCCGTGGCCTGACGGGTCCAGGAGTCCAGACGGTCGTCCGGGATCCCCGGCGAAAACACATGACCGGCTTCCGTTCCCGCATGCGGAATCTCCCGGTACCGGCGGATCAGCGCATGAAGCGATTCGGTCTGACGGTCAAGATTGCTGATTTCCGGCTTCACCGAGTAGGGATGGTAGGTGATCAGATCGAGGAGTTGTGAGCCGCCTTTGTGAAGAATGTCGCCGATCCAGGTGGCGTCGATCGTGCATGTCGTCGGCCCGGCAAGTTTTGCGGAGGGATCGTTGCGGCGGATGATGGCCGCGCTCTCCCGAAGGATTTCCATCTGCATATCCGTCGTGAAGCCCGCAATGTTCGGTTCATTCTGGATTTCATAGAACTCCACGTTGCCGGCCTGGCTGCGGGTCATGGCGTCCAGATTGTTCCGGTACTCCTCCCGCGCCCCCGGTTTGTTGTCCCGCGCGGCGTAGGTCCAGCCGACGCACCAGAGAACCCGGAGACCCGACCGGTGGAGAAGTCCCGTATACTCCGGATGACGGAAACCGCTGGCGCTGCCCACTCGGACCAGGCCGATCCGGAAATCTTTGAAATAGGGAATCGACGGCTCCGGATGGACCCGTCCGGTGAGTTCCAGTCCGAGTCGTTCCGACGGGGCGCGGGGTGAATCAATCACACCGAAATACTGCGTGTTTTCCGCGCGTTCCCCCTGTGCTCCGCTCCAGCGGAACGTCAGAAACATCGGGCCGCGAAGATGGGACGGAAGCGTGATTTCCACCGGATGACGGCGGATCGCTCCTCCTTCGATTGTCCAGTCGCGGGCAAGCGTGCCGGAGGCGGTCTCCCGGTTCATCCAGTCGGTGAGTTGCCAGGAGAGACGGCCGGTTCGCGGTGCGGCCGTATAGTTTTCCGCCTCCAGAAGAAAACGGACCGGCTCTCCGGGAAACTGATAGCCTTTCCACAGCTCTTTCGAATAGGTGCTGCGCAGGCGGACCGGCTGTTCCGCTTCCGGG
>DDJH01000011.1:17195-41472 GCA_002338895.1 Lentisphaeria bacterium UBA1829 | reverse complement strand
TGTCTCCGCGGGGATCCAGTTCGTTGAGAAAGTCGACGCCGCGTGCGACCGTATCGGTCAGATCCTCCTCTTCCCGCGGTTCGATCCAGCAGTCCTCGATCGGGAAGAGCCGCCCCTCCACCTCCTCCGTCACGGCTCCGCCGAAGAACGCGGCAAGCCGTTCCGCCTCCAGTGTCGCGGATGAGAGAATCACTTTCAGATCCTTCCTCTTTTGCAGAAGAAGTTTCAGATATCCCAGCAGAAAATCAATGTTCAGCGACCGTTCATGAACCTCGTCCAGAATGATGCAGTCGTACTGATACAGCATCGGATCGCTGCGGGTTTCCGCAAGCAGAATCCCGTCGGTCATGAATTTGACAACGGTCTTTTCCGTCGTCCGGTCGTCGAAGCGGACCTTGCACCCCACCTCGTTTCCCGGTTCGACGCCGAGTTCAGCCGCCACCCGCCGAGCCAGAGAACTTGCCGCAATCCTGCGCGGCTGTGTGCAGCCGATCCGTCCGCTTCTTCCGCACCCGGCCCCCAGCGCCAGCTTCGGCAGCTGCGTGGTCTTTCCGGATCCGGTGGAGCCGCAGACAATCACAACCGGATTGTTCCGGATCTTTTCCCGGATCGATTCCGCATGAGCGCTGATCGGAAGATCTTCCGGAAAATTCAGCGGGAGTTTTTCCGCAATCGGCACGAGCGAGTGCTCCATCGCCTGTTCCATCTGGCGCTTCAGCGCATCCATCTGCGCGCCGGCTTTTTCCGACCCCGTTTCCAGGGCGGAAAACACGCTCCGCAGTCCGGCTTTCAGACGGTGCTGATCCGTGATCCGCAGAAGGGACAGGCGGGACTGGAGGTCCCGGCACTGCTGTTTCAGATCCTGCGCGTCGTTCATGAAGCGGTTTTATTCAACGGTGACGCTTTTGGCAAGGTTGCGGGGATGGTCGATCTCGCATCCGCGCGCTTTTGCAAAATAGTAGGCGAAAAGCTGGAGCGCGACCACGGTGGTCAGCGGGGCAACGTAGCGGGAGCTGGCGGGAAGGCGGATAATGTCCTGTGTGAATTCGCAGACGCGGTCATCGTCTCCGGTCACCACCGCCACCACCGGCGAATTGCGGGCGAGGCACTCCTGAATGTTGCCGATCATCTTCTCCTGACCCGGAATCGCGTTGGCCAGCGCCATGACCGGCACTTTGCTGTCCAGCAGTGCAATCGGTCCGTGTTTGAGCTCCGCAGCGTGGTATCCCTCCGCGTGGATGTAGCTGATCTCCTTGAGTTTCAGCGCGCCTTCCAGGGCGGTCGGATAGAGTGTGCCGCGGCCGATGAAGAAGAAGTCTTCCGCAAAGGCGTATTTTTCGGCCAGCTTTTCGATGGCGGGCGCCTGTTTCAACGTTTCGCGGATCAGATCGGGAATGCGTTCGATCTCCTGCAGGAGTTCGTCGCCGTCGTCCCGGCTGAGACGGCGGTTTCTGCCGAGCATCAGCGCCAGCATCAGCAGAACGGTCACCTGGCAGGTGAACGCTTTGGTCGAGGCCACGCTGATTTCCGGACCCGCGTGCAGATAGATTCCGCGTCCGGTTTCCCGTGCGATGGTCGAACCGACCACATTGCAGATGGCGGCAACCACCGCCCCTTTGTTCATGGCTTCGCGCACGGCGGCGAGAGTGTCCGCGGTTTCGCCGGACTGGCTGATCGGAAGGACAAGCGTATCCGGGTCGATGATCGGATTGCGGTAGCGGAATTCGGCGGCCTGTTCCACTTCGGCGGGAATTCCGGCAATGTCTTCAAAGAAATATTCGCCGACCATTCCTGCGTGCAGGCTGGTGCCGCAGCCCGCAATGACAATGCGGGAGATCTTGGCCAGTTCATGCGGCGTCAGTCCGAGTCCGGAGAGCATGGCGCTTTTGAGTTTCCGGTCGAGCCGGCCGCGGATCGTGTTCGAGATGGAGTCCGGCTGTTCGAAGATCTCCTTGAGCATGAAGTGCTCGTATTTGCCTTTTCCTGCGGAAGCGACGTCCCAGTCGATGTTGGCCACCTCGCGCTCGACGGGAAGATTTTCTATCGTGCGCAGTTCGACATTGTCCGGTGTGAGCACGGCCAGATCGCCGTCGTCCAGATAGATCACCTTCCGGGTATAGGCGGCAAGCGGCGTCACGTCTGAAGCCACCAGATTGCAGCCGTCCCCCAGTCCGATCACGATCGGACTTCCGTGGCGCGCCACAAGAATCGTATCCGGATAGTCCGTGCAGAGAATGGCGAATCCGTAGGTCCCGCTGATCCGGTGCAGCGCCGACGCCACCGCCTGGACAAAGTCTCCCTTGTAGAACTCCGCAATCAGATTGGCAACCACTTCCGTATCGGTATCCGACGAGAACGTGTATCCTTTTTCCACCAGTTTCTGTTTCAGTTCGGCGTAATTTTCGATGATGCCGTTGTGCACAATCGCGAATTTTCCGGAATTGTCCACATGCGGATGGGCGTTCCGGACCGAGGGCGCTCCATGTGTCGCCCAGCGGGTGTGCGCAATGCCGATGGTCTGTTTCAGTTCGCCGTATTTCCGGGCCTCCTGCTCCAGGTTCCGGACCTTGCCGACCGCCTTGATGGTCAGCAGCTCCCTGCCTCCGAGAGAAAGACCTGCGGAGTCGTAGCCGCGGTATTCCAGACGTTTCAACCCGTCCAGCAGAATCTTTTCCGCCGGTTTATTTCCTGTATATCCCACAATACCGCACATAGGAGTCTCCTCTGATCATTCCCATTTCAAAATCATATTAATATATCCCGGAATCCGGAAAATAAAAACCGGATAACCAAATTGTAAGCATTTTTATTTCCTCCCGTTCTTCTGTGCTGGAGAGGAGACAAGATCNNCCGCCGTTCCGGCCGGTGCGGAAATTCACCGGGTGATGTCCGCGATGGTCACGCCCAGGGTTTTGCGAGCGATCTTGTCAAGATCCTCGGAGGAGCCCGAGAAGTGGAGCGTGGTATGTTCGTGCAGAAGACTTTCCCCGGTCTTCAGAAAGGCTGCGGGGGAGGAGGATTCCAGTTCGTAGAAGGGACCCATCTTCGGCAGACCGGGACCCGGAATGCCGTCGTTGTAGGCGTTGACGACATCGCCTTTGTACGGTTCGGTGGAATCCTCCCATGCGGCGTTGGCATATTCCGCGCCGGAAGGGGGGAGGGTGTAGCGGACGATGGTCAGGATCCGGTGTTCGGCGTCGTAGCTGCCGAGGAACTCCCGGGCGCGCTGAGCGGAAAGACCGATCTTCCCGCGGCTGTCCCCGTCGGCGCAGAAGTAGATGACGCCCTTTTCCTCATCAATGCGGAGACGGTCCGGAGAGATTTTCCCGAAGTAGTCGTCTTTGACCACCGGTCCCTCCGCCTGTTTGTTGAACGGAACGACGATCGTCGTTTTCGGCGAAGGTTTGAACATTCCGAGCATCCAGATGGAGAGTCCTCCGTTTTCGCGCGTCCATGCCTCGCCCCGGTTGGTCACCCGGTTCGCGGTGGTGTAGCCGACCGACTGTACCGAACACTCCGACAGATCGAGACCGACCGCTTTCCCGATCTCCTCCTCCGAAAGAAGTTTGACTTTCCGGTCCAGACGGATCTTGCGCAGGACCCCGTTGCGTGTCTCCTGTTCAAATTCGGCTTTCAGCGAGACTTCCCGATTCCCGTCCCGGTCGGTCACCTCCCACGGCAGCGTGTCGAACACCGCGGGGACCTGCCAGTTTTCAAATGTGTATTCCGCCCCCTTCGGGAAGTAGAGACTGAACGGTCCTCCCTCCGGTCCGAGCCAGAAACGGTCCTCTCCTCCGTGTGCGTTGATGTGCGCCGTCGGTTTTCCCGATTCGATGAGCTTGTAGTTGATCCAGCCGCAGCTGAAGCCGTTTTCTCCGCCCATGGTGCTGGTCATCACGCGCCCCTGATAGAGCGGGGCAAGCGCAACGCGCGCTCCGGCGTCGTTTTTCAGAATGACCGGCTGAACGCCGTGTTCCCGGAGAAAGACCACATCTTCCAAAAAGTTTTTTTCCTGCATGCTTGTACACCCTGTTAAAATGGTTGATATCCCTGCGAGAAACGGAACGAGGCAGAGAGCTTTCGCTGTCCGGTTCATAGCGTCTCCTTCTGTTTGTGTCTCCGTTCGAAATCGTCGATGATCCGGCGGGCGATGCTTCCCTTCGGGGGGATTTTCGGAAGCGCTCCCGCCCGGAACCAGCCGAGCGTTTCCAGCTCCTTCCCGTCCGGTTTTGCTTCGCCGGAAACGTAGTCCGCATAGAATCCCAGCATCAGCGAGTTCGGGAAGGGCCAGCACTGACTGGAGAAGTAGCGGATGTTCCCGACGGTGATGGAGGTCTCCTCCATGATTTCCCGGGCGATCGCCTCTTCCAGATTCTCGCCGGCTTCGACGAATCCTGCGATCAGACCGTATATTTCCGGGAGGAAATTCCGGTTGTGCGCCAGCAGAATCTCGTCGCCCCGCGTGACCGCCACGATGACCGCCGGAGCCAGCTGCGGATAGAACTTTTCTCCGCATTCCGGGCAGACCATCGCCACATCGCTGGACGACTCTTTCAATTTTCTCCCGCAGTGCCCGCAGTATTGATGCTGTCTTCTCCAGTGCAGCAGCTCCTTTGCGCGGCAGCCCGCGGAGAATGCGGAATCCTGAAGGCAGCCGACCGCGGTGCGGACCGCAATTTTTTTCACCGGTTCCGGCGGCAGTTCCGGCAGTTCCGGCAGTTCCACGGCGTAACAGGGTTTCCCGTCGCACATTCCGATCCGCAGTGCGGCATGGATATTCCAGTGGCGCAGATCGGCCGACCGGGGGAATTCGTAGCGGTTTTCATGCGGGCACAGCAGCATATCCCGTCCGCAGAACACGATCAGTTCCGCATCGGGCCGATCCTTCCATTCCGGCGTGTAGACCGGGGTCGGATCCGGTATGAATCTCGACATGGTGTTCCTCTCCATTTTTTTCCTTTTTTCCATAGTGGATAATATACCATCGTTTCGCATTCGGACAATCCGCAATCGGAAAAAATCGTTTAAAACCCGTTTTCTTCATCCGGTTTCCGGGAGAAACGGATAATTTTTTTTGTCATTTTTCTCCGCATGAAACCGGCGAATATTCATTGGTGTCCTTTCTTTTCCGCGCTTGAAAACGGGAGAAAGATCTTTTATTTTTATGAGTCGAAATGGAATCCGAAAAGATTCTGAAACCAGAACAAATTCAGGGGGGAATTCAAATGCGGAAAAATGGTCGATTCCAGTTGTTTTCCGTCGCATGCCCGGGAGTGGGGCCGGATGCGCCGGAGTGTAAAATCACGGAAAAGAAAACTATCGGAGAGGGGAGGGACTGAAGATGGCGGACAATTCCAGAAAATTAGGCGTCACATCACTTGCCGCAATCGTCATCAGCGCGATGGTCGGGGGAGGAATCTTCAGTCTTCCGCAGAACATGGCGCAGTCGGCGGCGGTGATGGAGGTGATCCTCGCGTGGGTGATTACGGGAATCGGGATGTATTTCATCGCCAACACGTTCCGGATCCTTTCGGATGTGCGGCCCGATGCGACGACCGGAATTTATGCGTATGCCCGGCTCGGATTCGGACGTTTTGCCGGATTCCAGATGGCGTGGGCGTACTGGCTCTGCAACATCTTCGGCAATGTCGGATACGCGGTTCTGCTGATGGATGCGCTGGACTATTTCTTCCCCGGGACGTTCAGGGGAGGGAACAATATTCCGTCCATTATCGGCGGATCGATCGTGATCTGGCTGATGAATTTTCTGGTTCTGCGCGGAACCAGACAGGCGGCGTTCTTCAATACGGTCGGGACGATTTTCAAACTGGTGCCGCTGCTGCTGTTTATTGTGATTATGATTGTGTCGTTCCGCTTTTCGGTGTTCACGGTCGACATGTGGGGCGAGGAGCGGATCGCATCGGAGGGGATCCGTCCGCTGGGATCGGTGCTTTCCCAGATCAAGTCGACCATGCTGGTGACGCTGTGGGCGTTTATCGGAATCGAAGGCGCGGTGGTGGTCTCCTCCCGGGCGAAGGACCAGAAATCGGTGGGGACGGCGACTCTGTTCGGATTCCTCGGATGCCTGGCGATCTATGCTCTGCTGTCGATTCTTCCGTTCGGCAAGCTGACGCAGCCGAAGCTCGCGGCGCTGGCCAATCCGTCGACGGCTCCGCTGCTGTCGGACGTGGTCGGCTCCTGGGGCGGCGATCTGATGAATCTCGGCGTGATCGTGGCTCTGCTGACCAGCTGGCTGGCGTTCACGATCATGAATGCGCAGATCCCGCAGGCCGCCGCGCTCGACGGAACCTTCCCGAAAATCTTTGCAAAGGAAAATAAAAATGAGACTCCGAATGTCTCGCTGTGGGTGACCAGTTCCGTGATGCAGGTGGCGATGATTCTGGTCTACTTTGCCAACAACGCCTGGAACACGATGCTGTCGGTGACGGCGGTGATGATTCTGCCGCCCTATCTGGCCTGCTGTGCGTTTCTCTGGAAGATCTGCGCACAGAAGGGCTATCCGGCGAATGCGTCGGTCAAGGCCGGATTCGCGACACTCTGCGGCGTGGCCGGAACGCTGTATGCGCTCTGGATGATCTATGCGGCCGGACTGACCTATCTGCTGATGGCGTTCCTGTTTCTCGTCGTCGGGATTCCCGTCTATGTCTGGGCGCGGATCGATGCGGACCGGGAGGATCGCGAGGCCGGAAAGCCGATTCAGCCGATCTTTACTCCGATGGAGCGGATCGGCGCCATTCTGATCGTGGTGATCGCCGTTGCGGCGGTCATTGCGTTTGCCAGCGGGAAAGTGAAGCTCTGATACGGAAGAACGAAGAAAAGCCGGAGCTCCCGCAAAAAGGGGAGAGCTCCGGCTTTCTGTTTTCAACGGGAAGAGGAAGGCTTATTTCTTCTGATTGTTTTCGAAATAGCGGACGAGCTCTTCCGGGATCGGCGGGATCTCCTGAGGGATGCAGCCGTGGCGCATGGAGTAGTGCCCGAGAACTCCGGTGGCGACGGCGTTGCGCGCGGCGATCGGAATTGTGTTCGGCCGTTTGTCGTACCGGACAAAGTCCAGAAAGCTCTGGACGGTGACCGGATCGGCGCCGCCATGGGACCCTTCCACGGGTTTGAGCTTGTAGATGATGTCCGGAGTTTCGCGGGGACCGCGGGTGGTCCAGACATGGATTTCACATTTCCCGAAGTCGCCGATGTTTTCGATCCGTCCCCGGGTTCCGATGAAGGTGTAGTTGCGTTCGGCGTCGGGGGTGTAATGACACTGCATGTAGCAGGCCTGCGTGCCGTTGGCCATCTGCATCAGGATCATGTTGTGGTCCTCGACGTTGATGATCGGGGAGAAGCCGGTCTGTTCGAGCGGCGGATAGTGTTTGTTGTCCCAGACGGCGCAGCCTTCGGTGTCGGGGGAGCGCCGGGCGCATTTGTCGTAGACGGAGAGCATGCCCATGCCGACCACCTGCCGGGTATAGCTGCCCATCAGCCAGTGCATGACGTCGATGTCGTGCGCGCCTTTCTGGAGGAGGAGTCCGGTGGTGTTTTTCTGTTCGGAGTGCCAGTCGCGGAAATAGGCGTCTCCACCGTAGTTGATGAAGTGACGGCACCAGCCGCACTGGACCTCGCCGATGGTTCCCGCATCGATGACCCGCTTCATCGTCAGAATGGAGGGGAAGTAGCGCATGTTGTGGCCGACAAACAGTTTGGTGCCCGTTTCGTAGGCGGTTCTCAGAATCCGGTCGCATCCCTCGATGGTGATCGCCATCGGCTTTTCCAGAAAGACCGCTTTCCCGGCTTCGAGCGCGGCGACGGCCTGTTCTTCATGGAAATTGTCCGGAGAAGCGATCATGACCGCGTCGATCTCCCGGATTTTCAGCAGTTCCGCATAGTTGTCGAACAGATCGGCGTTCGGGAATTTCTCATGGAACTCTGCGCGGGACCGCGGATGCGGATCGGCTCCCGCAACGATTTCCCAGCCCTCTTCCGGCTTGTGCATCTGCCAGCCGTTCTTTCCGCGTCCGGCAACTCCGATCAGACCGACTTTCATTCTTTTCATTGTTCAAGTCTCCTTTTTTTTCAGGGAATGTGAAACATTTCCGTCCTTCAGATACACTATCGGCAAAATATATAAAATCAATCTGTTTTCTTGCTTTTTCTCTCTTATTAGATATATTATATCGGAGAAATGATATGGAAAATCAATATTCTGGAGATTGCCCCATGCCGGAATTCCCGTTTCGTTTTCTGACCGGATCCAGCGGAAACGCCGATGCGATGACGCCGGTTTTTGAGCGTACCGATTACGCCTGCTGCACGATAGAGTATATTGTCTCCGGTTCCGGTTTTCTGGAGGTGAACGGTGTGAAGAGCACGCCGTCGGCAGGGGATATTTATCAGCTGCCCAAGCACAGCACTCATCGTTATTTCCCGAACCGGAGCGATCCGTGGCAGAAACTCTTTATTGTGGTGGACGGCGACTTCATGGAGGAGCTGCTGCGGATTCACGGACTGGAGAAGGTCTACCACATCCGGAACTGCCGGCATTTGAAGCGGTGGTTCGACCGGTGGTGCAGGCAGACCAATCTTTCGCTGCCGCAGGAGCAGTATGCACTGGAGTTTCATCAGTTTGTCGTGGAGCTGTCGATGCACGTCTACCGGGAGCAGGGGGCGCGGGAGAATCCGCATGTGCGTCTGCTGTATGAACAGTTGCAGTCTGCGCTGGAAAAGCCGTTTTCGCTTCTCCGCTTTGCCGAAGGGACCCCGTATTCGGAAACGCACCTGATCCGTCTGTTCCGCGAGCGCTACGGACAGACTCCGTATGAGTTCCGGATGGAGAAGAAGATGGAACAGGCCCGGATTCTCCTGCGTCATTCGCCGCTCTCGATCAAGGAGATTGCGGAGCGACTGGGATTCTCCAGCCAGTACCACCTGTCCGGCTATTTCAAATCGCGGACCGGGGTTTCCCCCCGCAGATTCCGGCAGACAATCTGAAAGGAGTTGAGCTCCGCATTCAGCATCCCCGCGACAAGGGGACATTTGGCCATGAAGAGAAAGAGGATCGGACGGTCCGTATCGTGCAGCGTCTCGAAATTGCCCTGTCCTTTGGAGACGATGAGATCGGCCGATTCGAAGGCTTCCCGGAATTCACGCGAGGAGTGTTCCAGCGAGACTCCCGGAGTGCCGTCGCCCGTGTCGATCACCCGTTTGACGATTCCGTCGAATCCGGACGGTCCCACCTCCCGGCGCGTGACGTCGTTCAGCACCGGAATTCCCTTCACGCAGAGTGTGACTTTCGAACGGTATCGCCGGACCAGCAGCGTGTCGAAGACCACCTCTCCGCAGTTGTCCAGCAGATAGAGAATGTTTTCGGCGTTCTCCATCGCCTCCTCCGCCGTCTTCAGCGCCCGGGAATCGATCGGTTTCCGGAAGGCGAGACGGATCGTCTCCCGCGCATCTTCCAGCTTCAGATCGCAGTTGACGCCGAAGTCGATGATGTTCCCCGCGATGGCCAGACGGATCAGAGATTCAAAATCATTCGGATCCAGCTTCTTCTCTTCCAGAAATTCCCGGAGGAGCTCCTGCGCAAGACGGGTGGACTCGTCCTTCTGACGGCGGTAGGGATCGCTCTTCCCTGTGACCTCGGTTGCGTAGGCGTGAATCCGGCGCGCCATCAGCGGAGGGGGAAGATGAAAGTCGAATTCCGAAAGTTCGGCCAGCATTTTCCGGACAATTTTCAGACGGGTCTCCTCATCGTCCGCCAGAAGATTGGCCAGCGTGACGATGTTCCGGACCAGACATTGAACACAGGAGAGATCGGTTTTCATTCGGCGAGCCCTCAATCCGGCAGAAGGCCCAAGTCGCGGATCATCTGCAAATCCGCCGGGACGCCGCGTCCGGGAGTGACAAGATAGCCGCCGGTCATGAAGCTGTCCGCTCCCGCCGCGAAGATCAGTGCCTGCATGTCGCGCAGGTTCTTTTCACGTCCTCCGCAGACCCGGATGCTGGTTTCCGGCATCATCAGCCGCGCGGCCGCGATCGCGAGGAGACAGTCTCTCGGAGTGATTCCGCATCCGCCTTCCAGCAGAGTCCCCGGAATCGGACTGAGAAAATTCAGCGGCACCGAATCCACCTCCAGCGACCGGATGGTCTCGAACAGCTCAATCCTCTGCTCCCGCGATTCGCCGATTCCGATGATTCCGCCGGAACAGACGGAAAATCCGATCTCTTTTGCCGCGCGCACCGTTCCGGTCTGCGTGGAGTAGGGCCGCGTCGTGCAGATCTCCGGAAAGTAGCTTGGCGAGGCCTCCAGATTATGGTGATACCGTTCCAGCCCGGCCTCCTTCAGCTGCCGGAGCGCCTCCTCCGTCAGAATCCCGAGCGAGGCGCAGGGGAGAATCGGCAGTTCCGCCCGGATTCTGCGGATCGCCTTGCAGATCTCGTCAAGATCGTGCCCGGGAACGACGCGGGTTCCGGATGTGACGATCCCGAACCGTTTGACCCCGTGCTCCGCCGCCGCTTTCGCCGCCTGGAAAATCTCCTCCGCCGGAATCAGCGGATAGACGCTGATCTTCGCCTTCGAGCGGGACGACTGCGCGCAGAACGCGCAGTTCTGCTGGCAGTTTCCGCACTTCGCATTGACAATCGAACATGTTTCAATGCGTTTTCCGAATCTCTTTTCCCGAACCTCGGTTGTCCGCCGGAACAGCTCCAGCATCGGAACCGTTTCTGTGATGTTCAGTATTTCGAGAGCTTCTTTTGCATCAATGCCCTTCATCTTGAAAATCTCCTCCGGGAGTTAACTTTTAAATGCTGTTTTGAGACAGAACGAACGAATCGCCATCTGATCGTCCGCATTGGTCCGCATGGCGCGGAGCAGGTCTTCCGCGTAGGAGAGACAGCGGTAAATCCGCTCCTCCCCGAACACTCTGGCCGCGTCCGGATCGAATGCGGTCGGGAACAGTTCCGGATTGGGCAGGCGGTTCATCGGAATTCCGGACGCCAGAAGCGCCGTCTGCGCAAAAAAGGCGTGGATCATGCTCAGGAACAGATCGCGCATCCGCTTGTATTCGCAGCTCTCCTCGCCGCGGATCCGTTTTTCCAGAAGCGTTTTCCCCGCCGATTCCAGATTGGACGACTCTTCCAGACGGTCCGCCCATTTTGCCGCGACGTTCTTCTTTGCCAGTTCGTTCAGAGATGCCGCATAGTCGATCAGCGCGGTTGCACAGTCCTCCGCGACAATCAGACTTCCGTGCGCTTCAAACAGCAGTCTGCGCAGAATCTCCGGAAGGTTCTCCGCGTTTGGAAGACGGTACACGCAGCGGTTTTCCGTAAAATGAATGGTCTGACAGCGCGAACGAATCGTCGGCAGCAGTTCCGACGGGTTCGGCGTCGTCAGAATGAACATGCACTTCGGCGGCGGCTCCTCCAGCGTTTTCAGAAACGCATTCTGCGCCTGTTCATTGAGGCGGTCCGCCTCATGAACGATTCCGATTTTCCATCCGCAGTCGGTCATTCCGCTGAGGTAGAACTGGGCTTCGAACCAGCGCATGGTGTCCGGTTCATCTTCACTCTCCCCCACCGGAATGATGCGGGAGACCGACGACGGCGCCAGCGTCACCAGATCCGGAAACGTTCCGTTCTCCAGTTCGCGGCAGACCGCGCAGACCCCGCAGGGGGAAAAATCCTCTTTCGGCTGCGGACAGGCCGCCAGCGCCGCCAGCAGCGGCGGAAAATCCATCCGGTATTCCGTACTCGTGGAGCAGAGCAGAAACGCATGGGCGAGCCGTCCGGCGGAACGGGCGTTTTTCAACGCATTGATCTCCAGCGGGAAACGCTGTTCAAAGAAGTTCCAGTCCAAGCTCATTTTTCACACACTCTCTGACCGCTCGGGCCACCTCTTCGACGGACGCGCCCGCGTCGATGACCCGGATTCGTTTCGGATCCTGCTCCGCCAGACGGAGGAATCCCTCGCGCACCGCCCGGTGAAACGCCATGGTTTCGGAATCAAAGCGGTCGTTTTCAAAAGCGGCGCGGTCGACTCTTCCGGCACTTCTCCGCATTCCCAGTTCCGGATCCAGATCCAGCACGATTGTGAGATCCGGCTTGAGGCCGCGGCAGGAAAAACGGTTGATTGTGTCCAGCATGTTCCGGTCGATTCCGCGCGCACAGCCCTGATACACGGTTGTGGAATCGAAAAAACGGTCGGAAATCACATGGATTCCCTGTTCCAGTTCGGGTTTGAGAAGGGTTTCCACCATCTGGGAGTGACAGGCTCCGAAGAGAAGGAGCTCCGTTTCCGGAGTCAGTTCCTCGCCCGGTTCCCTTGTTTTCAGAATCGTCCGGAGTTTTTCCGCGATGGCGGTTCCTCCGGGGGAGCGGACCACATGAACCTGTTTTCCGGCCGCGCCAAGAGCGTTTCCGAGCAGGGCCGCCTGCGTGGTTTTTCCGCTTCCTTCGCCTCCCTCCAGTGTGATGAATCTGCCTCTCATTGTTAATGAAAAATCCTTAAATGCGATTGAAAATTGCCGCTTGAAGGAGTAAGTTACTGCATAAAAAAAAATATTCAACCGTCAATTCCATAAATTCGGAGAGAAAAAGAAATGGCAAAACTGGCTCGCGACACCTACCTGACCAAAAATGTTGGAAATTTCCCGCAGACCATCGAGATCGGCGGACGCATCTATGTGAAAGCGGATGATCTCCGCTACGGAACCAATCCGCACCAGCCTGCCGCATACTACCGTCCCGAAGGCGGAGCGGGCGCGATCATGGATATGAAGACTCTGAAGAATGGGAAAAACGGCCTTTCCCAGACCAATCTGGAAGATATTTCCGGTGCGCTGAACATCGTCAAATATTTCGACCGGCCGGCGTGCGCGGTGATGAAACATGTGAATCCGAGCGGCGCGGCGGTCCAGGCCGGCTGCGAATCGCTGAAGGAGGTCTACATCAAGGCGCGTGACTGCGATGCGCGGGCGGCGTTCGGCAGCGTGATCGCGTTCAATGTCGAAGTCGATGCGGAAACCGCGGAGACCATCATGTCCACCTTTGCCGAATGCGTGGTGGCGCCCGCCTATACGGAAGAGGCGCTGGCGGTGTTCAACGATTCCGAACGCTTCAAACTCAACAAGCAGATCCGGATTCTCCAGTGCGGACCGCTTTCCACGCTGCCGCGCTACGTCGGCGACGATCCGGAAGGGACGCATAATACGCTCAAGGTCCTCTGCGACGGCTCGCTGGTGGTGGCGGCTCCGCTGCTGACGAATGTNNGATCTTCCCGCCGCTTCGGGCGAAAGCAAGACCGCCGGAAAACAGGTCTCCACAACGGAACCGACGGAGATGGAGAAATGCGATCTTCTTGCCGCATGGTACATCAACATTTCCGTCCGCTCGAACGGCGTTGTGATCGTCAAGAACGGGCAGACCCTCGCGGTCGGAACCGGTGAGCAGGACCGTGTCGGCGCGGTGGAGCAGGCCATTGAGAAATTCAAACAGAAATACACCGGAAGCGCGACCCTGGAAGGCGCGGTGATGTCCAGCGACGGATTCTTCCCCTTCGCGGATGGACTGGAAGTTGCCGCCGCGGCCGGAATCAAGGCGATGGTCGCCCCCTCCGGCTCGCTGAAGGATGCGGATGTGATCAAGCGCGCCAATGAGCTTGGCGTTGCACTCCGTCACGCTCCGGAACGGATTTTCTCCCATCACTGAGTGATCGGCTCATGGATGAACTTCCCGCGCAGGAGATCCCTTTTTCGCTTTCGGAGCATGAAAGCGTCACGGAGCAGACTCTGCGCGGAGAAGTGGAAAAGGTCCTGTATGAGAACGAGGAAAATTCATACGCCGTTCTGATTGTCCGGGATGCGGCGGGGGAACTGCACAATGCGGTCGGCCCGCTGCCGGGAGTCTCCGCCGGACAGGGAATCGAAGCGGTCGGCCGCTGGGAGTTCCACAAGGAGTATGGACGGCGTTTCCGAATCGAATCGTGCAGTTTCACCCTTCCGGTGACATCGGAGGGAATTGTCAAATATCTCGCATCGGGCGTGGTGAAGGGGCTCGGGGAGAAAAAGGCCGAAGCGATCGTGAAGACGTTCGGCGCGGCGACACTGGATATTATCGAAAAATCGCCTTCACGCCTCCGCGAGGTGCCCGGGATCGGACGGAAACGCATCGAAGCGATCCGCAAGGCCTGGGAGGAGAACGCGGGGATCCGCAATCTTCAGATCCATCTGCAAAGTTACGGGATCAGCCCGGCCTATTTTTCCAGAATCTACCGGAAGTACGGCGACGCCGCCGCGGAAAAGATCCGGGAGAATCCGTATGCGCTGGCAACGGATATTCCGGGAATCGGATTCACGACGGCGGACCGGATCGCGGAAAAGATGGGAATCCGGAAGAATGATTTGAAACGGCTGAACGCGGGGGTCTCGTACGTGCTGTCGCAGGTTCGCGGAATCGGACACGTCTGCCTGCCGCGGGACCAGTTCCTGACGAAATGTTCGGAGCTTCTGGAGATCGAGCGGAGCGATGCGGAACGGGCGCTTCAATCGGCTGTGGGGCTGATGCTGGCGTCGATCCGCCGGGCCGGGGACGGAACGGAGATGATTTATGAACCGGGACTTCTGCGGTGCGAGGAGGAGTTTCCGGTGCGCCTGGCGAGACTGGCGTCGGTTCCGCGCCACTACGGACAGAATCTGTCACGCTTCCCGGTGCTGAAGGATGCAATTTTCAGCGAGGAGCAGCTCCGGGCGGTGAAGATGGCGGCGAACTTCCCGGTTTCGATCATTACCGGCGGACCCGGTGTGGGAAAGACGACCGTGGTGGGGGAGATCGTGCGCCGGGCGAAACTGGCGAAACTGGAGGTGGCGCTGGCGGCGCCGACCGGTCGGGCGGCAAAACGGCTTTCGGAGACGACGGGGCTGCCGGCCTATACGCTTCACCGGCTTTTGAAATGGGATGCGGGACGGCATCAGTTTGTGCATGGCCGCTCGTCGCCGCTGAAGGCGGAGCTCTTGATTGTGGATGAGACGTCGATGCTGGATCTTCTGCTTGCGACCGCGCTGTTCCGGGCGGTCAATCCGGGAACGACCGTGGTGCTGGTGGGGGATGCGGATCAGCTGCCCTCGGTCGGACCGGGCAACGTGCTGAACGACCTGATCGCCTGCGGAAAGATTCCGGTCACCCGTCTGACGCGGATTTTCCGTCAGGGAGCGGGCAGCGGGATCATCCGGGCGGCGCACGATGTCAATTGCGGAGANNCCGCCGCTGGCGCGGAGAGTGCGGACGGAGATGTCCGATTTCTACTGGATTGAGAAGGAGGATCCGGAAGAGGCGGCGGATATTGTGCGGCGGCTGGTCAGCGAGCGGATTCCCCGCCGGTTCGGTCTGGATCCGATGACCGATATTCAGGTGCTTTCTCCGATGAACCGGGGATCGTGCGGGACGATTGCTTTGAATGCGTCGCTTCAGGAGCTGCTGAATCCTTCGGCAAAGCTGCAGTTCCGGAACGGGGAGAGAATATTCCGGCTCGGCGACAAGGTTATGCAGATCTCCAACAATTACGACAAAGGGGTTTTCAATGGCGACATGGGCCGGATCTCCGCGATCCGGTATGCGGAGCGGAATTTCTCGGTGCAGTTCGACACGGAGAATGTCACATACGAGTTCCCGGAGGCGGATCAGCTGACTCTCTCCTATGCGGTGACGATTCACAAATCGCAGGGGAGCGAATTTCCGGCGGTTGTGATTCCTCTTCTGTCGCAGCACTTCATGATGCTTCAGCGGAATCTGCTGTATACGGGAATGACGCGGGCGAAGCGGCTGATGATTCTGGTCGGCTCGGAAAAGGCGGTCGGCATGGCGGTTCGGAACAGCATCCGGGAGCCGCGCTATTCGCTGCTGAACGAACGGCTCGACGAGGCGTTCGANNACGATGAAAAGTGCACTTCTTCCGCCGCTGACCCGCGTGGAGTTTTCCTTTCCGTTCCCGCAGGATGCGCACACGGCCGTGATTTCGTCGATCGGCTCCTGCTTTGCGGATGCCGTGGTGGAGCGTCTTGCGGCGGCGGGGGTGGAGACGCTCCGCAATCCGAATGGAATAGTTTACAATCCGGTTTCTCTGGCGGATTCGCTCCTTGCGGAGGAGACGGCGCTTTTTGAATTCAACGGAGCCTGGCGGTCGTGGCGTCACCACGGATCGTTTTCCGCGGAGACGAAGGAACTTCTGGAGAGGAGGGTTGCGGAATCGCGTTCCGCATTTCTGAAGCATTTGAAGCGGAGTTCGCTGCTGATTCTGACCCCGGCGACAGCGGTGGTCTTTGAGCTTCCGGAGAGCGGATTGATTGTGGCGAACTGTCACAAGGTTCCGGGGGGAAGGTTCCGAAGAAGGCTTCTTTCCGCGGAGGAGTGCCGGACGGCGCTGAAGAGCGTGACCGATTTTGTTGCGGATTTTGCCCCGGAGTGCCGGATCGTGTTTTCTCTTTCTCCGGTGCGTCACAATCCGGGGGATCTGATTCTGAACGCCCGGTCCAAGGCTCTGGTGCTGACCGCGATTCACGATTGTGTGGACTCTTCGCCGAACGCGTGCTATTTTCCCGCGTACGAGATTCTGAACGATGAACTGCGCGATTACCGGTTTTACAGGGAGGACATGCTTCACCCGAACGAGCTTGCGTATTCCATTCTGACTCGGACATTTGTCTCCGCCTGTTTCGGGGAAGAGGGGCTTGCGATGCTGGACGAAGCGGAAAAACGGGAACGGCGCCGGCGCCATGTTCCGGGAGGGTTGAACTGATGTGCGGAATCGGCGGAATGTTCCGGAAGGACGGACGCTGTGTGGACCGGGCCGATCTTGTCGCAATGGGCGAGACGATGATTCTGCGCGGCCCGGACGGGGAGGGGTTCTATACGGACGGACCGGTCGGACTGGTTCATCGCCGTCTTGCCGTGATCGATCTTGCCGGCGGCGCTCAGCCGATTTTCAACGAGGCNNGAGTTCTACAACTTTCCCGCGCTCCGCGCCATGCTGGAACAGCGGGGACACCGCTTCCGGACAAATTCCGATTCCGAGTGCGCGGTTCACCTTTATGAGGAGTTCGGGGCGGATTTCCCCTCCCGTCTGGACGGCATGTTTGCGCTTGCACTGTACGATGTTCGGAAAAAGAGTCTTCTTCTTGCCCGGGACCGCGCGGGGGAAAAACCGCTCTTTCTGCTGGACACGCCGGAGCTGTTTGCGTTTGCCAGTGATCTGAATGCGCTGAAGCGGATTGCTCCCTCGTCTCCGCGACTGAATCCTGCGGCGCTGGTCGACTATCTGAACATGCTGTATACGCCCGGAAGGGAGACCGTGTACCAGGGAATGACGCGTCTGGATCCCGGATCCTCCCTGATGGTCGCGGAGGGAAGAATTGGGTACCGGCGGTACTGGGAGCCGGAGCGGAAGATCCGACCGGATCTGAATTTTGATTCTGCGGTATCCGCTGTCCGCGGGGGAGTGACGGAGTCGGTGCGGGGATGTCTTGTGGCGGATGTCCCGCTTGGCGTGTTTCTTTCCGGAGGGATGGATTCCACGATTCTGGCATCGGTTGCATCGCGTCTGGAGTCGTCCGACCCCCTGCGGTGTTTCAGCATCGCGTTTCCGGATCCGGCATACGACGAGAGCCGTCAGGCGAAACGGAACGCCGAGTGGATTCGAACCCATGCGAAGCGTCCGGTGGAATTTCATTGCAGAACGGTTCAGCCGGAAGATTTCGCATCGCTGGAGTTCCTGCTTGCCCGCTGCGGGGAGCCGTACGGAGATTCGTCGATTCTGCCGACCTATCTGCTGTGCCGCTTTGCGCGGGAGAGCGTGACGGTGGCGCTCAGCGGGGATGGCGCGGATGAACTCTTCGGCGGATATGAACGCTATCTGGTGATGCGGAAACTGCGGATGCTGGACTGGATTCCGGAAGGGATGCGTCGTCCTCTGTGCAATCTGGCGGCGGGGATGTTTTCGGGAGCGGGAGGGGATCGGACACGTTCTTCGCGTCTGCGCCGTCTTCTGCTTGCCGCCGGACGGAATCCGGAAAGCCGGTACCGTTCGCTGATCTCCTGTTTCTCCAGGGACGAACTGCGGAGAGTCTGTCAATTTCCGCTTTCGGAGGAGAAAGCGGATGTGTTTGAACGGTATTTTGATCCGAGTCTGCCGGATCCGGTCCCGATGTTCGATTTCCATGTCTATCTGCCGAACGATATTTTGAGAAAGACGGATACGGCTTCCATGGCGGTGTCTCTGGAGGTTCGGGCGCCGTATCTGGATCCCCATCTGATCCATCTGGCGCAGTCGCTGCCGATTTCGTACAAGATGCGGGGAATGCGCCGGAAGATTGTGCTGGCGGAGGCCTTCCGGGAGTGGATTCCGCCGGAACTGCTCCGCAATCGGAAGAAGGGGTTCGGCATCCCGCTGGCTTCATGGTTCCGCGGTCCGTGGAGGGAGACGGTCCGAAGCCGTCTTCTGGACGGGAAACAGTGTCGTGCGCTGTTTGTCCGGAGCGAGGTGGAGCGTCTGCTTTCCGAACATTTTTCCGGCCGGGCGGATCACAGCAGAAAACTCTACGCTCTTCTGACGGTGGAACTGGGGCTTTCGAACTAGCGTCTGGAATCGGAGACCAGAAATTCCGCGCGGTATTTTTTCGGGGAGATCCCGTAATATTTCTTGAAGAAATGGGAGAAGTAGAACATGTCGCGGAACCCGACATCCGCGGCGATGTTCCCGATCGGCTCCTCCGAGTGTGCCAGACGGTTTGCCGCCTGTGCCAGACGCCTCTGAAGCAGATAGTGCTGCGGCGAATTCCCGGTGAATTTCCGGAAGATCCTCCGGAAGTGGGGCAGGGAGACATTCAGCTGATGGGCAAAAACAGCAAAATCCCACTCCTTCTCCGGTTCGGCCGAGATTGCTTTGACCACTTCCCGCAGCTGTGCCGCCTGGTAGATGAATGGAACCTTTCCGGACTGCTGGCGAAGCTGGAGCAGAAGATTTTCCAGCAGATTCACGGTTTCGGAATAGAGACCCTGTTCGCGGAGGGCCAGCAGCTCCCGAAGTGTTTCCGAAAATTTGTGTTCCCGCGTGATTGCGACCGGCTGCGGCGTCAGATCCAGCAGTCCATGTTCCAGATACATCCGGATGCGCGGTCCCGTGAAGCAGAAATAGGTGAAATCGTGACGTTCCTTTTCTTTCAGTTCATATTCGAAGAAGGCACCCGGATGGGTGATGAAGCAGACCGGTCCGCTGAGTTTGTATTCGCGTCCGTGGTTGATCCGCAGACGGAGCGTTCCGGCCGCATTGAACTGGATTCCGAAATAGAGCGGCGTATGCGCCCGCAGATGTCCGAACGGGATGACCCCTGCCGCCGGAAAGGAGAGTCCGTTGAAAAAATCCATTCTGAATGCTCCGAAAATACAAAAAGAGGCTTGTTTTATCCATGTTTATTTTGTTTTCAGCGTATATAATATAAAAGAAAGATCCGAAAAAAGCAAGGAGCGTGACAGAGATGTTCGAAGACGGAACGATGACTCTCGGAGTCAACTACTGGGCGGACCATGCGGCAACCCGGATGTGGAGCCAGTGGAACGCGGAGGAAGTGGAGAAGGATTTCAAGGTTCTTGCGGACCATGGCGTGAAGGTTCTCCGGGTGTTTCCGACGTGGAACGACTTCCAGCCGATCTGCGCAATCCACCATGCCGGGCGGGCGGAGATGGATTCGTATGAGACACGCATGTTTGAAACGGAGGAGCATTGTCCCGACACCCCGGCCGGTTACGCCGGAGTCGATGAGCGGATGATGGAGCGCTTTGAGGAGTTCTGCAATCTGGCGGAGCAGTATCATTTCCAACTGATTGTGTGTGTGCTGACCGGTCACATGACATCGCGTCTGTTCATTCCCCGCGCGTTGGAGAGATTGAATCTCTATTCCGATCCGATCGCGCTGAAATGGGAGGCCCGCTATATCGACTATTTTGTCCGCCGGATGAAACACCATCCCGCGATCCGGGCGTGGGAGTCCGGCAACGAGACCAACTGTCTGGGGGCGGCCGAGAGCAGCGAACAGGTGGAAGTGTGGCTCCGTTACATTCACTCCGTGTTTCGTCTGGCGGATCCCTCCCGTCCGGTGATCGGGGTCTGCGGACTGGATATCACCGCACAGGAAAGTCCGTGGCAGAGCAGGATCAATGCGGCTCTTTCCGATTCCGTGACCGTTCATCCGTACAATATGTGGAGCAAGGCGGGAATTGAAGAGTTCAACGGAATCCGCAATCTCTTCTACTGCGCGGCGCAGTGTTCCGCTCTGGAGCAGATCACCGGAAAGGAGGCGTTTGTGGAGGAGACGGGGCTCTGGCGGCCGATGGCGGTTTCGCTGGATGGGTTGGCCCGCTATCAGCGCGGACTTCTCTGGAATCTCTGGGCGGCAAACTGCCGGGCGATGCTCTGGTGGTGCGCATTCGATCAGGAGCAGTTCGACAGCGCTCCGTACGACTGGGCATGGCCGGGACTCGAACATGGTCTGTTCCGTTCCGACCGCTCCCCGCAGCCCGGAGCGGAGGTGGTGGCGGGATTTGAAAAATTCCTGCGTTCGCTGGAGTTCCGCGCTCTGCCTCCGGCAAAAAAGGATGTGCTGATTCTGGCGGCGAATCGCGATCTGGTGCACAGTTCGTACATTCTTGCGCGTCAGGCAGGATGGATTCCGGAGTATCAGTCGCCGGAGGAGCCACTGCGGGATGCGTCNNTGCTGCCGTCGGCGAAGGCGCGCGGTCTGCTGACGACCCGCCGCTGGGAGGCGCTGCTGAAGAAAATCCGGGAGGGGGCGACGCTGCTGCTGGTCTGGGACGACACCTATCTGAGCCGTCTGAACGAGGTCTGCGGGGCGGAGGTCGTCTTCCGCCGGGAACGTCCGGGATCGGAGCGTTATGAGTTCGGCGGGTTTTCGCTGACTCTTCCGCGTCCGGTTCAGGTCGTCTTCCGTTCGCGCGGCGCGGAGGAGCTTGCGCACGATTCGGAGGGGAATCCCTGCTTCTTCCGGAACCGGTACGGAAAAGGAGTCGTCTATACGCTCGGATTCCCGCTGGAGCGTCTGCTCTACAATACCGCGGGACTCTATGAAACGGACGCATGGAAGATCTATGCAGAAGTCCTTCCGAAAGAGCTGCCGCTTGTGCTGGATTCTCCATTTGTGACGCAGTCGCTGCATCCGTTCGGAGACGGACGGGCCGCACTTCTTCTGGTCAACAACTCGATGAAACCGTTCTCGGGGAGAGCCGAACTCCGAAGCCCCTGGAGCTGTCTTTCGGTGCGGACCGATGCTCCGGAGGAGGCGAAGTTTGAAAACGGCACGCTGTTTCTGGGGGAAAACGCCGGAATTCTTCTGATGCTGAAAGAGGGGTGAAGAAATGCTGAACGTGTTCAAATTTCTTCCGAACCGCGTGCTTCGTCTTTACCGGGGCGGAAGCGGAATTGATCGTCTGTGCGGCAATCCGAATCCGGAGGATACGCGTTTTCCGGAGAACTGGATTGCGTCCTGCATCGAAGGAAACGGACGCGCCTATCACTCTCCGGGACATGGAATCAGCAGAATCGAATATGAGGGAGCGGTTGTTTCGTTTCCGGAATTTCTTCATTGCCATGCGGAGGAGATTCTCGGTTCCGCGCATCTGGCCTCCTATGGGGAGACTCCGGCGGTTCTGGTCAAACTTCTGGATTCCGCCGAGCAGCTCCCGATGCAGGTCCATCCGACCCGCGCGGATGCGAAAACCTATTTTCATGCCGATTATGGGAAAACCGAAGCGTGGCTGGTTCTCTCCACGCGGGAGATCGGGGGTGAGAAACCGTATCTGCTGGTCGGGTTCAATGAATCGCTGGAGAAGGAGACCTTTATCCGGGAATCGCTTGCCGGCGAGTATCGGACCGGACTGGGGATGCTGAACCGGATCGCAGTCCGGCCGGGTGATGTGATCGTGATCCGGGGCGGACTTCCTCATGCGATCGGGCCCGGCGTGACAATGGTCGAGGTCATGGAGCCGAGCGATCTTGTGATCGTGCCGGAGATCAACTGCTGCGGTCTTCAGCTGAACGAGAAACAGCGTTTTGCCGGAATCGCTCCGGAAGATGCGATGCGCCTGTTTGATTTCACTCCGCGGACCGAGGCGGAAGTCCGGGCGTTCTGTACACCGGAGGAGCAGGTCGTCGAGCAGAGAAAGAACGGAATTCTGAAAACAGACATTCCGTACGAGTCCTGCGGATACTTTGCGGTGCAGGAGCTGCGTTTCCGGGAAAGCTGGCGGATGGATTTCCCGAAGGAGCATTCGTTCCGGATCGGAGTGGTCTGCGAGGGAGAAGTGTCCGTGAACGGACTGGAGCTGAAGCGCGGAGAAAACTTCCTGATCCCGCACTGTCTGGATTCCGTCGACATTCGGGGGGAGGGGAAGATCCTGTTCGTTCTTCCGCCGCTGCCCTGAGAGACCCTTGTCCCGCAAGGGAAGGGGGGATGAGTCCGATTTTTCCGAACCGAAAATCCCGAAGAGCAATTGTAATATATCGAAGCGGGAGGTATATTTCGTGAATGAAAACGAGAAGAAAGGAAAAAGGTCGGTTATGAAAGTTGTGAATCATCTCTCCTATCACGGGGAATATGGTTTTCGCGGACTCGGGGATCTGTATCTGCCGGATTCGGTGAACTCCCGCACCAGGGCGGCTCTGCTGATTCATGGCGGCGGATGGAGCGCGCTGGACAAGAGCAGTTTTGCCGGAGTGGCGCTGTATCTGTGTCAGGATCTCGGCATGGCGGTGTATAACATCAATTACCGCTTGTGCGGTCAGGCTCCGTGGCCTGCGTGCGGAGACGACTGTCTGGAGGCGGGAACGTTCTTTTTGAATGCGTCGATTCCGGATTTCGAGGGGTTCGACCGGAGTCGGATTGTGATCGTCGGTGCGTCCGCGGGGGGACATCTTGCGCTGATGACGGGGCTGCGGCTGCCGGCGGAGCGTGTGGCGGGAATTGTCTCCATCTCCGGGATCGCGGATATCCGGTCCGATTTCTCGCTTCATCCGGATCGCTATGAAGGGCTTTTCGGGCACGAAGTTTCGGAAAAAGATCTGGAGGAGATTTCGCCGATCAACTGGGTGTCCCGGGAGTCGCCGCCGATTCTCTGTACGCACGAGTATCAGGACAATGTCGTCCCGATCGCGTCGGCGGAGCGTTTCCTGGAAGCGGCCCGTGCCCGCGGAGGCCGGGCGGAGGGATTCTTCTATACGATGAACGAAAGCGGTATTTCCCATCGGATCTGGATTCCGGACAGCACGCCGCATAAGCTCTATCCCTGTCTGGAAGAGCGTCTGGCCGCCTTCATTCAGAAGGTGATGTAAACAGAAACAAAAGGTTCTTTTCGAACTTGCTTTCCCCGGTCGCCGAACAAGGTCTCCGGGGATTTTTTTTCTCCGTGCTCAGAGAAGCTGTTCGAGAATTGCGACAACATCGGAATCCGACATCGGGCGCGGATTCTGCTTCATACTGGCGCTGCGACAATTCTTTACAATAAAGTCGAAATGTTCTTTCCCGAAATGGAACGCGCGGAGATTCGGTGTTCCTCCGAGATTCCGGAACAGCTCTTCCGCTGCCCGCAGGAACGCTTCCGTCTCCGGTTTTTCTCCGCAGCAGGATGCCAGCTCCGCATACCGGTCGCCGCAGACAGGTGCATTGAACCGCATGACCGGCAGCATCAGAGTTGCACAGGCGATCCCGTGGGGAACTCCGAGCAGCGATCCGACCGGATGGGCGATTCCATGAACCGCGCCGAGTCCGGTTTGTGCGAACGCCAGTCCCGACAGCATGGAGCCTTCCGCCATTTCGGTCCGAAACAGAAGATTGTCCGGTTCCCGGAATGCGGGAACCAGCGAGTTGAAAATTTTGCGGACCGCCTCTGCGGAAAGCGTCCGAGTCAGCGCCGTCGCCCGCGGACTGGTATACGATTCAAATGCCTGAACGAAGGCGTCCAGTCCGCTTGCCGCTGTCAGAGCCGGCGGGGTGGAGAGCGTCAGTTCCGGATCGATCAGCGCAAGATCCGCCATCATGCCCGGGTGACGGAGCGATTTCTTGATTTTTGTTTCCGGATCGGTCAGAACCGCATTAGATGTCGCTTCCGCTCCTGTTCCGGCGGTGGTCGGTGCCGCGGCGAAGAAGAGTCCTTTTCCCGGAATGGATTTTTCCCCGCGAAAGTAATCGGAAACCGATCCGTCCAGCGGGAT
>DDJH01000011.1:2490-17169 GCA_002338895.1 Lentisphaeria bacterium UBA1829 | reverse complement strand
CGGGATCAGAGCGGCGGCCGCCTTGGCTGCATCCATGACGCTTCCTCCGCCGATGGCCGCGACCGCCTGAACATTCTTTTCTCTTCCGAGAGCAATAATCTCATCCACACAGTCCAGCGGCGGTTCGGCGGGGACCTTCTGATAGAGCGCGGCCGTTCGCGGTGCAAGACGATCCAGAATTTTCTGTGCGCTCTCCGATTCCGACGCCCGTTTTCCNNTGCGACGAGCAGAAGTTTTCCCTCCTTCGGGAGTTCCTCCGCCAGTTTCTGAACGCATCCGGATCCGAAAAATGTCTTCTGCGGGAAACAATACTGGGCGATGCTCATGGGAGAGACTCCTTTTTTTCATTTTCCTCTTTCTGCGAGGCGTCTTCCTTGTTATCCGTCTCGGAATCAGAGGGTTCTTCGGGGAATTTCTCCTGTTTCCGGAGAACGTTCAACGCCTCCTGTGCTGCGAGTCCTTCCGCGGTTTTCCGCTTGCTGGCCTGTGCGGACGCGATGGCGCGGCCGCGCATTCGGACCTCGACCTCAAACAGAGGGTTGTGGTCCGGTCCGGAAACAGAGATCAGATGATAATCCGGCTGACAGCCGTATTTCCTCTGCGTGTACTCCTGAAGAGTTCCCTTCGGGTTCAGATTCCGGAGCAGATCGGCCGGTTCAGGAAAAACCGGCTGGAGAATCTTCAGCAGAATATCGCGGGCCGTATTCAGATCGGAATCAAGGAGGATCGCTCCGAGCAGGGATTCCATCGTGTCGGAAAGGGTGGATTCCCGGGAGCTTCCGCCGGTTTCGATCTCGCCCCGTCCGAGCATCAGGGCGCTTCCGAGATCGATGTGCCGGGCGAGCATCGCAAGGGAGCTCTGATTGGCAAGGGCGGAACGGAGTTTGGTCAGATCGCCTTCGGAGTAGTCCGGATACCGCTTGAAGATGTATTCCGTGAGGATGATCTGGAGGACAGCGTCTCCGAGGAATTCCAGTCTCTGATTGTCGAACTTGATGTTGTGTTCCGTTGCGAACGAGCGGTGCATCAGGGCCTCCTTGAGAAGTTCCTGATTGCGGAAGGTGTAACCGATCATTCGCTGAACTTTTACGGGATCATACATGACCGCGCTCTTTCTTTCCGGAATATTGCCGTACCGCCTGTCCGGGGGACGGATACGGACAAAGTCTGCCCGGAGCATAAAAAACGAAGGAACAGCCGATCCGGGCCGGTTCGACTGTTCCGATATCGGCCGCCCCCGTTTTTTCTCCGGAAGCGGCAGATATTCTCCGTCAGAGATTGGCGACGACCAGATCGCCGACCTCGCTTGTGGAGTAGCCCATCTTGCCCGCCGAGAGCGATTTGAGCTTGTGCTCGGTAATGTAAGCCACCGCCTTTTCGACATCTTTCGACGCCTCATGCTCGCCGAGATAATCCAGCATCATCGCCGCGGAAAGAATCGCCGCGCACGGATTGATGACGCCAAGACCCGTATACTTCGGCGCCGATCCTCCGATCGGTTCAAACATGCTCACGCCGTTCGGATTGATGTTTCCGCCTGCGGAGATTCCCATTCCGCCGGAGGTCATCGCGGCGAGGTCGGTGATGATGTCGCCGAACATGTTTGTCGTGACGATCACGTCGAACCATTCCGGGTTTTTGACCATCCACATGCAGGTTGCGTCCACATGGCAGTAGTTGAGTTTGACGGTGGGATACTGTTCGCCCATCTCATGGAAGGCGCGCTCCCACAGATTGAAGCAGTAGATCAGAACATTGGTTTTTCCGCAGAGTGTGAGCTGAGAGGTGTAGCCTTTCGCCTTGTCCTCTTCGGAGAGTCCGCGCCACGGATTTTCCTTCGTGTGCCGTTTTTTCGCCAGTTCGAACGCGAATTTGAGGCAGCGGTCGACCTGGAAGCGGTTGTAGACCATCTCCTGAATCGCCACTTCATCCTTGGTTCCTTTCAGGGAGACTCCGCCCATACCGGTATAAACGTCGCCCGAGTTCTCGCGGACCACGACGTAGTCGATATCCTCCGGCTTCTTGTTTGCCAGCGGGCTTTCAACACCCGGATACAGCTTCACCGGACGAAGATTGATGTACTGATCCAGAGCGAAGCGCAGTTTCAGCAGGATTCCTTTTTCCAGAATGCCCGGCGCCACCTTCGGCGAACCGATGGCTCCGAGAAAGACCGCGTCGAATTTCTTCAGCTGCTCCGGAGCGTCCTCGGGAAGAACCACGCCGGTTTTGAGATAGTTTTCTCCGCCCCAGTCGAACTGTGTGAAGGTCATTTCAAATCCATACTTCTTGGAGACGGCCTGAAGGACTTTGACGCCTTCCGCAACAACCTCGGGACCCGTTCCGTCGCCCGGAAGGGTCGCAATCTTGTAAACTTTCGACATTTTGGTCTACCTTTCTTTCTTCGGTCTGCTTCCGCAGTCCTGTTTATTTTGAAAAAGAATGAATTATTATAGCATGAAAAACGGAAATTTCAATCGGTTCCCCCAACTATCTTGGATCGGAAATCCGGCCTGCGGAGAGTGGTTCGCCCTTTGCCGGCGGAACAAATCGTGCGGATATGGATTTACGGATTGTTCTGCGTACGGACGGATCTCTTTTTCCGGCTGCTTCGCGCAGTGGTTTTCTTTTTTGTCTTCTTCACCGGGCGGACATCTTCTTCCGCTGCTGCACGGGATGTTTCTTCGCCGAGAGCCTCTTTCTCAACAGCCTGTTGTTCCTGTGCCGCCATTGCGCGGATTTTCGCTGTCGCCCGGTTGGCAAGTGGTACCGGAGTCGGGGTGCGGATTCCGGTACTTGTCTCCTGTTGAGTGTCTTTGCCGTCAGGAGCTTCTGTTTCTTCCGTTTCTTCCCCCTCTTCCTCTTCGGCGTCTTCCTTCTGCGGAACCGGAACTCTNNAAGGTTTCGTTGCCGACTCTTCCTCGAGATCTTCATCACTCTCCTCCTCATCGGCCTCATCGGAAGCGGAGGATTTCGTAGCGGTCCCGGCTTTTGCGGACTCTTTCCCGCCTTTTGCTTTTTCAGCTTTTTCCCCGTTCTCTTTTTCCGCCTTTTCATCGGTTGTTTCCTGCGGGATTTCCTCCTCATAATAGAGTTCCGTCAGGAATTTCCCCTTGTCGGCGGCCGAGTCCTGAAAGCTGAAGCGGTCGACGGCAGAGCTCAGACGGGGAATCACCGTATTGGAAATCTGCAGCAGATCCTCCCGTGAAAGCGACGGTATCTTGCTGTTGAGCGGCGAAACCGCAAGCGCAAGCGCGACAATTCCAAGGAACAGAATCCCCGACAACGCCCCGAAGCAAATTCCTCCGATGCGGTCCAGCAGCGATGGAAACTCATACACTTCCGGATCCTGTATCAGGTATTTGCTGACCAGATTGTGGAAAATCAGCTCCAGCAGAATCCACACCGCCGCAATCAGAATCATGCTTTTGTATGCTTCCGCCTCTTTCGGGAAGAAATCCAGCTGAGCCGAAAGTTCCGGAAGCGCCCAGACTGCCGGATAGATGGCACAGGCCGCGCACAGAAAGAGAATCCACGCTTTCAGAATCCCTTTCCCCGAATAGAGAAATCCGAAGAGAACCGCCGCAATCAGAATCAGCATTTTACCCATGAGAGTCTACTCCATCCTTAAAACGACGCGTTCCACTTCGTCGATGCTGGTGATTCCGTGAGCGACAAGTTCCATGGCGTCGTTCAGCATCATGGAGCTTCCGCTGGCCTGTTCATCCAGATGTTCCTTCACCGCGGTCAGGGAGACCGTTTCCGCTTCGAGAAGGGACTTCAGTTCCGTGTTCATCACCATGATTTCGAAAATTGCGCGCCGTCCCTTGTATCCGGTTCCGTCACATTCCCGGCATCCGCACGGAGCGCAGACATGATCGGTACTCAGTCCGGCCGCCTGAAAATATTCCCGGTACTCTTCGGGCAGAGTCGTCTTCTGCTTGCAGGAGCAGAGCACGCGGACCAGTCTCTGCGAGATGATGACCCGGAGCGTCGAGGCCAGAGAGCGCATCGGAACGCCGAGCGACATCATCCGGTCGATCGTTCCGAGATTGTCGTTGCTGTGCAGTGTCGCGATAATGAAGTGCCCGGTCTGAGCCGCCTGGGTGGCGATCACGGCGGTCTCCTTGTCGCGGATCTCGCCCAGACAGATCACATCCGGATTCTGGCGCAGGGCATTGCGCAGCAGCGAGGCAAACGTGATTTCCGCCTTGTTGTTGACCTCCATCTGACTCACATTCGGAATAATGTTTTCGATCGGGTCTTCAATGGAGATCACGTTTTTGATGGAATAATCCAGCGACTGAAGGATTCCATAGAGTGTCGTTGTTTTTCCGCTTCCGGTCGGTCCGCAGATCAGCAGCATCCCGGAGGGGAGTTTGAGGGTGTTTTTCAGAATTTTCAGATTATCCGGTGTCATGCCGATATCTTCAAGACGCATCGGTCCGCTTGCGGTTCCGAGCACCCGGACCGTGATCTTTTCTCCGCCGAACGCTCCGACGCTCGCAACGCGGAACGACGCCTGCCCGGATTCGATTTTTGCCGTAAACGATCCATCCTGAGGCCGTCTGCGTTCAAAGCTGTCCATTCCCGCCGCCACCTTGATTGCGCTGATGACCGCGTTGGCGAGCGAGTCATCCAGTTCCCGGATCAGGCGGAGCGCTCCGTCCACGCGGAAGCGGACCGTGTACGTGGAGTTCCCTTTCGGATCGATGAAAATATCGCTGGCCTGTTTCTTCAGGGCCTGGAAGATCAGCTGCTTCATGATCTCCAGCGATTCGGATCCGGAACTCCCGTCGATGGAGATCACGCTTTTTCCCCGTGAGTCGAGAATATCGATTTCCGGGGCCGGTTCCGGCTTGAAAATCCGTGCTTTGATCTGTTCCTGATAGAGTTTGTTCCCTCCGAAGAGCAGCAGGATCACCGGCCCGAAGAACAGGGCCAGGGTATTGAGGAGCGGTTTGAATCCGTCAAATCGGCCCTCATAGTCTGCAATCAAGGTCAGCGAGTAGNNAGCCCGGCGGCGAACCAGGCCATCAGAAGAACAAAATGAACCGGATCAAAATATTGCACAATGAAAACTCCTTGAAATCTCCCTCCGGCATACAGTATTCCGAATTGGAAGATTTTTCAAGTTTAATTTTGAAAAAACATCCAAAAAACGACCGTTCCTTCTCTGTGTTCCGTTGAGGAAATCAGTTTGCGGGATTTTCCTGAAGAAAGGAGAGAAAGCGCTTTTCCGCCTCGTCAATCGCATCGGGAGAGAGCCAGTGGATCGGCACGCCTTCGCGTTCCATTTTCCGGAACCAGGTGTCCTGACGCTTGGCGAACTGACGGATTTTGACAAGCAGGTGATCCCGCATTTCCTGCCGTCCGCATTTCCCCTGCAGATAGCGGGAAACTTCACGGTATTCGAGTCCGAAGGATTCCAGTTTCTCCCAGGAGACTCCGTTCTGATGGAGTCTTTCCACCTCCTCGATCATGCCGGAATTCAGTCGTTCATCCAGTCGTCGTTCGATGCGCTGATGAATTTCGGCGCGCGGGCGGCGGAGCCCGAGAACCAGATATTCCGTGTCCGGAAGCGGGCCCCCGTGAATGGAGCATCTCTCCGGCGACCGTTCAATTTCCGCCCGGCGGGAGAGACGGTACAGGTTGCTCTCCTCTCCATTTTTCAGATTCGGCGAGAAATGTTCCGCGAGGCGTGCCGCGTCGTTTTCCGACAGATTCTTCCGGTATTCATGATCGGCCGGCCCTCCCGGCAGCTCATATCCCTTGATCAGAGCGTGCAGATAGAGTCCGGTTCCGCCGCAGAGAATCGGGTGCAGTCCGCATGTTTCCAGCTCCAGAATCGCCTTCTTGGCATCGCGCATGAAGTCGGCCAGCGTGTACGGTTCCGCCGCCGCGGGGTCGACCACGTCCAGAAGACGGACCGCAACTTCCTTCCCGCCGCTTCGATACTCCTCCAGATCCTTCCCCGATCCGATGTCGAGTCCGCGATACACCTGACGGGAATCCGCCGAGACGATCGCTCCGCCGATCCTGCGGGCCAGCGCAACGGCAAACGCCGTCTTTCCACACGCGGTCGGCCCGAGAAGCACAAGAACTTTTCGTTTCATATCCCGCCCCCGTGTATCCGCACCGCGGTCAGACAGAGCACCGTGATCAGATTGTAGATCCCGTGCATCAGAATCGTGGAGGTTGTTTTCCCCGCCGAGCGAATGTACTCCTGCTGAAACAGGAACGCCAGCAGAAACAACGCGGGAGTCTGCCACAGCGCCGCGTGAATCAGCGCATAGATCAGCGAAGCGCCCGCCGCGGCCGTATTGAGCGGAAGAACCCGGTGCAGCGCTTCAAAAACCGTTCTGCGGAACGCCAGTTCCTCCACGACCGGCGCGATCAGAACAGCCGAGAGTGCAATCACCAGAAATGTCGCACTGTCCGCATGCAGGGCCAGACGGATCAGCGGCTGATCCGGATTCTCCACCCCGCAGAATTTTGCGCACTGTGTCAGAATCGTGGAGACCAGCATCACCACAAAGAACAGCAGCGGCGAGAGTTTCAGAATCCGCACGACTTCCCGTTTCGAGAGTTTCCGGAGTCCGAGATCCCCCCATGCCTCTCGAAACGGCCGTCGGGACAGCAGATACGGCAATGTCGCCGCCAGCAGCAGTCCTCCCTGAGTCNNCGAAGATCATCCGGACGAACGGCGGCAGCTCCGGCGGAATCCACCGGACCGATCCGGAAGACAGCGACAGAAACGAAACGCACAGTACCAGTGCGCACGCTGTATTGACTCGTCCCCCGGCAGGCACCCCGGGGACGGCAGTTTTCCGGTCGTCAGGCCCCAAGGATCGGATCCCAGTCTTTGAATACGGGTTCCATGTTGATTTCCCGGAGGCTGCTGACAACGTGCTCCACCGAGCAGTCGTCCAGCACGGTGAACTGGCCGAGATCCTTCTGGCCGGTCTGTTCCGATTCGACATACGCTCCGGGTGCCACCTTCGATCCTGCGCTGATATGGGTTGCGCAGGTCTGGATCAGACTCATCCGGAAGGCGTGACGCTCCCGGGTTGAAACGAAAATATCGGCTTCCGGGAAGTAGATCCGGAAGGCGAGCATCATCTGTTCCACCTCTTCCGTGGAGACCGGATGGGGCACCTGATAGCCCCCTTCCATCGGCGTGATGCGGGGGAAGGAGAACTGGTTGCGGGTCCGCCAGTAGTGTTTCCGGATGGAGAGGGCGTGCCCCGCCATCGAGATCGCTTCGGAGCGCCAGTTGTGCAGACCGAGCAGAGCGCCGATTCCGACGTTGTAGAATCCGGCACGGGCGGCGAGCGCCGGCGCATGAATCCGGTTGTTGTAGTCCCGCTTCGGGCCGGACGGGTGGAGCTCGGCATACAGCGGACGGTCATATGTCTCCTGGTACAGGGAGACTCCGTGCGCGCCCGCCTCGAACAGTGTGCGGTATTCCTTCTCCGTCAGCGGTGCCAGTTCGATGGAGACGTAGGAGAACTCCTTTTTCAGTTCCCGGATCACCGGAACCAGATATTCCATGGAGCAGGTCTGAGGATCTTCTCCTGCGATGATGAGGACATTGTCCATTCCCCATTTCTTGAGGACGGCCGCTTCCGCGAGGGTCTCTTCGATCGAGAGTCGGCGGCGCGGGAAGTGGTTGCTGTGGCGGAATCCGCAGTAGACGCAGTTGTTCACGCAGAAATTGGAAAAGTAGATCGGTGCATAGAGTCGCGCGACCCGTCCGAAATGGCTGAGACGGAATTTCTGAGCCCGTTCCCGCAGGCGGGGCAGTTCGTTTGCGGCAAGAGGGGAAAGAAGGCTGAGGAAGTCCCGGAACGAGGCTTTTTCCGCCGTCAGAGCCCGTTGAAGGTCGGCCGGAGTGGTCGAGTGGATGCGGTCGAGCAGAGTCTGCTCGTCATATTTGATTTCTGGATACATGATACGCTTACTCCTTGCAAAAAGCACTTTTTGTAATATAGCATCATTTTTCCGATTTAAAAGAGATCTTGCTTTTTTTTCCGGCGCTGAGTTGAAATTTCAGGAAAAACGGTTACCTTATCCGGATAATTGAGGATGAGGAGAGCGCGCGCGGATGCCCGCAAAACAGAACAACAGGAAAAAACCGCCGAAATCTCCGCTGGAAACGGCGGTGCTTCTGCTGACCAGACAGCCCATGTCACGTCTCGCTCTCGAAAAAAAACTGCGGGACAAAGGCTTCTCCCGCACGGTGGCGGAGGAGACCCTCCGCGAATGCGAACGATACGGGTATATCGACGATTCCAGAATGGCCGAGGCGAAAGTCGCCATGATGCGCGACCGGGGGGACGGGGCGCGGAAAATCAAACTCCATCTTGCACTGAAAGGCTTTTCCGCAGAGATCATCCGGGAGGCGCTCCAGGCCGATTCCAGAAACTCCGAACGGGATGAACTGGCGGTGGCGCTGGAGTTTCTCCGCCGGCGGAAGATCACGCTGGAGCGGGAATGCGATCCGCTCAAACGGAAACTGCGGGCGCTGCGGGCGCTTGCGTCGAAAGGGTTCGGACAGGGGGTCGCCCGGGAGGCGGTTGCCCGGGTCTTCGGAAATTCCGAATTCGAGTTTCCGGAAGACGAGGGGGCATTATGAAGAGGATATTTGCGATTCTTCTTCTGCCGCTTCTCCTGCTGGCGGCGGGGTGCTCCAAACGGACGGAGCACGAGGGGGAAAAGCGGATTCTGCGGACCAGCATCAATAAGATTCTGACGACGCTGGATCCGGCACGGGCGGCGGATACGGTCTGTCAGTACATGGTGGCGTCGTTTTATGATACGCCGCTTCAGTATTCGTATCGGAAGCGTCCGTATGAGCTGGAGCCGTCGATGCTCCGCCGGATGCCGGAAATTTCAGGGAATTCCACAAGATTTCTCTGCGAACTGCGGGATGATCTTTATTTTCAGGAGGCGCCGTGTTTTCCCGGACGGGGGAGGGAGGAGCGGAAGATTACATCGCGCGATGTGGTTTTTTCGATTCTTCGTCTTGCGGATGCGCGGGTGAAATCCAGCGNNGGGATCGAGGCGTTCCGGAAGAGAACGGAGAGGGCGGAGGAGGGGGACATGTCGCCATACGACGCCGGATGCGAAGGGCTTCGGATCCTTTCCGACACCCGCTTTGAGATTCTTCTGAATGCTCCCGATCCGCGTTTTCTCTATACGATGGCGATGCCGTATTTTTCGGTTCTCTCGCGCCGGGCCGTGGAGTACTGGGGGGAGAAGTTTGCGGATCATCCGGCAGGGTCCGGACCGTTTGTGCTGACAAGCTGGAAGAAGGATTATCAGATCCGGATGAGACGCAATCCGGAGTATCGGGAGGAGTTCTTCCCGGATGCGGAGGAGATGGCGGATCGGAACAGGCCGCTTCCGCTGGCGGATGAGATTGTGTGCAGTTTTGTCAAACAGCCGCTTGCCGGATGGCTGCTGTTTCTGCAGGGGAATCTGGATTATTATGTTCTGGACGGGGAGAATTTTGCGGCGGTGGTGAATGATCGTCTTGAGCTTGCGCCGTCGCTGATCCGCCGCGGGATTGTTCTGGAGCGGACCCCGGAGTTTCAGACGAACTACATCGGGTTCAATTTCANNACCGATCCGCTGCTGGGGCGCAATGCGGAACTGAGACGGGCGATTTCCCTGGCGTTCAACCGGCGGAAGCGTCTGGAGTACTTCCGCGGACGGATCGAGCTTGCGAACGGACCGGTTCCGCCGGGGGCTTCCGGGCATCTGGAGAAACCGGGACGATACGGGGTCTTTGATCTGGAGCGGGCCCGGGCGCACCTTGCCGCGGCGGGATTTCCGGGCGGGATTGACCCGTCGACCGGAAAAGCTCTTGTGCTGACGTTCGATCAGGCGGGAAGCGACACGGTCTACCGGCAGATGGTNNGGCCGAACTGCTGGCGCTGGACCTCCGGGAGATCGGGATCCTTCTCAAGCCGGAGTTCAACAACCGCGCCCGCTTTCTTCAGAAACTGGCGCAGGGGCAGACGCAGCTGTTCCGTCTTTCGTGGACCGGAGATTATCCGGACGGAGAGAATTTTTTCCAGCTGTTTTACGGTCCGAATGCCGGATCCAGCAACCGGGTCTGTTTTTCATCCGCGGAGTTCGACCGCCGCTACGAGGCGATTCGCGGCATGCCGGATTCCCCGGAGCGGAGAGAGAAATATCGCAAACTTGCGCAGTGGCTTACGGAAGAGTGTCCGTGGATTTTCGAGAGTCACCCGGTGGCGTTTCTTCTGAAGCATGCGTGGGTGAAGAACTACCGGGCGCACGATTTTGCGTTCAACCGCTGGAAATATCTTTCGGTTGATCCGAACGAGAGAGCGCGGAGGAAACAGAAATTTCAGCCGCTGAGCATGAAGGAATTAAGAAACGAGTGAGGAGAATTTGCACATGGCGCATGAGAAACTCAATCAGATTCGGGAACGGATCCGCACATCCAAAATGAGTCCGGAGCGGAAGGAGGAGGTCGAAAAACTGCTGAACGAGCTGGAGACGGAGCTGGACGCGCTGCCCTCTCAGGCGAAGAACGATGCAAAGGAGCTGATGGATCTTGCGGACCGCTCCACACGCGGAGTCATTGAATCCAACGATCCGGTTCCGCTACAGACACTGCGGGATACGGTGCAGGATTTCGAGGTGAACTATCCGAATCTGACGCGGGTGGTCAACCGGATCTGCGCAATGCTCTCCAATCTCGGAGTCTGACCGGGGAGGGGAGAAAAAGACGGGGGTTGACGACCTGGACGGCCGGTTCCGGGTCTTCCGCAACGGAATTGTTTTCAAGATGGCTGTGTTATGAGGAGTGTATGAATCGTCCGCTGTTTCGTTTGACCGGAGTGGTTGCTCTGGTGCTGATGGTGCCGTATTTTTTTTCTGCGATCCCGTTGTTCGGGTATCTGTTTTTTGCGGGGATGGTGATCGGAATTCTGTGGTGCATGCGGAGAAACGAGTACCGGGGGGTCTGGTTCGGTCCGGAGGATCTCGGAGTTCCGCAGAAGTTCCGGGAGGAGGAGCTGCCGATCCTGCGGACCATCGGAATGGAGATTCAGAAACGGACTAAGGAACGCTGTCTTTACGCGTGGGATCTGGTCCTGCGCCCGATCCGGATGCCGGATGGGGAGAGATTGTATAATATCCGGTACGATTTTGTGCCGTCGTCGGATGGTCCGCTGGAGCTGGATCCCGCTTTCGACGCGGTGGAGCTGACGGCGGGTGTGCCGNNGTCTGCGGGCCGGTCTGCGCGAGGAAAAGGTGTTTCTGACGGAGCTGGAGGTGAACCGGCGTCATCCGCTTTCCGGTCCGGCGAACCGGAAGGTTTCTCCGCTTGATCTGAAAAATTCCGATCCGGTGCTGAAGGCGGTGGCGGAGGCGGTTCTGCCCGCACTGCCGAAGCTGGAGGGGGTGACATGGGGGGTCGCATTCCTGGAATATGTGCGTTCAAAAAGACCGTTTCTGCGGGTCGGGATCGAGGTTCTCTCCTCGTCATCGGATGCGGAGTTCCGCTTTGCCGGAGCGGTATTTCCGTTGAAGAAGGGGAAGGTCCGCCCGCTGGAGTTCCGGATGGATCCCCGGCTGAAGAGCTGTTACGGGGCGGGGAAGCCGGGGGCGTGGAAACGGCTGATGTCGTTCGGAAATTGAACACGCATTTCTCGAAGGACGATCTCTTCTTCCGGAAATTTTTTCAGGAAGCCGGCTTGACAATTGCTTTCTCTGTGGTAGGATAATCCGGTCGGGAAAAGAAAAAACGATGAGACTTCTGGTTTACAATATTGCGTATGGAACCGGGACAGCCGGAGGGGTGGGAACCATCTTTTCCGCGCATCGGTATCTCCGGACCCGTCTGACCTACCTGGATCGGATCATCGACTTCATCGACGCGAGCGAAGCGGATGTGGTCGGTCTGGTGGAGATTGATACAGGGTCGTTCCGGACGGGGTTTGTGGATCAGGCCTCTCTGGTTGCCCGGCGTCTGAAACACTATTCTCTCTGCGACGTCAAATACGGACTTCATTCGATCGGCCGTCACATCCCGATTCTGCGCAAGCAGGCAAACGCGTTTTTCACGAGTCTGGATACCGCTCAGGAGAACGTGTACTATTTTCCCGTCGGATTCAAAAAGGTGATTCTGGAGCTTCACATTGCGGGAATCCGCTTTTTCCTCGTCCATCTGGCGCTGGGGCACAAGACCCGGCAGGCTCAGCTGAATTATCTGATGAAGATTGCCGCGATCAATCCGGAGCCGGTGGTGATCGCGGGAGATTTCAATGCGTTCGACGGCGCGGAGGAGATCGAAAAACTGATCCGGACGCTGGATCTGTACGATCCGAACCGGGAGGGACTTCCGACCTATCCTTCCGGCAATCCGAAACTGCGTCTGGATTTTGTGCTGTGTTCCAAAACGATCCGCTCTCTGAAGTTTTCCGTGCCGCACGTGGAGTTCTCCGATCAT
The DNA here is from genome assembly GCA_002338895.1 of Lentisphaeria bacterium UBA1829. GTDB lineage: Bacteria > Verrucomicrobiota > Lentisphaeria > Victivallales > UBA1829 > UBA1829. The sequence continues at coordinate 4,682 of DDJH01000011.1, read as the reverse complement.
CTGCCGATCGTGTTCGATTTTGAATATTGAGCGGGGAAAACGCCGGAAGAGGCGGGGCCTTACGGATGGAACAGTCCGTATTTTTTCTGAAGACGGCGGTAGGCGGGAGTGCGGGAGATCCGTTTCATTTCCGAATCGAACCGTTTGGCCAGTGCGCGGGACTCCTTTTTCTGATTGGAGAAACCGATCCAATAGGTCTGTTCCTCTCCCAGAGGGGTGAGCAGGACGATTTTTGTTTCCGGGAAATCGTTCCGCCGGGAATAGGCCCAGTCCGCCGCCGCGGTTGTGGTGATAAAGGCTTCGAGGTATCCGGAAAGGAGATCGCGCATCATGCGGGGCGTGTCGCCGGCGGAGGAGTAAAAGACAATACTTCCGTCCTTCTGATGGTCGCGGGTGAAGCGGTCGAGATCGTCGGTGAAGGACTCGTTCCGCAGGAAGCCTTTTCGCATCAGCCGGAGCAGGTCGTCCGGACCGGTGTAGCGGCGGAGAGGGGTGTCCACGGGAACGTAGAGCCCGTAGCGGAGCGTGAAGGCCGGTGTGGAGGGATAGATCAGATACGGGGCGTCCGCCCGGGTCATGCCGATGATGGCATGCAGGCGGCCGCGATTGAGATTTCGGCGCGACCACTCCCAGCTCTGATGGACGATCCGCAGATTGTACTGCGGCTTCGGGTAGATCATCCGCAGAAGCTCCACGAGAAATCCCGGATGGGTCGGTGAATTGATCCAGCAGACGTAGGGCGTGTAATTCTGCGTCGCAATGACAATCTCCTGTGCGGCGGAAAGCGGCAGAGCGCCCAGCAGCGCAAGAAGCAGGAGGATGCGGCGGATTCGTCTCATTTTTTACGGATCCCCGGCAGAATCATGAACAGACGGGTTCCCGCTTCATCCGGCAGTTCAAACGGTTCGGTGCAGTGGAAGCGCAGCGAGAGTTTCTGAAGCTCCGGCTTTTCCCGTTCGCACTGATCGGGTGTGCGGTAGACATGGAGAGAAGCGTCTTTGCGGAGCAGCCCCGACACCTCCCGGATCAGTTTCATGGAATCGGCGACGGCGCGGGCGGTGACCAGATCAAAATGATGCCGGTAATCCTCCGTGAATGCCAGTTCATTGGCGCGGGCGTGGAGCGCTTCGAGATTGTTCAATTTCATGGCTTCGGCGGCACGGTTCACAAAATCGATTTTCTTCCGCGTGGAGTCCACCGCGGTCACCTGGAGATCCGGAAAGGCCGCGGCGAGGGGCAGAGAGGGGAATCCGGCTCCGCAGCCGACGTCGCAGAGATTGAATTTGCCTTTCAGAAACGGTGCTATCGAGATGGAGTCGGCAATGTGCTTGCTCCAGAAATCCTCCGGGGGGATCCGGGTCAGATTCATCGTCTTGTTGGTCTCGTACAGCAGATCTTCAAAGATCGAACAGGCGTTGAGGAAGGCGTCGAAGTTCTCTTCGGCGACCCGTTCTTTCAGAAAATCCAGACACGCGGGGGAGGGACGGTTGCTCATGCTGCCTTCCCTCCGGAGAGATTCAGAATCAGCGTTGTCAGCGAGATCAGTGCAAAGAGAAGCAGAAAGACCGGCGTCAGGAAACGGTATTTTGTGATCCCGAGCCGGATGATGTCGCGCGTCAGATGCGGTTTCCCCGAAAGGAAGATGCCGATTGTGCCGAAAATCAGACAGAATGTGGCAAAGACCGGAGCTCCCGGTGTCGGAGTTGCAAACGACTCCTTCAGGAAGAAGTGCGCGCACAGGATCATGAATCCGCCGATCGCGCGCGACAGCAGATGATCCAGCGCGCAGTATGCGAGAATCCCCAGCAGCAGCGCAAGCGGCAGCAGAAATCTGTGCAGCGATTCCGGCAGGATCGGCATGGCGTTCGGGATGCACCAGAGCAGATCGATGAATCCGAGAACGGCTCCGGCGAGCTGAGCGCGCGGGAGTTTTTCCAGCCGGGAGAGATTCTCCTTGTCGACCTTCAGCAGAAAGACCGCGCCCGCCGCGCAGAGCAGCGCGCACACCGGAAGCAGGATCAAATACATCAGACGCGGATCAAACAGAGAAAACAATGCCATTTTCATTCCTCTCTTTTCAGCGGCGTGATCGATTCGATTTCCGTCCGCTTGTAGGTATATGTGATGCCCGGTTCCGGTTCAAAGAGGATTTTGTCCTTTCCCTGTTCCGCGACGAATCGTCCGTGCATAAC
>DDJH01000011.1:0-2485 GCA_002338895.1 Lentisphaeria bacterium UBA1829 | reverse complement strand
ATCCCGTCTTGAGTTTCACCGTGCAGTTGGCGATCCACATCGAGAGTGTGTTCAGACGGGTGATCTTTCCTTTTTCGATGGTCACCGAAAGATTTTTCTTGTTCGGCCGGGCCTGTTTATGCGCCAGCGTCAGAATATGCCTGCCCGGTTTGAGATCCCGGATGGAGAACACCTCGGAAAGATCCGGATTATCCTTGTCCACGAGAGTGGACCCGAGTTCGCGCCCGTCCAGATACACCGTGATTCCCGGCGGATAGGTGACAAAGTCGACTCCTCCCGTGTTGGAGGCCAGAGTCAGAGTCCGTTCGACGGTTTTTCCCGCAGGCAGATTGATCTTTGTCTGAGCCGGATCGTATCCGGCCGCTTCCGCCACGATGGTGTATTCTCCGCTGGGCAGATTGAGTGCCTTGACCGGAGCGGTTCCATAGTCTTTGCCGTTGATTTTGATCTGCGCATTGATCGGCTTTGTCTGAAGGAGAAGCGTTCCGGGAAGCGGATCCAGAGCCGCTTTCACATACGAAGTCTTCTCCCGCGAGACCAGCACCACCTGTTCATAGACAGTGTAGCCGGCTTTTGTGACCTTGACCGTGTACTTCCCCTGTTCCAGGCGGGTCTTATACGGTGTGGTTCCCGAGGGTGCTCCGTTTAGCGTGACCTCCGCTGCGGAGGGGGTCGATTCCACCGAGATGGAGCCGACGTTGGAGACCAGTTCCGTCTGGATCAGCCGGGGACGCGGATCGGTGATCTCCCATGTCACCGTCTGCGGGGAANNGGAGCTCCTTCAGCGTGAACGGCGTCTCCCCGAGCAGTTTCCCCTGAAAATGAATGGAGGCTCCGGCCGGTTTGGTTTCGAACATGACCGACGCGGTTTCCTGTTCGAGGGAGAAATCCAGATTCCGTTTTTCCCCGGGTTTCAGGGAGATGGTTTTCCAGACGGAGTCGTAGCCGTCTTTTGTCAGTTTGAGCAGATAGTTCCCGGCGGGGATTTTGCATCCGAAGGGGGTCTGCCCCTGTTCCTTGTCCAGAAGGATGACCGATGCGCCTTTCGGGGTTGAGTTGATTCGGAGAATAGCCCGGTTGTCCTCGGTTTTCTTTTCGCATCCGGAGAAAAGAAGGAGTGCGGCAAGGAATGCGGGCAGAGAAAGAATGCGGAACAATGGTTTCATGACGGTTATTTCCTTCTTCTCAGTTGATTGTCGCAGTCCAGTTTGATGGCTTTGAGTTTGGAATAGGCTTTGCTGTCGGGTCCGAGCAGATCCATGGCCTTCTGACACTCCGCGGCGGCGCGGGTGAAGTCGCTCAGGCGGTAATACTGCTGGATGTTGAATTCCAGATCCTTGCGGAGTTTGTCAAAGAGCTGTTCGGCCTCGGCCAGATGGCGGCGGGCGACTTCCCACTCCCGGGGTTTCGGCGAAAACTGCTCCAGATATTCCATGGCAAGACGGTAACGGGTGATGGCCTCCCGCAGATTTTCCGGTTTCGCCTGATAGGAGTTGAAGAGATCCTCCGCCTTCCGGAAGGTCTGAATGGCGTATTCGCGCATCTCCTCCACGTTCATCGAGACGGAGCTCAGACCGTTGTCGTCGGAGAATTTTTCGATGGCCCGTTCAATGTTTTCAAACGAACTTTTCGCGTAGTTGTTCCGTACGACGATCGTATTTTCCCGGTTGTTCAGAATGACCGTCAGCTTGCGGGTCTCGTCGACTTTCCCGGTGACCAGATCGTTCAGAGGCTCCTGCTGCAGCTGCATGAATTCGGTTCCGAGAATGGCGTCCCGCAGGTCGTTCAGCGCATTCCTGGAGACGGCGGAAAAGCTCTTCTGGAAGTGCCGTCCGTACTTCAAATCGTCGAGCGTGAAGTCGGCTTTCCCGTTTTCCACGGTGAGCGCAAAGCGGAAGATATTGTCCGGTTCCACTTTGGTCCGTTCATAGTTGAGCACGAAGTCCGGTTTTTTCTGCTCTTTCGGCGCGGGCGCCGGTTTTTTCTCCTCCAGCATGTTCAGTTTGACGAAGACGGCAAGAACGATGACTGCCAGTGCAAACACCAGAACCGGATAGAGAAGTTTGAATTTCTTCTGTTTTTCCGGAGCGGATTCCGGATCATTGGCTTCCTGTTTCCGGCCGAAGAGAGTTTCCGCGGAAATTTTGATCTGCGGCTTGAGTTTTGTCGCGGTTGCCGATGTCGCCGAAACGGCGGGAGGAGCTTCTTTTTCCTCCGGTTTTTTCGAGCCGAAGACAAGGATCTGATCGCCAATGGCGATGGCATCGTTTTCCTGAAGCGGAACCGGACTCTGGATCGGTTTTCCGTTGACTTTGGTTCCGTTGGTGCTTCCGAGGTCCTGAATGCGCCAGTCGCTTCCGTTGAAGGTGATTTTCGCGTGATAGCGGGAGACTCCGGCAACCAGAAGCTGCACGTCGTTGTCCTCTTCGCGTCCGATGGAAATCCCGGGCGGGGCCAGTTCGATATTTTCTCCCTTGCGGGGTCC
>DDJH01000072.1:21744-26671 GCA_002338895.1 Lentisphaeria bacterium UBA1829 | reverse complement strand
TGTCCGGTGTTCATCGCCTGGAGCATGTCGAGCGCTTCTCCGCCGCGGCACTCGCCGATGACGATTCGGTCGGGGCGCATACGAAGCGAGTTCCGGACCAGATCCCGGATGCTGATCTCGCCTTTCCCTTCGATATTGGCCGGACGGGATTCCAGACGGACCACGTGATCCTGACGCAGCTGCAGTTCGGCCGCGTCTTCGATGGTGATGATCCGTTCGGTATCGGGAAGAAAGGAGCTCAGGATATTCAGCAGGGTGGTCTTTCCCGATCCGGTTCCGCCCGAGATGATGATGTTCTTCCGGAGCTTGACGCAGACATTCAGAAAATCCGCCATCTCATATGAGATGGAACCGAAGCGGACGAGATCGTCGATCTGAAGCGGATTCTTGGAAAATTTCCGGATTGTGATCGTCGGTCCGACCAGGGAGAGCGGGGGGATGATTGCGTTGACGCGGGAGCCGTCTTTCAAACGGGCGTCGACCATCGGCGAACTCTCGTCGATTCTCCGGCCCAGCGGGGCGACGATGCGTTCGATCGCGGCAAGCACCTGATGATTGTCGGCAAACGCCATATCGGTCTTGTGCAGCACTCCCTTGGTTTCCACATAGACGCTGTCGGGCCCGTTGACCATGATTTCCGTGATGGCGGGCATGGCGATCAGGTCTTCCAGCGGACCGAGTCCGATGGCTTCATGGACCAGTTCCCGTTCGATTTTCTCCGTCGTGACCCCTTCCGGAAGAGTGACTGTCAGCTCCGAAATGATCTCATGAATGGTTTCCCGGGCCTTTTTTTCCAGCTCTTCCTGAGCGGTTCCGGAGAGGACCATTCGCTTCAGATTGAGTCGTTTGAGCAGTTCAATATGGGAGAGACGCTTGATCTCCTGGACGATCGGCCGGGCCTCCAGCGGAATTCCGGAGACCTGCAGAATCGGAATTTTCGCCGGTTTTTCCGGAGGTTTCCTTTCCGGCGGCGGAGTCTGCCGCGTCTCCTGCTTCATGGAGGCGAAGGGGTTCTCCTTTTTGGGTTCCGGACGGGTCTGCTCCTCCGTTCCGAGCGCTTTGATTTCCGCTTTTCCGATCCGGATGACGGCGCCGGGATGGATGTGAACGGTCTGTTCGCGGAACTCTTCGCCGTCGACGGAGATTCCGCCGCCGAGATCGGTGATCTTGAGATCATTTTCCGTTGCGGTCAGCTGGCAGTGGCGCGGGATGACGCCGGGCGCCTGAAGCGTCAGATGGCTTGCCGGACTGGAGCCGACCCGGTAGGTTCCGGGCACCAGTCTTGCTTTCACATCCTCCCGTCCGGGAATGCTGATCAGGATCTCGTACATAGGTTCAATACCTCAGACGGGTGCTTTTTTCCTCCCGTTCCTGCATATACTTGTTGACATTCTGCTGAAGGTATTTCCAGTTGACGCTCTGCAGATCGGTCGCGACGGCGGCATCCTCATAGTTTCGCAGACTCATCTGGATGCGTCCTTTCTGCGATGCGAAGATAATCATTTCCACCTCTTTGGGCGAGAGTTCCAGCGTCACGGTTGAATATCCTCTGGGGGCCCGTTTCCCGTCCTGAATTCCGTAATCCGTTCCGGTTGCGATGACGCGGACCTTCTGGAGAATGGTCAGCGTGATCGTATCCAGCGACGTATCGCCCCGCAGATCCGGAAACTTGAAGGTTCCGATCAGGTCCACATAATTGTTCGGCTGGACCAGTCCGGACACGGATGCCGTCTGATCCACGGCGATGGAGACGGCCCGGTATCCCGGCTGAATCAGGCGGGTCAGTCCGTCCTTTCCTCCGGAGACGGCGTTCTGCAGATCGTTCCACTGCAGGATCTTGCCCCGCGGAATGGAAAGCTGCGCCTTGCGGTTGATAATCAGATTCTTCTGGCTGTACGGAATATGGCGGCTGGCGGAGAGCTGGGCCGAATACATCTTGATTTTGACTCCGCGGATCGCGTCTTCCGTGATGGGTTCATTTTCCGCGATGTCCTTGACCAGCTGAAGGACGGCCACATCGGTGGTCGCCGCCTGGATTTTTCGTTTTTCCTGATTGATCTGCTGAAAGGTCAGCATGAAAGCCATCACGCCGAAGAAGACTGCCGCCAGAAGTAAGAGTTTCTGTTTCATCGCCGATTCCTTGCCTGGTGAAATAAAATCGTTTGGTTATGGAGAGGAATATAACAGCGGAAATTCAAAAATCAAGGTTTGGGAGCGGAAACTTCTGTTCCGTTCTCAGGCTCTTTGCGGCAGTTTTCCTCCTTCCGGCGGAGGAGGACGGCCGCAACGGGCAGAAGGATCATCGGATTGAAGGCGAAAAAGCGGTAATCCTGAGCGCAGAGCAGCAGCATGGTGCCCCAGTTGTAGCAGAGCCAGGGGAGGGTGAGGGTCAGCACTTTTTCACCGTGCCGGCGGATCAGTCCCACCGCCAGGAACAGAAACAGCACATTGCAGCTTCCAACTGACCACAGCCAGGCGAAAATGGGCGAATTGAGAAGATTGATCAGGAAGCGGCGGTCGAACCGGGTGAAACTTTCCTGAGGGAATCCGGGCAGTTCGTAATCGAATTCGGCGATCGGGGCCCAGACGACCTCGGTCTGGCGGGCGGCCGCGCGAAGCGAGGTCTGCGGCGCCGAACGGACCGTCTGGAAAAAGAGGGAGAGAAACTCCTTCGGTTCCATGCGGAGAATCTCCTTTTTCAAGGCGATACTGTGATCGTTTTTCCATTTGAATGTGTTGTAGTTCCCAAACAGGAGATACCGTCTCCAGACCGCCTCGGGTTCGATCCCGAGCATGAACGCCTTGGCTTTTTCCGGAAGACGCTCCGGGTCAAGCAGCAGAACTCCTCCCATGATGCTCATCGGCAGACCGACTGTTTCAAAACAGGTCTGATTCCGTCTTTCCTTCAGGGTCTCCTTCTTTGCGGTCCGGAACTCTTCCGAGAACGGGGAACTCCGGAGTCCCGGATGCTCCAGATAGATCGTCGCCACATTCTTGACCAGATAGACCGAGCCGAGAACCAGAACGGCAATCCCGATCAGTCTCAGCGCGTACTTCCGATAAATGAACGGGAGAAGCACCAGCAGCGGCAGAACGATCATGCCTCCGTTGTGACGGATCAGAAAAATTCCGCTCAGCAGCAGAAAAAGAATCAGAAGCGTGCTCCATTTTTTCAGCCGTTCCCCTTCCGAGAAAAACAGCAGCGACAGCTGTCCGGTCAGCAGCAGCGCCAGTATGACGAGAACCGCATCCTTGAGAATGGTCTGATAGAGCCACCAGGTCACCGGATTCAGCACCCAGTACCACAGAATGATGCGGATCCATTTTTCCGGCACGCCGTTCCGGTACAGCAGATGGAGCAGCCAGCGGAAGGTCAGCAGCAGAAGGAAAAACTGGACCAGTGCGCTCTCTGTCATGGTGTTGGTGATCTGGGAGGTCGCCCGGATCAGAAGCGTATGCAGGACCGGGTGCCAGTCGCGGAACTGCAGGGTCTGCACCTGGTTCCATTGATCGACGGTGTCCGGATTGTTGAAGTCCGGCTGGTCCAGCAGAAAGACCGCGGCGAAAAGAAAGAAGCAGACGATCAGAACCCGGTCGATGGTCCGCATGACTGGCGGATCGGCAGCGATCGCCTCCGCGGGATACGAGAACTTCATCCGGAGAAAATCCGCCGCTTTCAGAGTCACTGCAAGTCCGGCGATCCAGAGCGGCAGCACCAGCAGAATCGGAAACGAGCACGTCCGGTTCAGCGCATTGTAGAGAGTCATCACAAGCAGCAGATAGCTTGCGGAGAGAAACAGCAGTCCTGCATAGACGATTCGGGCGAATCCGCCTTCCGGGCAGAGCTTCCGGAACGGAAAAATCTTATCGGGAATCACGGGGAGAATCCGTTTCATGATACGTCTGTTCCGCATTGATGTTCCAGAGTTCCTCTTTCCGCGCGCTTCCGTTCATGACTTCCACCGCTTTCAGACCGGTCAGCATGGAGTGATCCATATTGTTGTAGCGGTGCTGGCCGTTGCGGCCGATGCAGAGGAGATTGTCGAAACGGTCGAGGTATTGGCGGATGGTCTCCCACCGGGCGTAGGTTCCGAAGTAGGTGGGATAGGCTTTCGGAACCCGGATCCGGATCGCGTCCAGCACGTCCTCTTTCCGGATGAAGTGGATTTTTTCAAGCTCGCCGATGGCGAAATCGATGAACTGGCGATCGGACATGTTCCAGAGATCGTCGTTTTCCGAGCAGAAATATTCCAGCCCGATCCACACCTGTTTTTCCGGATCGTGCGGCAGGTAGGGCGACCAGTTGTTGAAGATCTGAAGCCGTCCGATCCGCACCTCCTTTTCCTGGATGTAGATCCAGCAGTCCGGGATGATGTCGTTCCACGTTTTCCGTGCGGTGTCGTTGCGGAGGCACATTTTATCGAGGAGCAGTCCCACTGTGATGAAATCCCGGTAGGGGAGGGCCTCCGCCGGTTGGCGGACCTCCTCGGGCACATCGTTCATTCCGGCGATCAGGTCGCGTACGGGAATGGAGGAGAAAAAGGTGTCGCATCTCTCTTTTTGAACCGTTCCATTTTCCCGGTATTCCACTTCGACGACCTTTCCGTTTTCCGTGCGGACCCCGGTGATTTTCGCATGAAAACGGATCGTCCCTCCGCGTTTGCAGATCTCCTCCGCCATGCACTCCCAGTACTGACCGGGTCCGCGCTTGGGATATTCGAAGGATTCAATCAGCGACGTCTCCTTTTTCCGGCAGAACGGTCCCGCCACCGCGGAGAACAGCGCCTTCCACAACGAAAGCCCCTTCACTCTCTGCCGTCCCCAGTCCGGAGCGATCTCCGCTGGAGAAATTCCCCATAACTTCCGGGTGTAATCCCGGAAAAACGTCTCATACAGCGGCTTCCCGAAACGGTTGATGTAGAAATCA
>DDJH01000072.1:0-21728 GCA_002338895.1 Lentisphaeria bacterium UBA1829 | reverse complement strand
AGGAGATCGCATCCTCCAGCGACCGTTCCTTCCGTTTGAAAAACTGCACCGCAAGATATCCGAAGAAAATCCGGATGCTGTTCCCGATCCCCAGCTTCAGCAGAGTCCCGAACGAGGGCGACAGCGGATAATCAAACAGATGCCCCCTGTAAAAAATTCTTGAAATTCTTGTCCGGTTCAGCATCACCCGTTCCGACCGCTCCGGATCGGGTCCGCCGTCCGCCAGCTCCACCGGATGATTCAGCGCAATGTCATCCTTCGCCGGACTTCCCTGAAGCGGAAAGAGCGAATGCCAGAGTTCCTTCACTTCCGGACTCTTTGTGAAAAAGCGGTGTCCGCCGATGTCCAGACAGTTTCCATGATACTTCTCGGTCCGGGAGAGCCCCCCGATCTGATCTGTTTCCTCCAGCAGCAGGGGCCGGTATCCTTCCTGAACGAGCCGCCAGGCCGCAGTCAGCCCGGCCGGTCCGCATCCGCCGATGACAATCTTTTTCTCTTCCATGTGCAAGTTCTTTTCCGCGGATCCGGCGGAAGTGGGCAAATCCCGCCGACCTCTGTTAAAATCATTGAATAATTGAGGTAATTATACTCAGTTTTTCCTGAAAATCAAGAGTCTTCCATCGTGATTTTCGAGAAAATCCGTTTTTTGCCGACGCATTCCGCATCGTTTTGTTGTTTTGCCTTCCCCGGGAAATCCCTGTTTCCGTCAGACCTTCCGCAGATGGTTCCGGATCGCCGAATACGCCTCTTCCGGAGAACGGGAACGGAACGCGTTGGCGATATTCCGATGTTCCGCGCAAAGTTTCCGGAGATTTTCCGGCGTGCACCAGTTCGCATCGTTTTCGCGCCAGATGCGGTGATGAAAGAACTCCCGCAGAGCGGTCATGACCACACCGAGCATCCGGCATTCCGAGGAGCGGAAAAGCGCGATGTGGAAATTGATTTCCGCCTCGTCCAGCTTCCGCGGATCCGGCGGGGTCTCCCGGGAGAGCTCTTCAAACAGCAGACGGGCATTTTCGATGGCTTCCAGCTGATTCGGATCCGCATTTTCCACGGCGTCCGCGATGCATCCGAGTTCCAGAGTCCTGCGCAGCTCGAAGAGTTCATTGATCATCTCCGCTTCGGGAAGAATGATCCGGCCGATGAGGTTTTCGAGCAGATCAATCAGTCCGGGATTGGCAACCCGGAGACAGCTCCCCCGGCGGGAGACAATCAGTCCGAGTCCCTTCAGATAGCAGAACGCCTCCCGCAGCACCACGCGGGAGACTCCGAAAAGCTGCATCAGTTCGCTCTCCGTCGGAAGCGGATCGCCGCTTCGCAGCCTCCTTCTGCGGATTTCGGAGAGAATCTGTTCCACCACCTGTTCGGTCAGAGTCTTTTTTCTGCGGACTGCCGGCATTCTGCAACCTCCGTTTCCCGGTCCGAAAAACAAAGCCGGAGATGTTGAACACGATCTCCGGCCGGATTTGACCCGTATCTTCCCGAGTGAATCAGGAAAGACGGGCGCTTATTTTCCGAATTCGTCCATTTTCTGACGGAATGCGGGGTTCTGACGTTTGATCTTTTCGGTTGTCCGGACCACGTCGAGCGCCTCTTCGGTCTTGATCGGGAACGGAACGCCCTCCCGGATCGCCAGATAAAGATGGTGATAGATGTCGTTGACGGTGTATCCGTTCGCCGGTTCGACCATGATGGTCTTGCGGATCCATTTGAGTTCATAAGACCCCTGGAAGGAGTTGTCGACGGGGGGCGTGGCCGCGGTGGCTTTTCCGGTCGGGCGCTGTGTTTTCGGATCCAGATAGCGCAGACGGATATCCTGTTCATCCTCGCAGATCAGCGATCCCCGGTCGCCGTAGACCGCATAGACCGGAGCGGGGAGGGCGACTCCTCCGCAGATTTCCACATCGATGATCCGTCCGTTTTCTCCGCGGAAAATCAGTTTGACCGTGTCTTCCGCGTCGCCGAGACCGTTGATGTTTTTCAGGTCGCTCCAGATGTCCGCGACCGGGGAGTCCAGAAGCCGGAGGGCGTGGTCGATCAGATGCGGCCCCCAGTTGTTCAGCTGGCCGCCGCCGCAGTCGAGGATGGCCTGCCAGTCGTCCCGGTAGCTGAAGTTGTGACGGCAGAGTTTGATTTCATAGACCTTTCCGAGAATTCCGCTGTCGATGATCTCCCGGATATGGTTGAATGCCGCCTCAAACCGTCTGTTGTGGCGGAAATAGAGTCTGCCCGGATGAGCGGCCATGGCCGCCTCAAGTTTTGCAAGACCTTCGCCGGAAAGCCCGACCGGTTTTTCCAGGAAAACAATCTTCCCTGCGTTCAGCGCGCGGATTCCATAGTCGATATGCTGGGGCGAACGCACCGCAACCGAGACCACTTCGATTTCCGGATCCGCGAGGAAGGCTTCCGCATCCGTATAGCATTTGCATCCCGGATAGCGTTTGGCGAGCATGGCCGGCCGTTCCGGATCCTTGTCGCAACCGGCGACGATTTTGAATTCGTCTTTATATCGGTCGATTTCATTTGTATGCATTCCCCATCCGGCTCTTCCGAGTCCCCAGATGCCGACTTTGACTGGAGTCTTTCCCATTCTTGATTTCCTTTCAGCTGGTCAAAGAATTCCGAATAATGATATCTTCTTCTTCCAATTTTTCAAGTTAAGGCAAAATATCGACGCTTTTCCGATTCCGGGAGACGAAGAAGCGCAGGAACAGATATCCCCTGTTCCGGAAACGACAGCCCCCTTACGCTTCCGCGCGGGCAAGGATTTCCTGACAGCTCTTCGGATCGGGGGATGCAAGGAAAGCCGCCTTCAGACGGCCGTCGTAGAACAGGGAACCGATGGAGGCGAGAATTTTCAGATGGGTTGCCCGCTGCTGTCCGCCCGCGACCACCATGAACACCAGTTTCACCGGCTGATTGTCCGGCGACTGGTAGTCTGCGATTCCTTCCGGACAGACCGCCAGCGCCATGCTGGGGGAATCTATGCTGTCCAGCCGGACATGCGGAACCGCGATCCCGTTTCCGATTCCGGTGCTCATGAGGCTTTCCCGGTGGAAGATTCCCCATGCCAGATCATCCCGCGGCACCATGCCGTCGACCTGCGCGAGCAGATCGATCAGCGTATTGAGAACCTCATCTTTCGTCAATTTCCCGGGCAGGACAAGAATCCGGTCACCGAGGAGGGGGCCGACAGGGATCTGTTTCGCGTCACGAGCCATGATTTTTTCTCTCTCCGTAATGATGCGCTTTGCATTTTTGTTTGAAAAATGTATCACGGTTTCTCTTTTTTTCAAGTTCAGGGATGAATTTCCTCCAATTTCGTTCCTCCGGAGGAGCGGAAATCTTTTCCGGAACGCTTGACAAATCCGAAAAAGAGGGTACCTTTCCCTTGTCCCCCGCTCGTTGAAAAAACAGGGTACAGCAGAGCAAATGATGAAGGAGTTGAAAAATGGCTGAAGTCAAGCATTTTACAGAAGAAGAATTTGATGCAAACACCGCAAAGGGTGTGGTCGTGGTCGATTTCTGGGCGGAATGGTGCGGACCGTGCAGAATGTTCGCCCCCGTTCTCGATCAGGTTGCCAATGAACTGGACGGAAAGGCGCTTGTCGTGAAAATGAACGTCGAAGAGGCGCCGAACCTGGCAAAGAAATTCGCGGTCCGGACCATTCCCGCGGTCTTTATTCTGAAGGACGGCGAAATCGTCAAACAGTTCGTCGGTGTTCAGGACAAGGCCAAACTGGTCAAGGAAGTCGAAAGCGTGTTATGAGTTTTCCGCTTCCCGCTGCGTGTGCGGAAATCCTGAAAGGAAGGATTGTGTTCTGCGGATTCAGCGGAGGATCGGACAGTCTCTATCTGCTTCTGGCGCTGAAAATGATTTCAGCGCCTTTTCATTTTCAGCTCCGGGCGGTCCACTTCAACCACGGACTCCGCGGCAGGGAGAGCGAGGCGGACGAGGCGTGGTGCAGAGAAAAATGCCGGCAGGAGAATCTCCCGTTCCTGAGCATTCGTCTGCATCTGGACTCCGCCGTGGGAGAGGGTGGACTGGAAGCCGCCGCGCGAAACGCCCGGCTGACGGAATGGAAACGACTGATCCGGGAAAATCCCTCTTCCGTGGTGGCGCTGGGACATCAGGCGGAGGATCGGAGGGAGAATCTGCTGCTCCGGCTGATGCGCGGATCCAATGTGTCCGGGCTGACGTCGCTGCGTTTGTGTTCCGAGGTGGAGGGGATCCGCTTTGTGCGCCCTCTGCTTGCGTACTCAAAAGAGGAGATGGAGAGGCGTCTCCGGGACGCGGGAGAGGTCTGGCGGACCGATTCGTCCAACGCTTCCGATTTCTGCGGACGGAATTTTCTGCGTCTGACGCTGATCCCGTCTCTTCTGAACCGTTTCCCCTATGCGGCGGGCGGACTGCGCCGCTCGCTGGAGGTGCTGGAGGAGGATGCGGATTATCTGGAACGGGAGGCGCGGAGAGTGTTCGGAACGGGTGAACGGATGACTCCGGCACAGTGGTCGTCTCTGCATCCGGCGATCCGGTGCCGTGTGCTTCGGCTTTTTCTGGAGAAGTCGGGAATTTCTGTTCTTCCCGATTCGGCGCTTCTGGAGAGGTTTGCCGAAGCGGTGAGTCATCCGCCGGAGAACGGGGAGTGTCGCCGCATTCCGCTTGCGGGGAATCCGGATTGCTTTCTGACGGTGGAGCGTGACACGGTTTCCCTTCAGCATCGGGAGATGCCATGCGAACCGGTGGAGTGGGAGTTGGAACGGATGCCGATCTGCCGCTTCGGAGAGTTTCTGCTTCAGGCGGAGCGGGTCAAACGGACAGATGAAACGCTCGATTTGCAAAACAGGGATCCGATGACCGTTTTCTTTTCTCTGGATCTTCCCCGGAAGCTGATTCTATCCCCCCGTCGCGACGGGGATCGGATGATCCCGTTCGGGAAGCACCATGCGCTTCTCGTGAAGAAGCTCTGTTCGGAAGGAGGGATCAAAGCGTATTCCCGCAATTCCCATCCGCTTCTCCGGACGGAGGAGGGAGAGATTCTGTGGTTTCCCGGAGTTCGCCGTTCCGCTTCTTATCCGGTCGCGGAGAGTGCGCGGGAGNNCATCCGCGCGCGCCGCACGCCGCCGGAACGCGAAGCCATGACCCGGAAAAAAGATTAAAGTTTTATCATTTATTGAATAAAATGGACTCTCCGATTTGCGAAAGTGAATAAACTGTGGTAGATTAAGACCTTCTTAGAGCCGATGGAGAGTTTCGCGTATTTTATGCAGAAAAACAAAATCAAAGTCTATTTTCTCGGAGCAGGCGCATTTGCGGTGCCCTTTCTGGATGCGCTGAGCCGGGCGGAGAATATCGAACTGGTCGGGGTGGGAACCCAGCCGGATAAGCCGTCCGGACGGAAACGCCTGCCCAAACCGACTCCGCTGGGGGGATTTGCAGACGCGGTGGGGATCCCCTGCCGCCGCGTGAGCTCCGTCTCGTCGGAGGAGTTCATGCAGCTGATGGAGGAGCTGCAGCCCGATATTGTGGTGGTGGTTTCGTTCGGGCAGATCCTGCGGGAGAGACTGCTGAATTTTCCGCGTCTGGGATGCCTGAATGTTCACGGATCCATTCTGCCGAAGTACCGCGGGGCATCGCCGCTGGCCTCCTCGATTCTGGCGGGGGATACCGTCAACGGGATCACGTTCATGCGGATGGACAAGGGATTGGATACCGGGCCGATCTACTCCATTACGACAATGGATGTGCCGCCGAATATGAATACGCAGACTCTGGAAATTGCCCTGTCGGAACTCGGGGCCCGGTCCATTGCGGAGATCATCGGACGCATCGCGGAGGGACTGCGTCCGGTGCCGCAGGACGAATCAAAAGCCACTTTTACCCGGAAAATTCATAAATCCGACGGATCCATCCGCTGGGAGGAACCGGCTGAAATTCTGGAACGCAAGATTCGCGCGTACCACCCCTGGCCGGCCTCGACATTCCGCATTACGGGGAAGAACGGAGGGATCCAGCTGGTGAAGATCACCGAGGCCCGGCAGGTTCCGGGATGCGGAAAGCCCGGAACGACGCTGCTGTGTGAGAAACGGTGGATCGTCGCATGCGGCCGGGGAGCCATAGAAATTCTCCGAATCATACCCGAAGGCTCCCGGGAGATGAATGCGGTGGACTTCATCCGCGGACTCGGCAACCCCGGACTCGTCAAACAGGNNCGACGGACCTCTTCCTCCGCCGTCGGAACCGAAACCATCTATTCAGGAAAAGAAATCAGATTCATGAAAAACAAAAAACAGATTATTCTCAACTGCGAGGAGCTGGAGACCCGCTTTGCACTGCTGCGAAACGGCCGACTGGAAGAATACGAAATCGAACGTCGGGATGAGGATGAACTCCTCGCCGGCTCCATCTATCTGGGGCGCATCACCCATCTGGAGAAGAAACTGGAGGCCGCCTTTGTGGACATCGGTGCGGCGAAAAACGCGTTTCTCCATTACAAGGATATGCTTCCCGCCTCCTACGACATGCTGGACGACATCCGTCACATGGAGGCCGACGGCGCACTTCCCGCCAAACGCCGGAAGAAAGGCTCCATGCTCTCCAAGGTGGCGGACCGGATCCGCGGACTGGTCGGGAAAACCAACAAGGCGCAGCGCCTGAAGGAGTTTGAAACCAAACTGCACAGCGGGAAGATCACGGTTGCCGACATTCCGAAAATGTTTCCCGAAAACTCCGAACTTCTTGTGCAGATCACCAAAGGGCCGATCGGGACCAAGGGTGCGCGCGTTTCGACCAATATCACAATTCCCGGCCGGTATCTGGTGCTTCTTCCGTATTCCGATCATATCGGGCTTTCGTCCCGGATCGACGACCGGAAGGAACGGGACCGGCTCCGCAAAATTCTTGCAAAACTGGATGTTCCCGAAGGCATGGGTCTGATCTGCCGCACCATCGGGGAGGGACATAAGACGGAGGATTTTGAAAAGGATCTTCAGATGCTTCTCAAGATCTGGGAATCGGCGAGCAATGCGCTGGAAGAGAAGAGTGCGCCGGCGATCGTGTACCGGGAGCCCGATCTGCTGGAACGGACGGTCCGCGATTTCCTCTCGGACGACATCGACGAAATCGTTGTGGACAACCCCGAGGCCGCCCGGAAACTGAAAGCCGACTTTGCCGAATTCGGCTGTTACGACACCCGCATCACGCTGAGCAACCGCGCCCAGCCGGTGTTTGAACGGTACAAGGTTTCGGAGCAGGTCGCCACGGTGTTCAACCGGGTTGTCCAGCTCCCGAGCGGCGGCTACATCTGCATCGACGAGACGGAGGCGCTGGTTGCGATCGACGTCAACTCCGGCAAGAACAAAAATGCGAAGGACCAGCCGGAAAATATTCTCCGGACCAATCTGGAAGCCGCGGAGGAGATCGCCCGGCAGGTGCGTCTGCGGAACGTGGGCGGCCTTGTCGTGATCGACTTTATCGACATGCGGACCCAGCGGGACCGGGAAGCGGTTCAGAAGGCCATGGCCAAATATGTGGAACAGGACCGCGCCAAGACCCGTCTGCTGCCGATCAGCAAGTTCGGATTGATGGAGATGACGCGGCAGCGGGAACACGAGAGCGTGAAGGACGCCGTATACGATCCCTGTCCGTACTGCGACGGAACGGGACGGGTGAAATCGCCGGTGAGCATGAGTGTGGAGATTCAGCGCCGTCTGAAGGAGCTTCTGAAGCGGAAATCGCGGAACATGTCGGTGCGGGTGATTATGCATCCGACCGTTCTGATGCGTCTGAAGAACGACGACGCCGAACTGCTGAAGGATCTGGAGGACCGCTATGGCAAGGATCTCTCCTTCCGGGCGGATCCGACGATGCACATGGAGCAGTTCAAACTCGTCAATCCGGACACCAATCAGGAATATTGAAATTTTAACGCTTCTCAATCAGGGAGCTTGGAGAGAATAAAGATGAGAGATACATTTCTTCCGTTTTCCAAACCGGATCTGAAGGAGAATGATCTTCAGTCCGTTGTCGATGTTCTGCGTTCCGGATGGATCACCACCGGACCGAAGGTTGCGCAGTTCGAGTCTGATTTCAAAGCCTATCTCGGAGCTTCCGACGCGGTCTCGATGACATCGGAGACCGGGGTGATGGAGGTGATGCTTCATGCGCTGGGAATCGGACCGGGCGATGAGGTGATCACACCGTCGATGACCTGGGTTTCCATGGTGAATCTGACCGTTCTGGCCGGGGCGACTCCGGTCTTTGTCGATGTGGACAAGGATACTTTGATGGTCAATCCGGAGGAGGTGGAGGCCCGGATCACTCCGCGGACCCGTCTGATTGTTCCGGTCCACTTCGCCGGAGCGAGCGTGGATCTGGATCCGTTGCG
This sequence comes from Lentisphaeria bacterium UBA1829, assembly GCA_002338895.1. Taxonomy (GTDB): domain Bacteria; phylum Verrucomicrobiota; class Lentisphaeria; order Victivallales; family UBA1829; genus UBA1829. The sequence continues at coordinate 13,341 of DDJH01000072.1, read as the reverse complement.
GGCGATCGCGGCGAAGCACGGGATCCGTCTGATCGAGGATGCGGCGCATGCGCTCGGAACCCGTTACAAGGGGCGTCTGATCGGATCTTCGGGCAGTGCGATGTTCTCCTTCCATCCGATCAAGAATATCACGACGGGCGAGGGGGGAATGTTCGTGACGGATGAGGAAGAGCTCGGAAAGCGGATGCGCAGTCTGAAATTCCATGGACTCGGGGTCGATGCCTACGATCGTCTGACCCATGGCAGGTCCCCGCAGGCGCAGGTGGTCGAACCGGGATATAAATACAACATGCCGGATATGCAGGCGGCGCTGGCCCTCGGTCAGCTTGCCCGGATTGAAGAGATCAACGCCCGGCGCACGGAACTGGCGCTCCGCTACCGGGAGCTGCTGAGCGGAATCGATGAGATTCTTCCTCTGAGCGATCCGTCTTATGATTTCAAACATGCGTGGCACCTGTTTGTCGTCCGTGTTGTGAAGGGAAAATTGAACCGGGACGAGTTCATGGCGGCCTTGAAGGAGAAAAATATCGGAACGGGACTGCATTTCCGCTGTGTCCATCTCCAGAAATATTATCGGGAGCAGATGGGGTGCAGACCGGGCATGCTTCCGAATACCGAATGGAACTCCGACCGGATCTGCTCCATTCCGCTCTTCCCGTCCATGACGGAGAAGGATCAGGATGACGTGGTTGCCGCGATCAAGGAGGTTCTGGCATGAAAGTGAACAAGCCGGATCGCCAGCTTCCTGTCCAGAAGAGCGGGAAGGGGGAGACTCTTTCTCCGGTGGAGCAGCCGCTCACGGAATCGCAGAAGAAGGTGGTGACCTGGCTGCCGCTGTGGATCTGTGCGGGCTTTCTTCTGATCGCCAATCTGGGAGTGGCACCCGCGCATGGATCGGAATCCCGCTGGCTGGAGGTGGTGCGGGAGATGTTCCTGACGGGGGACTATCTACATCCGACGATCAATTTTGATCCGTATTTCGACAAGCCCCTGCTCGGATACTGGACGATCGTGATGACGTCGATTTTCAACAGCAAGGTTGTGACGGAGTTCACGGCTCGTCTGCCNNCGCTGGCGGCGCTGGCGGCGCTGATCTCCATTGTGAGACGTTTCTGGAGCGCGGAGATTGCGCGTCTTTCCGCCTGGATTTTTCTGACGTTCTACTCGTTTGCCTTCTGGGGACGGCTGGGCGAGGCGGATATGGTGAATCTGGCGTTCTGCACGGGGGCGGTGGCATGGTATCTGGCGTATCGGGAAGAGAGGAGTTTTCGGGTANNCGACATGCTGCTGTCGAAGAAGGTGAAGTACCATATCAACTGGAAATCCCTGCTTGCGCTGGCGATCGGAGTTTGCGTTTATCTGATTCCGTTTGAGCTGGCAAGAGTGATTGCACCGGCGGTGGCGCCGTCGACGCAGAATCTGATTGATTTCGACGGAACGCTGAAAACGAGCGGAATTTCTCTTGCGATCCGGGAGAACATCATTCGTTATTTTGCGCCGTTTGATCATGATGATGAAGGGTTTTACATCTATCTGATCCACATTCCCCGGCTGACGATTCCGTGGAGTCCGATACTGATTCTTGCGGTGATTGACGCGTTCCGCAGACGCAAGTCTCTGACACAGCCGGAGAAGTGGCTCTGCTGGACGATGATCGCGATTTTCCTGTTTTTCTCGATTTCCGGATCACGCCGTCACTACTACATTCTGCCGATCCTTCCATACTGCGCGATTCTGACGGCGCTGTTTGTGGATCGTCAGGCGGTGGATCTCTGGGTGGAAAAGACCAAGAGAGTGATTCTGTGGCTGTTCCGCTTTCTGCCGATGGAGGCGCTGTTTCTGTGCATCTTCTTCGGCGTGGTGCTGATGCTGTTTCCCTCGCTGGTGCCGAAGGAGTTTGAGGTGTTGACAAAGCAGCTGCCGCGTCTTCTGATCTCGCTTTCGGCGGCGGTGTTCATTCTTGGAATGTTCATGTATCGGCTGAACGGACCGGAGACGCCGTTTACACGTCTGCTTGCGGAGAAGAATCTGGCGAAATCGATTTTTTCCGTTTATGTGATCCTTCTTCTGGTCTTTGTGTTCCTGATCCCGACTTTCTCGCAGTTCCGGACGGCGAAACGCACCTTCCAGGAGATGGTTCAGTCGGCGGTGCGGATGAATGTTCCGCAGGAGAATGTCTACTTTTTCTGGAAACCGTTTACGGATGCGGTCTTCTATCTGGGGCAGGACAGAAAGATTCAATCGATTCCGAATGCGGAGGCTTTGCAGTCGCTGCTGAAGGAGAAGGAGGGGGAGAGAATTCTTCTGGTTTCACAGCATCGGTATTTCCAGCGTCTTCCGGAGGAGCTGCTGAAGAGACTGCCGCTGGTTGTTCAGGAGCAGGTTTTCCCCTGGGACAGCAAGAGCAATATCCGAAAAAATTATGCAATGCGCATGATCTCGCCCGTCAATAAAAAGGTTGAGAAAACTGTTGAAAAAACGAAAAAAGGTGCACAATGAACCGGGAAAAAATCGAATGGAACCAGATGTACTGGGCCGATACGGATCAGCCCTCCCTGCCGAGGATTCTGCTGATCGGGGATTCGATCGTTGTCGGACATCGTTCGCAGGTGGCGGAACGCATGAAGAATGTGGCGACGATCGGTGGGTTTTCCACATCAAAGATTGTCGGGGATCCCGCCTTTTACCGGGAGCTGGAAGTGGCGCTGTCGGATTATCCGGTTGATCTGATCTATTTCAACAACGGGCTCCATGGGTTGAAATGCTCCGATGAGGCGTACCGGAAAGGACTGACGGATCTTGTTGAGTTCCTCCGGATCAACACGAGGGCGCGTCTCTGCTGGCGGTCGTCGACTCCGATTACGCTCCGCGACCATACGGAGACGCTTTCTCCGGATCTGAATCCGGTCGTTCTCCGCCGCAACCGGATCGCGGAAGAGGTGATGAAACATCTTCATGTCCCCACTGACGATCTCTATTCCCTGATGCTGGATCACCCGGAATACCGTTCGCCCGACGGATTCCACTATGTGGATGCGGGCATTCAGGTGCAGGCGGATCATATTGCGGAAACATTGAAGAAGATGCTGGCTTCCCGGACGCTTTCCCTGGAGATCAACGGGTTCAAGACGGACTATCCGGGATTTGTTTCGGACTGGTGCGGATATGAGTGTCTCAACTTCCATCTGGACGGAATCCTGTGCCGTCTGGTGAAGCCGAATACGACGCCCTCTCCGGAAAAACGCTGGTACTGGCGCGCCCGTTTCTTCGGCGCCTTCCCGAATGCCGACTGGGCAATGCTGGATCTCGGATGGTATGTTGCGCACATCGAAATCAATGAACTGTATGGATCGCCGGAGTCGAACCGCCGGTTCGACATGCTTTATAACTTCCTGACGTCCATCGGGTTCTGCAAAAAGTGCGTTCCGGTCGGATACAGCCGTGGCGGTCTGGATGTCTACAGCTGGGCGGCGAAGAACCCGGAAAAGGTGAGCTGTCTCTATCTGGACAATCCGGTCTGCGACTTCAAGAGCTGGCCGGGAGGAAAAGGGAAGGGGCCCGGATCGGCCGACGGTTGGAAAAACTGTCTCAAAGCCTGGAATTTCACGGAGGAACAGGCGATGGCGTATCCGGACAATCCGGTGGATCATCTGAAGGAGCTGGCGGATGCGCACGTGCCGATTCTCCATCTCTGCAGCGATGCGGACGAGGTGGTCCCGGCGGAAGAGAATACCATGCTGCTTGAAAAACGCTATCGGGAACTGGGCGGACCCATCGAAGTGATTTACCGGCATGGAGCAAAGCATCATCCCCACTGTCTGGAAAATCCGCAGCCGATCGTCGATTTTATTCTGAAACATTCGAAATAAGACGGAAGAACTCATCCCTGAGGGGGAGGGACGTTCCTCCAGAAAAGAGGGGGAATGCGGGAAAGCGGACGGAGTCAGAACAGATCCGGCGTATGGGGAATGGAATCCGCACCGTCGGAATGTTCCCGGATCCAGCGCAGGAGAATATCCAGAATGCGCTGGATTTCCGCTTCGGTCAACGGGCGTCCGGGTGGGATTCCGTGCCATTTCTGCAGACAGGATCGACAGCAGCAGCCGGTTGCATGCTGAGCGGGAAAGCAGGGATGTCCGCGCATCGGAGTCTGTTTCCCGTCGTTGACCGGACAGGCCGGAGCGAGACGCTGACGGATCAATTTTTCGCATTGCGCACGAATCGTGTCGAATCCATGTTCCGCAACCGCGCGCAGTTCCGATGGATTCAGCCGGAACCGGGAGCGGAAACGCGAAGCGGCAAGGCGGCGTTTCAGATTTTCCCATTCGGAATCGGAGATCATACTTCAGCCCGGGTCAGTTTTTTGATCCATGTGTAGGAGTGGACCTTGATGAAGGCGGGAATGCATTTGAAAACCTGATCGCTGTTGAGCGCGACCATGACGGCGACCGGGCTCCAGTGCCAGACAAACGCACCGAGCGCGGAGATCGGCAGAACGATACCCCAGATGCTGATGATGTCGACAAACATGATGAACCGGGTATCTCCGCCTCCGCTGATGATTCCGCTGTTGGTTGGCATCTGATAAGAGGTTCCGATTCCGGTGATGCTGAGAATCAGGAGGAACTGATAGCACATCGACAGCGTCTCCGGCGACAGATTGTAGAGACTGAGAAACGGAGACCGCAGCAGGTAGATCGACGCCCCCAGAACAAGACCGATACAGATGAAGATCACCTGCAGCGTCTGTGCATAATCCTTGACCCGCTCGATCCGCCCCTCTCCGATGGCCTTTCCGATCATGATGGAGGCCGCCGAACAGGCGCCGATCATCGCCACTTTCAGCGAGAGGTAGAGCGCGTTTGCCGCGCTGTTTGCCGCGATTGCAATGGAGTTGAGATGCCCGAGAATCATGGTCTGCGCCGCCGTGGAAAGTCCCCAGAGTACGGAAACCAGAATCAGCGGAGAAGATACCCGCACAAAATCCTGCAGCAGCGTCCGGTCGATATGCAGGTACGAGACCAGACGGAGATTCAGCGCACTGCCCTTCAGACGCAGAAAGATCAGTACCGTCACCAGTTCCAGAATCCGGGCCGTGAGAGTTCCGATTCCCGCGCCGCGGATCCCCATTTCCGGAAATCCGAAATGTCCGAAAATCAGAACAAAATTGATGCAGAAATTCGCAACCAGTCCAACCAGCGCCACATACAGGGAGATCCGGACGATCTCCACCGCGCGCAGTGTCTCGGTCAGAATCACGCTCACCGCGAAGAAGAGGTAGGAGTAGCGGATCGTTTCCAGATACTTCATCCCCTCGTTGATGATCTCCTCGTCGTATGTGAACAGTTGCAGAAGGGCCCGCGGAAACAGAACGGTCGCTCCGAACAGGAGGATTCCCGCCAGAAGTCCGAACCACATCGCGATGGCCGAAAGACGGCGGATCGGACGGGTCCGCTTCTGTCCCCAGTACTGTGTTCCGAGGATGACCAGTCCGTTCCCGATTCCCATCACCGCCTGCTGGAGCACAAACTGGAGGTGGTTGACCGCGGTCGCTCCCGCCAGCGCACTCTCATGGTAGGACCCCAGCATGATGTTGTCGGTCAGATTGACCGCAAAACGGATGATGTTCTGGAAAACCAGAATCACGAAAAAATAGAAAAAGGTCTTGTAAAAAGTCTTGTCGCGCAGAATCATGGGAAAAACGGAAGGAAAACAGGTAGTTCAGAGATGAAAAAGGCTGGCACCGAACGTGCCAGCCTTGAAAAACTGAGACCGTTTGAACGGTCTGTTATTTTGTCTTGCGCTCGAACAGAGCACGGATCTTCGCGCCGGTCGTTTCGGCGATGTGCTTTCCGAGCTCCTCGCGTTTGGCCTTGAGCAGTTCGCCCTTGCCTTCGCGGATCATCTTCAGGAACTCCTTGGCAAATTCGCCGGACTCGATGCGCTTCAGAGACTCTTTCATGCGCTCCTTGACATCCGGAGTGATGATTTTCGGGCCGTTGTAGTACTCTCCGAATTCCGCGGTGTTGGAGATCACCTTGTTCATCTTCTGGATGCCGCCCTCATAGATCAGGTCAACGATCAGTTTGAGTTCGTGGATGCACTCGAAGTATGCCATTTCCGGCGGATATCCGGCTTCCACCAGGACTTCAAAGCCGTATTTCATCAGGTCGACGCAGCCGCCGCAGAGCACGTTCTGCTCGCCGAACAGATCCTCGTAGGTTTCCTGTTCGAATGTGCACTCCAGAACGCCGGCGCGGGTGAAGCCCATTGCTTTCGCCATTGCCAGAGCCGTCTGAAGGGCTTTGCCGGAAGCGTTCTGCTTGACAGCAACAAGACCCGGAACGCCGAATCCGGCGCAGAAGGCTTTGCGCTCTTCCGTCGCGGGGCTCTTCGGAGCAACCATGATCACGTCCACGCCGGCCGGCGGAACGATTTCGCCGAAGACCACGTTGAATCCATGGGAGCAGCTGAGGGTCTTGCCCGGTTTCATGTACTGGGCGATGTAGGTCTTGTAGACCGGTCCATGATATTCATCGGGAAGAAGGATATGGATGATGTCGGCCTTTTCCGCCGCCTCCGAGAAGGACATGACCTGGAAGCCGTCCGCCACCGCCCGATCAAAGGAGGGGCCGGGTCTGGAACCGATGATCACGTTCACTCCGGAATCCCTCATGCAGAGGGCCTGTGCGGATCCCTGACTGCCATAGCCGATCACAGCTACGGTTTTACCGTTCAAAACCGATGCGTCAGCATCACTGTCGTGCAGGATTTTTACCATTTTACCATTTCTCCTTAAATTATGAGTGGTTTTTTTTCGTTTGGTAAAGATAGCATTTCTTTTGTGTTTTTCAACCGGATGGATCAAAAAGAGAGTTATTTTGATGTTTTTTTCGCGGCTCTCTCCAGAATGACGAGCTGATCCGGTTCAATGTTCCGCGGAAAAAGAAGAGCGGCATTTCCTCCGAGAAGACGCCCCAGAAGCGGAAGATTCAGTTTGGATGCGTACACCTGTCCATCGCTCTTGGTGTAGAACGCGATTCCGCAGGGAAGGATCGCCGCGATTTTCCGTTCCGACTCATTGCGGATCAGCTCTCCGGCATAGTTCGGGTTGCAGAACCGGAACGACTGAAGCGGACTGCCGTCCGCCGGACGGGGAAGGGCGCATCCCGCCGCGGTCGCGCTCCACCCCTCGACACTGCGGGCCGCGGACGGAATCTCCGCCGCAAGACGGGAAAACTCCATCGCCCCCAGCGGATACTCCCGGATCAGCTGGGTCCGCAGATAGAGGATCCCTCCGAACACCGTCCCGGCGATCCCGAGGAGAATTCCAAGCGCCAGACAGAGAATTTCCTTCCCGTTTTTCATGAAAAAACCTTTTTCAGAGATTCTTCTTCACATACTCGGTCGCATTGGTGAAGAGAATCATTCCCTCTCCCTTTTCCGGCAGCTTCCCGAGCAGTTTCTGCTTCTGCCAGTCCGGGGCGTTGTAGGGTGAAAGGAACGCCTCCGGATGCGGCATCAGCCCGAACACCCGTCCGGTGGGATCGCAGATTCCGGCAATGTCATGAATGGATCCGTTCGGATTGTCGGGGAAGCCTTGAGGCTTGTTGCCTTCCGCGTCGGTATAGCGGAGGGCGACCAGGTTTTCCTGTTCGATTTTCTCAATCATCTCCGGTGAAGCCACGAATTTGCCTTCTCCGTGACGGATCGGCATCCGGATCCGGTCGATGCCCTTTGTGAAAATGCACGGGCACTTCGGATTGGCTTTCATTGTGATCCATGCGTCGCGGAACACACCGGAATCGTTATGGGCGAGAGCCGCCTGCTGCGTGAAGCGCTGGCCGTCGAGAGCCGGAACCAGTCCGAGCCGGGTCAGAGTCTGGAATCCGTTGCAGATTCCGATCACCAGTTTGCCGGAATTGATGAACTTGTCCAGTTCCTCTTTCAGTTTGAATTTGATCTTGTTGGCGAACACGGTGCCGGAGCCCAGGTGGTCGCCGAAGGCGAATCCTCCGATGAATGCGAGAATCTGGAAGGGTTCCATCGTCTCCTTTCCGGAGAGAAGATCGTTGATATGGATCAGAGAGGTTTTTGCTCCGGCCGCGTTGAAAGCCGCCGCCGTTTCCTTTTCACAGTTCAGACCGACTCCGGTGATGACCAGTGCTTTGACTTCGTTTGGCATAGTGTTTCCGCTCCTTGAAATTGATCGTATAAAGTAGCTCGTTTCCGGGAAGAAATCAAATCCGAAACGGAAAAATCCTGAAGTTTTCCGCCGTATGCGGAGCGGGCGGGGCGGAGGTGGAAAAACGGAGAGTTCAGCCGATGCGGCGGATCTCTCCGGGGGTCCGGCCGGTGCTGCGGCGGATGGAGCGGCAGAAGTAGTTGACGTCGTGAAAACCGGAAAGTTCCGCGATGCGCGTCAGCGGATGGGCGGTCTGCTTGAGCAGGGAGATCGCCTTCTGAAGACGGAGCTGTCCCAGATATTCGGAGGGGGTGATGCTGATTTTCCGGAGAAACAGACGCCGGAGCGTGGTCCGGTCGATCTCCAGTCGTTCCGCCAGCGAGTTCACGTTCAGATTCGGATTGTGGAAATTTTCCCGGCAGATGCGGATCGCCTCCTGAAGACGGCGGTTTTCGAGAGTGCCTTCGGCGTTCATTCCGCCGGCTGCTGCGAGAATGTCGCAGATCAGGGAGACCATCTGTCTCCAGCAGAACGGCGTCAGCTCCTGCATCCGGCTGCCGAATTCAAGAAACAGCTCATGCGGGCATTCTCCTGCGTGAAACGGGGCTGCCGGGTAGTTGTAGGAACGCATGAACGATTCCGCGAACGGCCCGTCGAATGCAATCCAGCGGTATTCCCACTCCGGCGAGATGGCCCGGAATTCATGTTGTTCCATCGGAAGGCGGTAGAAGAACGCTCCTTCCCGGATCCGGTCCGGTTCCTCTCCGGGTGCGCGGATCATCTCTCCTTCCCCCCGTGTGCACCAGTAGAACTGCACAAACGGTTTTTCGCCGGGTGGAACGCTTTCCGTACTGCCGGCGCAGCGGCGGAAATACCCGGTCGAGCGCGGATAGATCGGAAGACCGACCTTCGGAAAGGCGTCCAGCTCCGGGCGGTGAAGGGAAAACAGAATCACGCGATTGCCGGTTTCTCTGACGGTGTGGCGGTTCATGGTTCAGAAATGCCTCAAAAATCCAGTAAAAGTTTCAAAAATCCATATTTCAAATTCATTCTTCCTGAGATATACTATAAACGGACAAATCAAAAATTCAATTTTGTCCGCGACAAAAAAATAAAAAAGGAGTCGAAGAATGGCAAGAATTGCAATCATCGGAGCGGGAGGCGTGATCTTCTCGCAGAATCTGATCAAGGACATCCTGCTGGATGAGACGCTGCGCAAGACGTCGGAAGTGGTCCTGATGGATATCGATCAGGGACGGCTGGACCTCGCCGTGAAATTCGGCGAAATCATCTCCGGAAAACTGAACGTGGAATTTCACCCGGTTGCCACCACCAATCTCCGGGAGGCTCTGAAAGGGGCGGACTATGTGGTCACGATCTTCCGCTCCGGGACCATCGAACTGCAGGAGATCGAATATTCCATTCCGAAGAAATACGGCATGGACCAGGTGGTTGCCGATTCCATGGGGCCGGGCGGAATCTTCCGCGGTCTGCGGACGTTGAAGGATCTGTTTGAGGTGCTCGACACGATGGAGGAGGTGTGTCCGGGCGCCTATCTTCTGAACTACGTCAATCCGATGTCGATGAACACCATTGCGCTCAGCCGCCGGGCGAAGACGGTCAAGGTGATCGGGCTCTGCCACAGCGTCCGCGGAACGCTCCATACGCTTTCGAACTATCTCGGCATTGATGCCAAGACGGTGCGTTACTATGCCGCCGGAGTCAACCATCAGGCGTTCATGCTCAAATTCGAGCAGCACGGGGAGAATCTCTATCCGAAGATCCGCGAACTGCTGAACAAGCCGGAAGTCTACAAGAAGGACAAGGTCCGTTTTGAAATTCTGCGCCATTTCGATTACTTCCCGACCGAGAGCTCGGGCCACGGCTCCGAATACATCCCCTACATCCGCAAGCGCCAGGACCTGATCGACAAGTTCTGCTCCTGCGATTATCCGGACATTTCCGACGGCATCAACTGGGCCACCATGAGTGCCGGTGTCAGCGGAGCTTCCGTCCAGATCTGCCGCGGACTCCAGAAGCGCAACCTCAAGCACATCGAGGAGTATCTGAACGGCACCCGTGAAATCGACCTCAAGAACAGCGGGGAGTACTGCATCGAGGTGATCGGCGCCATCGAGAAGAACGAGACCTTCTCCGCCAATTTGAACGTCATCAACAACGGTCTGATTCCGACCCTTCCTCCGGGAGCGGCTGTCGAAGTTCCGTGCCTGGTCAACGGTTGCGGCATCTTCCCCTGCCGGATCGAGAATTATCCGGAACAGCTTGCCTCTCTGAACCGCGGCATGATCAATGCCCAGATTCTCGGTGCGGAAGGAGCTCTTGCCTGCGACCGGCACAAGATCTTCCAGGCGATCGCCTGCGATCCGCTGACCGCGGCAACGCTCGGACTTGATGAAATTCAGGCCATGACCAACGATCTGTTCGATGCGCTGAAGGATTATATCGATCCCCGTTTCTCCAAGTAACGGACAAAATCGGATTTGCGTCATTGGCGGGGTGCGTCGGAAAAGAACGGCGCACCCCGCTTTTCATGCCGGCATCAGTTTTCCCAGAGCAGGAACACCGGCCAGAGATGGGGCTTCTGATGGCAGTCTGCTCCGTCGGTCAGGTTGGAAAGCGCGCTCTTCCGGCGCTTGTAGAGCGGAAGCGACGGATCGTTGACATTGTTGACCATGATTCCGATTCCGATGGCTTTTCCTTTCCGCAGTTCGGCCGGAAGGAGATAGTCTGCGGGGAAAAAGACCCGGTAACGGTATCCGTCCTTCGTGCGGGAGAAGAAGCTGGGAATTTCCGTGGCGACGGTGTTGTTCTTCGGCGCGTAGATGCCGAGTCCGAGCTGCTGGTCCGCCGTGCGGGAGCGCCAGACGATCGAGGCGGTGCCGGCGGCGTTCGGGTAGACCGCGTAGTCGTAATCGTTGTCGTCATATCCGCGGATTTCGCGGGAACGGGCGTCGGCGAGCGGATCGAAATAGATCTGGAGGGAGTCGTTGTCCCAGCGATTTGCCGTATCGGGGAACTCCCGGTGGACGAAGACGGGATCCGTCACTGTGACTTCCACGANNTGCGGTCCGGCAGACTGCGCGGAACGAGGGATCCGTTTTTCCGCGATAGTAGGATGTCAGCGGAACAGGAGGAATCCGGTTCCAGTCGATCGAGTTCAGATCCGCATTTTCCGGTGCGACGCACATCCGGACGGCGCGGAAGGAGAGATCGTAGGAGTAGCTCGATCCGTTCTCCGCCGCGATGATCGGGCGGATCGTTTCCGCAACGATTTTCCGTTCGGACAGCGGTTCGGGCATCGGCAGTTCCAGATCCGCCGTTCCGCTTCCGGGAATTTCTATTTTCTGCTGACCGAACGTTCCGCGGAAGGGGGCGGAGAGGAAATTTTTCATGGAGATCTTCATGCGGTCCGGGGAAACGGGATTCGCGGAGATCTGAAGCGGCGAGATTCCTTCTCCGGAGACGATCTGCGCCCGTTCGAGCGCCGCGATCATCCGGGGGAGCGTTCCCGGTTTTCCGCGCAGGAAGAGCGGAGCGCTCATGACGGGGAAGCGGAGTTTTCCGGCACGGAAGGAGCGTTCCTGGTTCATCAGGTCGAGAATGGTTTCGAGGCTGTCGCCGAAATCGGCCTCTGCGACGGGTGCGTCGGAATACCCTTCATCGACGGAATCCTTGTGGCACCAGACTGCGGCAACCGGACGCTTCTGCGCATCTTCAAAGACATAGGCGCGGATGAAGGGGGCGAACCGGATGTCCTTTCGGAACGTCGCGCTGCCGAGAATATTGCCGAGCGTGTTGGAGACCATCTGGGATGCGCGGGGGGTGTAGAGATAGTCGAGTGCGAAGTTGTTGGTGTTTCCGGATTGTGCCGCGATGACGCGGTCGGCATATTTCAGTGCGACCAGCCATGCGCGGGCGCGCCATGCGGCGCTGAGTTTTTCGGTCCATCCCATATCGTAGCTGAGGGTGCAGTGACCGGGCCAGGTGATCGGGGTTCCGCTCCAGGAGGAGGAACGGGTGCCCCACTGGGGAATGTTGTAGGGGCCCCAGTGCATCATTTCGCCCCAGTAGACGGGGGTGCGATCGGAGTAGCCATGTTTTTTCATCATTCGGAAGACGGTCTGCGCGTCGGCGTCGAGATCGGGATTTTCGGGACTGAAGCGATAGGGATGGAATCCGATGATGTCGAATTTGAGTCCGAGCTTGTCGCAGGCGGTGAGCAGACGGTCGGTTTCGGCAATTCCGGATTCCGGATTCATATTGCAGGGCTGGTCCTGGAAGATTCTGGCGGAGGGGTTGACCTCCCGCACGCCATCTGCAAAGGCTTTGAGAATTTTGGCGAACTTTTCGGCGGCCTCCTGCGGATCATTTTTTCTGCTCCACCAGCTGACGGGGAATCCGGCGAAGACTTCGTAGCCGAAACCCCAGACCGGGATCCAGGGATGGGCGGCAACATAGGTGGAGACGGCCTGCTTGAGACGTTTCAGATAGTCCGGTGTGAGTTTTCCTCCTGCGTCGAGATAGAAATCCCGGATCAGGATGTTGTCGACATCCTTCATCTGAGGGTAGTCGCGGAAGGGTTTCTGCTTGAGAATGGCAAATCCGACTTTTTCCCGTCCATTGGTGTAGAGAGGGTTGTAGACGGTGCCGTCGATCGGTTCGATTCCGAATGCACGGTAGGCGTCGCGATAGATTTTTTCGTTCCGTCCGCAGTGGGTTTCGGATCCGATGCCGACTTTGCGCAGACGGTCGGCAAGACGGAGAAAGTCGGGCTGATCCAGATCGGTTCCGCCGTACTGCTTCGCAAAGATCCGCTTCAGAGGATGCTTGTTTTCGAGGAAATCGGCAATGGTCAGACGGTGCTGATCGTAGCAGGTGCGCCCATTGGCGAGTTTGTAATCGGTGCGGATCATGAAGATCCCTTTTCCGAGTTTGCCGTCGAAGGAGAGGGGTAGTTCGGCAATGCCTTTTTTGTCTGCGCGGAACGGGAAAGTCTGATGGAAGAGCTGCTCGTTGAAGAAGTTTTTGACGGTAACCGTTGCCGTACCCTGCGTATCCGGTGCGGTGTGCAGACGAAGTTTTGCGCGGATCGGCGATCGGGCGGAGAGAAAATTATCGGGAGCGGAACTCAGCAG
>DDJH01000022.1:23658-24265 GCA_002338895.1 Lentisphaeria bacterium UBA1829 | reverse complement strand
TTTTTCAAGGTGTGGTAAATCCACTGAGGCGATTTTCCGTATTTCCTGGCGATTCTGTGAACCTCCGATCCGGCAGCATACATTTCATAAACGCCACGGATGATTTCCGCCTCTCTTGGGTCAATTACCAGAACATTGTCATGCTTTCCCCGTCTCCTGTAACCCGCTGGTACAACGCCGACCGGCCATCCGCCCTGTTCTGCAATCGAAATCATTTTGTTCCGCGTGTTTTCGGCTGTCTGCTCCCGCTCAAATTGGTTGAACGCCTGAAATATTGAGAGCATTGCCCTCCCCATTGGCGTTGAAAAATCAAAATTTGGCTCTGTCACAGAGGTAAACCCCTTGTTCCATGTCCTGAGATCTTCGAAAATTTGAGCTCCATCTTTGCTGGATCTGGTCAAGCGGGACAGCTTGTAAACGCAGAGGCATTCCCAGTCCGCGGTCCCGCGTTTCAGATCGTTCATGAGTTTTTGAAAACCGGGTCGTTTCATATCCTTCCCGGAGAAAAATTCATCTTGCTGAATATCGACGATCTCGCCTCGTTGTGATTTTATATATTCTCTGCAAAAATTAATCTGCATCTCCAGCGATGTTTCGTTTTCAAAAA
>DDJH01000022.1:6041-23618 GCA_002338895.1 Lentisphaeria bacterium UBA1829 | reverse complement strand
AAACTCATGATTACCGTGTGCGCGCGAAATCATATAACGCGCGCGCGTATTCAAAGTGTGACTGTCACAAAACACGAGTGTGACTGTCACATCCTGTTTTTGAGTGTAAAAGTGTGACTGTCACAGGGAAAAGTGTGACTGTCACGCTTTATGAAAATGGTTGTCCATACCCGTCTTTTGTCGTGAACAGAATGTCGAAAATAAGCCAGACGACAACGAACGGTACAGCTATACCTGTGCATGTCAAGACGAGTTGAATTAGACCGGTNNCCCAGAAGCCCTAAAAATATTGCCAGGATAATATACGTTCCGCGGGATTTTGAGCTGCGATTCACCATATTGTTGATGTTGTTGTTAATGATAACTGGCGTTTCATTTTTATGTCTTTCTGCATCCAGAAACTCTCCGCAGTGTTTGCATTTTTTGGCATTCACGGAGATCAATTCATCGCAAAATGGGCAGTGCTTCCGGAGATCGTTTACAATTTCAACAGATGTTTTCATGTCTGCGGCTTGAATTGGAAATTCCTGGCTGCGGATAATAAATTTTGTGTTGCAGTTTGAACAGATGAATTTTCTGTCCACCTGATTTCCAGCCATTTCATACTCAGCTTTGCATGAAGGACATTTAATTTTCATGGGATCCCCCTTATTATTTGCCAGCCATTAGCCAGCAAGGTTTGTTTTTTTATTCAAAACACAGCCTTTGACTATTCCGAAAATTTCAGCTTGCTCGACCTCCGTCAGCAGATCCCATTTTTCGATGATAAATGACAATTCTTCATCAACGGCTGCAAAGGTGTCTCTCGCATTCGGATCAGCCAGATCCGAAATGTCAGAAATTTCACAATGCAATATTTCTGCAAGTCGGGAGATTTTGGCAGCTCTTGGTTGAGATTTCCCCTTTTCCCACTGTTCGATACATTGTTTTGTGACGGATGCCTGTTTTGCAAAGTCCGTCATTGTCATTCCGCGAAGTTCGCGGAGCTTTTTGAATCGGTCCCTGTAAAAAATCATTCAAATCTCCATGTCTTGTGTTAACATATCATAAAAATCAAGAAATGACAAGGAAAAATATTAAAAATCATTATTTCCCCTTGACAATGCTTTTTTTTGATTATATTGTCAAACAAAGTCAAGAAATGAGACCGTATGAATTTTCAATGGAGTTGCCTGATGACCTGTTTGAGCAGGTCCAGGATTGGGCGAAAAAAATGAGCTGGGCAACCGCAGCGTTGTCGTAAAAAAAAAACGTTGCTCTTTTTTTTGAAAAAAAAGTCAAGAAAAGTCAAGAATAGGAGAGCAATGCAAAACGCACTGTATGAACTGGGATGGCGGTTCGCGGAGGCTCTCTACCGGGATCTCCGGGAAGACCGCCATTTTCATCCTTGGTCAAACTCCTGAATTCCCTGAATTTGCGCGCAAGAGATTTTTTTGTCCGGGAAGTTTGTGTTTTTTCTCAGCGGCGTTTCAGCGTGAGAAGCGCGGCGGTCAGCGTGAGAAGATAGCAGATCCACGAAAGATGCATCACCGGAGCCAGGCCGATTCGATACGCAAGCTGACCGATCGGCAGAAGCATGATGCCGGCCATTCCCCATGTCCCGCCGACAATCAGCGCCATCCGGGCGCTCAGACCGGGTCCGCCCTCCGCATTCCGGGCCATCGCCACCAGAATCGGATAGCCGGAACTCGCCAGAAGTCCGGCAAGACAGATCAGAAGCGCGGCCGCACGGTATTGCGCCAGAAGAAGATACCCGATCAGAACCGGAACCCCCAGCGCCAGCCCTCCAAGAATAAACGGTTTCGCCGGGCGTTTGCGGATCAGAACTCCGATCGTCAGCGAACCTGCCGCCGAGCCGGCTCCAAACAGCATCGCGCTCAGTCCTCCGAACGGAAGGCCGAGTCCGAGATCATTCACCAGCCAGGTCGGAAGAAGATTCTGAATCGTGATGGATCCCATGTTCAGCAGAAAGGCAATCAGCATCAGAGAGCGGAAACTCCACGGCGGCAGCTCCTCCTTCTGCTCCGCCTTTGCCGGATCCTCCGGCTTCGGCGCACTGCTCCGGTCCAGCGCCAGTTTGACATTCGTGAACCGGAGGGCCAGAATCAGAATCACCACCGGAATCAGCAGGAAGAACATTCCCTGCAATCCCCAGGAGCTGACCAGAAGCGCACTGATCCACGGTCCGATTGCGCTGCCGAGAAAACCGCTTGTCATAAACGCCGGAGTTGTGATGCTTGGCGCAATGCGGGTCACATGCTGAGTCCCGCGCAGTCCCAACGGATGGACGATCGCAATGCCTGCCCCCACGATCAGCATCAGAAGGCAGATCAGAAAAAACGGCGTCGTTTCCGGCATCGCCGCGAGGAGAACGATCATTCCCGCCATCGCGAGTCCGAGCGCCAGGAGCCGCGGCGTCCGATGGTGCCGGTCGAGCAGCGCCGCCGGAATCTGCATGATGTTGCACCCGATGCTCATGCTGGTCAGAATCACTACGCCGAGTCCCAGATTCAGATTGAAATGGCGGAGCGCCACCGGAAGGACTCCCGGAAGGGTGCCGCCCAGAAGGTCCACCATGAAATGGGCCGCCGAGAGGGTTAGAATCTGTGTCCCGGGATTGTGCAGGGATGCGGGTATGATGCTGTGTTTTTTCATGACGGTTCCATCCTCATTCGCTGAAAGAAATGAACCGATACAATAGCATTCTCTCCGCGGAAAAGCAAGGGGGAAGAGCGGATTTTGTTCGAAACGTTTTCTTCCCCGTTTTCCTCCGGCGTTCCTGAATGTGGGTTCCTACTTCCTGCGTTCCAGCGTGACGGCCGGAAAAACGGACAGCGCGGAATCGGAGTGCGCGATCACTCCGATGCGTCGGATCCGACGCTCCGGATGCGGATTTTTCTTCTCCACAAGAAACAGCGAATATTCCTTGAAATCCGGAGCCCGGAAACGGTGCTCGTTTCCGAGCTTGATCCGCTTCGGACCGTACCAGTCGTCCAGATCGATCCCTTTCCGCAGCGGAAGACGGACGGTGGTGGAGTCCGCATATTCCAGAAGAAGCTCCGCCAGCACGGCGCCTTTTTTCTCCCCGGAGCAGTACATCGCGCTTCCCAGAAGGAAAAGACGTTCGACGCCGTTTCCCTCCGGATCCGGCAGAGTCATGATCGTTTCCGGCCTTGCGTTTTTCCATTTTTTCCCTCCGGCTGCCAGGGCCTGTTCTCCGATCGTGAAGGGGACGCCGCCGATGCCCGTTCTGTTCCCGAGCGCATGTTTCAGAAAGGAGAGACGGATTTCTCCTCTCTCCGTTCTCCGGCATACGCTTGAAAGCGGCGTTCCGGAAAGACGGAGAAGGTGCGCGTTTTCCTTTTTGATCCGCTCGGCGGCGGGCAGACGGTGCATCCGGACATCGTCCAGCAGGAGTGTCCCCGCCTTTCCGTATGCTCCGAAAATCACCGCAACCGCTTTCCGAGGCGCTTCCGGAAGGACGAGATCCATGGAGAATGTCTCCCACTTTCCGGGTGCGGGCGGCGCAAAGTTCTTCCGGATGCTGATCCGTTTTTTCTCGTCGGTTCCGTAGACGTGCAGATAGGGACGGGCGGAGCCGGACAGCGTCCGGAAGCGGGCGGAGATGCGGTAGGTCCCCGGGACCGTCAGATTCCGATATTCAAACACGTAGACCCCTCTTCCTTTCCCGGTCGCCGTCAGATTCAGCGCATACTTTCCGTTCCCGTCCGTGGTGTTGATGGTGACCGATCCGCCGGGTTCGTGCGCGGTCCGGATGATCCAGTCGATCGGAGCGCAGCGTTCGATTCCGCCGGCGGCATCGCCGCTCAGCTCTTCAAAGCCGGGGTTGGAGAGCAGTTCTTCGCTTTCGATCAGCTCCCGGGAGAGAAGGCGGAGCGGTTCGGCTGTCTGCAGATAGTAGAGGCGGTTNNGCGGTTCCCGGTTTCCAGAACGCCGTCGCGGAGCGCGACTTTCCCGCCGCTCTCGTTCCGGACCGTGAGATCCGCATTGGCAAACTTCAGACGGTAGTTGCCGACACTGCTCCCCAGAACGGTCAGAAATCCTCCGTCCGTCCGTTTCAGCACATGACGCACGTCGAAATCCTCCTTCGGCAGCTGCGGATGCGTCCCGAGATACTTCTCGCAGGTGCGAAGGTGCTGCTGGCAGACTCCGAACACATGCAGCGGAAGCCGGGGCGACTGCGTGTGTTCATCGCTCAGATACGAGTTCCAGCCGAACGTGAAGAACTTTTCAAATCCCTCCTGAAGAAACCAGAAATGAATCGCGCCGGTCAGATAGCGGATCCGGTTCGGATCGTTCATCAGATGCCACATGTGCTCCGTCTGCCAGAACGGCATTCCGGGTTTCCGCGCGTGCACCATCGCCTTCATCTCCGGGACGTTCAGAAGCGCCTGGTACGAGTGAAGATTCCAGATGTCGACCACATCGGCCGCTCCGAGTTTGAGAAGATCCTCCGGCATGGCCGTGTCCACGGCTCCGGCAATCATGCTGAAACCGGTGATCAGGACCTTCGAGCGGGGATCGACAGCCCGGATCTCCTTTGCCGCCCGTTTCAGCAGTTCAAAATACTCCTCCGTGCTTCCGCTGAATGTGGCGGGATGGCCCGGCGTTTTGAAATCGCACTCATTGTAGATTTCGTAGAACGAGACGCGTCCTTTGAAGTGCTCCGCCACCTTTCGCACATAGGTCGACCACTCCTCTCCCGAGCGAGGCTTCCATCTTCCCGGCGACTCGGAATAGCGGATTTTCCCCTTCGACTCCGGCGGCGGTTCCGCCGCCCAGAGCGGCGGATACCCCAGAACTCCGAGAACTTTCACGTTGTTTTTTCTCATTCCGTCGATCATCCGGTCCGCGGTCCGGAAGTCGAATTCCCCCTTCCGCGGTTCCACCAGATGCCAGACCAGATCCGGCCGTCCCCACGACCGCGCCCAGCGGATCCCGAGCCGGTTCAGAATCTCCGGTTCCGCGACGGCCGCACAGCCCAGATACTCCGCCAGCTTCCCCTCCTTTCCCGCGATCGCTGGCTGGATCGAAAGATGAAAACGGAACGTGTTCCGCTCTCCGCTCCGCAGTTCGACCGAATAGAATCCGGCCTCCAGGTGCGGCAGCGGAAGAGTCACCTCCTTCTGGACCGTTTCCGCGGGTAGGGTGATTGTCCGGAGAATTTCCTGCACCGCCTTCCCATCGCGCGAAAGACGGATCGTGACCGGAACGCGGACCGGGCGATCCGTAAAGTTGTTTGCGGAAAACCGGAGAAGAACTTCCTCATTCTCATAGCGGATCCGTCCGAAGGTGAAATCGAACGGGACCAGCGAATGAAAACCGCTCTTCCGCAGAGCGGGCGCGGCGAAGAACTGCGGATTTTCCAGATCGTTTGCCAGAAGCGAGCAGTCGGGATCGGCGCGGAACGGCTGCGAAGGATCGGATTCCAGCTCCTTCTGCGGAAGCTGGCGCGTGCTGACCATGATCCGCGTGACAAAAAACGGTGCCAGGCGTCCCACGGAGAGGCAGGGACTGAACGGCAGAAGCGTAAGTGGTTTTCGTGTGTTTCCGATCAGCCGTCCGTTCTGGTAGAAATAAAAACCGGAAGGTCCCCAGGTTACCGCCATGTTGACGGATTCTCCGGCTTTGACGGGGGAGTTGCGCTGCGTGGTCCCATGGGCCTTTTTTTCGTTTGTCCGGACAATGGCGGAGGGGCCTTTCCCTTTACCCGGATAGGAGTAGATGCCCAGTGCGGTCCGGGTTGCGGGGCTGTCCTCCGCGCCGCGCACGCAGAGGGCGAACGGCCAGCCGTCGCGCAGGTCCTTCAGATCCACGTTCGGCGTCAGCGTGATCTGCACGGTCCCGCCGGAGGGGTGGAGAACGCCGAACGAGGGATAGAAACGCTGTCCTCCCGAGTTCTCATACGTTTGTGCGCCTGCGACAAGCGCCGCGCCGAGAAGCAGAATCAAAATCCGTGTTTTCATGAAAGCTCCTTTCCGGATCCCGGTCCGTCGACCGGGCTTTCCGCTACTGTTTGTCCTGACGAAGCCAGACTCCTGCGTTGAGGAACGATCCGCCCCTTCCGTAGAAGCGGCTGGCGGGATTTTCGTAAATGTTCTGTGCGGCGATTTCGTATTGTCCGATTCCTCTCTGCGAGGCTCCGTGACCATCCGCGAAAACGCCGTTGACCTCCTGCCGTTTCTGATGCGGAACCCACAGAATGCTGGTCTGGGATGCGCTCCCGTAGACATTCGAAACGGAAAAATATCCCAGCGTATACTCCGGCGTATTGATCCGTTCCGCGTTCGCCCGGACGGAATCCACAAAAAGAACCGTCCGCGACGGCCGTGTGAAGGTGTTCAGACGGACCTCCTCATTCACCGACGAGGCCGATTGAAGGTTGATCCCGTAATCCGGAAGTGCCCAGCCCGCATGCATCGGACTGCCCAGCCCCGCCGAAGGATCCTTCCAGAACTTGTCGTAATAGTCGTTGCCGCCGACCAGGGTCCGCATCCGCGACGGACAGCGGAAAGAGCCCTTGTTCGCATACGTTCCCCGGATCAGAAGATAGTCCCAGAAATCCTCGCTCCCGGCACGCAGATTGTCCCCGGCCGTCGGCACCGTTCCGTTCCCGTCCGCCGTGTACCCGAAATAGCCGAGCGAAAGCTGTCTCTGATTGTTCCGGCAGCTCAGGCTCCGCGCCTGCTCCACCGCTCCCTTCAGGGAGGGAAGCAAAAGTGAAAACAGAATCGCAAGAATCGCTATGACGATCAGAAGTTCTATCAAAGTAAATCTCTTTTCCGCCGATTTCATTTTTTCCCTCCCTGTTTCACGAGTCTGGAAATTCCAGTTTCAGTACGACTCTTTCCCGGAGTTCCGCCGCAGTNNCAGGTTTCCCGATGTGCGCGATCAGCATTTCCGCTCCGATCCGTCCGCACTCCTCCGCGGGGAGGATCGGCTGGACGGGAAATGCGGACTTCTCCTTCCGGACCGCGTCTCTTCCGCAGACCGGCGAAATCACTTTCAGATCCGGAAATTGCCGGATCAGGGAAACCTGCCGTCCGGAGCAGCAGACCGCGCGGTGCTTGCCCGTTGCGATTCTCTTTTCCGCCCTCTTCCAGATCTCTTCAATGGACGCTTTGAGAAAGCACGAGCTCTTCCACGGAATTCCCGCCTCGCGGAAGGCGCGCCGGATCCCGTTCAGACGTTCGCCGGAGAACACCGAAAGCGAATCCTCCAGATAGAGCGTATCGGGATATCCGGCTGCGATTGCGCGGCGCGCGGTCTGATAGCCGTAATCCTCCCCGTTGAGCAGGACCACTCCCCCGCGGACCTTCTCCTGAAGCGGAATTATGTGCACCTGCGGAATGTTCCGCTCCTCCAGAAGATCCATGATCCGTTCCATGGAGGGCGGGGTCCAGATCCACAGAACCCCGGAAAGACCGCTTTTCAGCTCTGCGGCAAGAAGGCTCTCCGCCCCGTCCGCAAACTGAATCGGATGGATCATGCAGCCGTGCCAACTTGCGCTCCGGTAAATCCCGCAGAGCGTCCGCTGAATCTGCTCGTCGAAAAACGTGTAGTCCCCGTTCCCGACCAGAATCCCGAGAACGGGTTTCCGCATCGTCCGCTGCAGAAGAAGCGGATTGAGAAAGGTTCCGTAATGCGGACGGCTGATCAGAAGTCCCTCGTCGCAGAGTTTCCGGAGCGCCTTGCGGACCGTTCCGCGCGAGGCGTGGAACAGTTCGCAGAGTTCCTTTTCCGTCGTCAGCGGTTTCTGTCCGTCTCCGGGAGCGGCGCTGGCGATCATCAGGTAGACGTGATGACGGATCCGGTGATAGACCGGCTGAAATCCGGATGACGTTTCCTGATCCATCTGATTCCTCCACTCAGAAAAAATGAAAGTGTACAAATATGAACAAATCTGGATTAATTATACAACATTTCCCGGGAAATGTCAAGAGGGGAAGAGAGGCGGCCGGCGGAAAAATCGGGATTTTCTCCGCCGCACGGGGAAAACGGACCCCTGTTCGCGGAGATCAGGAGAAGCGGATCCGGTAGATTTTCGGAATCAGATATTTCAGAATCGCCGCGGCAGGAACCGCCAGGATCATGCCGGTGACTCCGCCGATCAGGCCGCCCAGAAGAACGACGATGATCGTTTCAAGGGTCGTCAGCCCGATCGCCCCGCCCACCAGGGTCGGATAGAGAAACAGCTGCTCCAGAACGGCGTTGATCAGAAGATAGGTGGCGCCCACGCCGATCAGCGTCATCAGCAGATGTCCCTCGCAGAAGGTCAGGCAGACCGTGAAGGTCGCCGCAAAGCTCGCAAGCGGACCGATGAACGGAAGAAGAATCGTCAGCCCCGCCAGCACTCCCAGCGGAAGCGCGTACGGAACCGAAAACACCGAGAACAGAAGCGTGTAAAGCGCACTTTCAATAAGAATAATCGAAATGTAGCCGCGCACCCACCGGTTGAACATCCGGCTGATCGAATTGATGATCTCCGAAGCCTCCTTTCGGGAGTTTTCCGACGTCTCCGGCATCCAGGGTGTACTGAAAATCGCCTGCACGCACCAGTCCCCCGGATCCGATTTCCGCTCCTCCGGTCCGAACGATGCCATCTTCAGCACAAAAAAGAAAAAGAAAAACAGAAACAGCAGCAGATCCAGCGTGAACGCTCCCACGCGCGACGCCACCTCCATCGCTCCCCCGAGAATCCCTTTTCCCTTGCTGAACGCAAACAGCGCAATGTCCGACCGGTTCTCCGCAATATACGCCCGCACCAGCGGACGGAGACGGGTCAGAAAATCCCGCAGAAAATCCCCTCCGCCAGTTCCTTCGTCCATCCCCATGACGGCTTCTTCGCCGAGAGTTTCCGCATTCTCCGTCTCTTCCGCAGTTTTTCCCGCATCAACCGTCCCCGCATCGACCGTCCCCGCATCCGCAGTTTTCACGTTGCTTCCCTCTTTCATTCCCGCCGGTTCCGCCGTCCCCGTCTGCTGCGGAGCGGTTTTCCCCGCCGTCCGGGAGGTCCGTGCCTCCATCCAGCTGGAGAATTTCTGTTCCGCCTCCTTCAGCGTTTCGCTCTCCGAGGCCCATGTGTTCACCGCCTGTCCGGCCCGGATCGCCGCCGGAAGAATCAGATGAACCGAAAGCGTCACCAGAAGAATCAGCGCCAGCGCCAGCGTTGCGAACATGGCCGCGGTCGATCGGAAAACAATCGAATCCCGCTGTTTTTTTCGAAGCTCCTCCTCCGTCGGCTGCTCCATCCGGCTCAGACGGTTTCGGAGTGCGGTCAGCGGTGAGAAGAGCTTGTGAAGAATCCCGTCCAGCTTTTTCGCCGCCGCGGTCCGGAACACTCTCCGTTCGAAAAACTTCTCCAGCGGAAGAAAAAAGTAGGCGGCGATGATCCCGAAAATCAGCGATTTCAGATACATCGCCGTCAGAATGAACAGCACAATGACAACCAGTGCGGCAATGACCCCCGCTCCGGAACGGAACAGACCGCTCTTCTTTTCAAAATTCATGATCTCCCTCCGGATTGTTTGAGAACCTTCGAATCCTCTTTGCAGTCACGATACGGTCCGCGGAATCGCCGCGGTGATCGACAGAATCTGCGGAAGAAGCTGCTTCTTCCGGCTCAGAACCCCGGGCAGAAGGAAGATCCCGTCCTTCCGCTTGCTGAAAGGAAGCGCCCGGATCACCGGAGAGGATCCGGTGATCAGAAGTTCCGAATTGCCGCGCACCGGATCGGTCACAAGAAGGGCGATGAAGTCGAGACCCTCTCTGGCGAGGATGGCGTTCATGTCGCGCAGCAGTTCGTCGCGGCGGCGGTGCAGAAGTTCGAGGTTGTTTTCCTCCACCTGCGAGAGGGCGAAACGATAGGAGTTCTCCTCATAGTTCTTGCGGTCGGCATTGATGACGTCCAGGGAGGATTTGACGGCAAGAGGCGAATCGATGCGCATGAGTTCATGCATCAGCGACTCGCCGGTGCAGCCGGCGATCTTCTCCAGCCATGCGCCGACGGTTCTGTCCTGCGGGGTTGTCGTCGGCGACTGATACAGCAGCGTGTCGGTCACCAGTCCGCAGAGCAGCAGCCCCGCGATCTCCCGTGTCGGCCGCAGTCCCGCGGACCGGTACATGCCCGCCACCAGTGTGCAGGTGCTCCCGACCACGTCCGCCGTGAACTTGATCGGCACCATCGTCGGCTTCATGCCGATCCGGTGATGGTCCACCACCTCGACGACCGGGATCTCCTCCAGACCGGGAATCCCCTGCGAAATCTCATTGTGATCCACCAGAATCATCGCATACGGCGGCGGTGCGGTGAACGCGGTCTTCGGAACCACGCCGAGCAGACGGCCGTCGTGATCGCAGATCGGAAACACGTTGCCTGCCGAGGTCAGCGCCTGATTGCGTGTCTCCCGCACCATGTCGTCCGGCGCGAACACCGGAACGCTCCGGTCCAGCGAAACCGTGGAGACCGGGGTACTGAATTTCAATCTCCGGATCACGGTTGCCGAATCGCACGGTGTCCGGAGAATCGTGACTTTTTTGAATGCCGCAAGCTCGATGACCGACGACTCCACCGGACAGTTCCCCGTGATGATCAGAAGCCGGATCGGCCGCTGAAGCACCCGCAGATGAATCTCCGGACGATCCCCCACAATAATCGCCGGCTCATGCTTCATCGACGAATCCAGATGGCGATCGAAAAATTCCGCGCTCATCGCCGCGACAAACACATCGAATGTCCGCAGCGTCTCATCCGTCCCCGCCTCCGGCGTCAGATTCTCCGCATTCAGCACGGTCCGGATCATGGCGATCGACGAGGCGATCGTCCGTCCCGTCAGACTCTCCCCCTCGTCCGATCCGATGTTCAGCAGATCGGACAGCAGAAACAGCGGGCTGAGCATCCCCTGATAGATCCCTTTTCCGTCCAGCACCGGAATCGCCGGCACGCCGGAATCCTTCAGAACCCGGACCGCGTCAAACAGCGAAAGCGCCGAAGAGACCGTCGGAAAATCCGGATTCATGATATGCGTCATCCGCAGATAGACGTCGTTCTTCGTCTTCGGCGGAGTCAGTCCGAAATGCCGGAACACCCACGCCGCCCGCTCCGGGAGAATCCCCGGACAGATCGGCGTGACATTCCCGTACCCCAGCGCCCGTTTCAGCGCGCCCAGCGCACAGGCCGACATGATGCTGTCCAAATCCGGATTCCGGTGCCCCGATATGAACACCGGACGGCTGTTCTGCTGATGCGGTGACTGTTCCATGTCCGGACTCTTCTCACTGCGGAAGATGGAACGCCTGGATGATGTCCTGCACCTGCTGTTCGGTGATCGGCTTGAAGTCCCCGATCCGCGCTGCAAGACGGATGCAGTTGGCCGTGAAGTCCGCCCCCTCCAGCCGGTCGAACGCCTCGGTCAGATTCTTCCCCGCCGTGATGACCCCGCAGTTCTCCACGATCACCACCGGAGTCGACGGCGTGATCCGTTTCGCCGCACACAGCGCATCGGCCTCGAATTCCCGGCTGCTGATCATCGGAATGTCGCGCAGCTGGATGTAGCTTTCCGGAATGGTCCGGCTGTCCAGCGGCGTTCCGGTGCAGGCGAACGCCATCACATTCGGCGAGCGGGTCATGATGACCGCGTTCGCCCAGTCGTTTCTCCGATAGATCTCCGCGCAGAGTTCCGTCTGGCAGGCCGGACTCTTCCCCGGTTCGCAGGCTCCGCCCGCAACCCGGACGACATCCTCGATTCGGAGGGCAAGCGGGTCGAATCCCGCCGGCGTGACCAGCAGATCCTCTTTCCCGAGCCGGGTGGAGAGAACCACATTCCCGGTGAACACCAGACGCTGGCGGTAGAGCCGGGCCGCAAATTTCACGATGCTGTCGCGCAGTTCGCACTCCAGCGGGCTCGGACGATAGGCCCCCAGGGTTCCCCATGTGCTCTTCTTCCCTCCTCCGTTTGCGGAGAGGAAGTCTTTCATTCCGGCCGCCTGGATTTCGATGCGGGCCAGATAGTCCAGCGTCTCAAAGCGGGCGAACGCCTCTTCGACGGTCGCTCCGCAGACCACCGCTCCGTGATTTTCCATCATCACGCAGTCCGCCCCCTTGGCAAATTCGGCGGAGATGATTTCGCCGAGTGTTCTGCTGCCCGGGATGTCGTAGCGGGAGAAGGCGATTTTTCCGCAGATCTCCTCCGTTCCGGGGATCAGGTTCGCGTTCGGGCATTTCCCGACCAGGCTGAAGGCCACAAGCGCCGGCGAATGCGCATGAAGGACCGCTCCCGCATCCGGGCGGAGCTGGTAGACCGCGCTGTGAAACGGAAGTTCCACGCTCGGACGGTGACGTCCGATGATTTCCCCGTTGACTTTCACCAGCATGATGTCGTCCGGCCGGAGGGTTCCCTTGTCGATTCCGCTCGGCGTGATCCAGATGTTTCCTTCCTCGTCCTTGATCGAGATGTTGCCGCCCGATGTGGTGGTCATTCCATAATCGTACAGGCGCTGGAGGGTTGCGACAAGAAGGTTTCTCGGATGAACGTAATTGCAGGACATGGCTGCTCTCCTCAAAATTCAGGTTGTTTGTTTGGAATTTCAGATTCAATGGAAATATACCGTCTTTTCCCCGAATATGCAACCTTCGTTTCCGATTTTCCTGTTTTCTCCCGGATGCGTCCATGTTCCGGCATTGAAAAACGCTCCCGGCGAAATTATATTACTCCAAATAAAATGTATGAAAGAGAAAACAATCAAGTATTCTCATCAGGAAAGCAAAGGAGCTCTTGGAATGGATATTCTGCTGATTGGAAGCGGAGGAAGGGAACACGCCATCTGCCGCGGTCTCAGAAAAAGCAAACAGGTTGAAACCATCTACTGCGCACCTGGAAATCCCGGCATGGCGCAGATCGCGGAATGTGTCGCTCTGCCTTCCGACAACGAATCCATTGCGGATTTCGCGGAGAAGAAGAAGGTGGGACTGGTGGTGATCGGTCCCGAGGCGCCGCTCTGCCAGGGGGTCGCGGATGCGGTCCGCGCAAGGGGAATCCCCGTGTTCGGGCCTTCCGGCGCGGCCGCCCGGCTCGAGGGAAGCAAGGAGTTCTCCAAGGCGTTCATGGTCCGATATGGAATCCCGACGGCCGCATATGCCGCGTTTGCCGACCGGGAGGCGGCGGAGGCATATGTCCGTTCGGAATATGCGGCCGGACGCGGTGTCGTGGTCAAGGCGGACGGGCTCGCGGCAGGAAAAGGCGTGATCGTCGCATCCTCTCTGGAGGAGGCGCTGGACGGCGTCCGGGAGTGCTTCTCCGGCGCATTCGGAAACGCCGGATCCCGCGTGGTGATCGAAGAACTGCTGGAAGGGGAGGAGGCCTCCATTCTCGCTCTGACCGATGGAAAAACCATTGTCCCGCTTGTCAGTTCGCAGGATCACAAGCGGCAGCTCGACGGCGACCGCGGTCCGAATACGGGCGGCATGGGCGCATACTCGCCCGCCCCGGTGGTCACGCCGGCGCTGATGGAGGAGGTGCGGCACTGCGTGCTGGACAATTTCCTCCGCGGAATTCAGGCGGAAAAACTGGACTACCGCGGAATCATCTATGCGGGAATCATGGTGACGAAGAACGGACCGAAGGTGCTGGAATTCAATGTCCGCTTCGGCGATCCCGAAACCCAGGCGGTGCTGACCCGGTTCGACGGCGATCTGGCCGACACCCTTCTGAAAACTGCCGATTGTGAACTGGAGAAGGCGGAACTTGTCTGGTCGCCGGAACCGGCGGTGTGCGTGGTGCTCGCATCCGGAGGCTATCCCGCGTCGGTCGACAAGGGGCATGAGATCCACGGAATTGAGGAGGCGGAAAAGGACGGCGTGATCGTGTACCACGCCGGAACCGCGGTCCGCGACGGAAAACTGGTCAACTCCGGCGGACGGGTGCTCGGCGTGACCGCGCGCGGAAAGGATCTTCAGGAGGCGGTGAAGAAAGCGTATGAGGCCGTCTCGAAAATCTCGTGGACCGGAATGCAGTACCGGAAAGATATTGCGCATCGCGCATTCAACCGGTGAAGCGGTATGAAGATCTGCCATGTCATCACCCGGATGATCGTCGGAGGCGCGCAGGAGAACACGCTGCTCTCCTGCCGGGGCGCTCTGGAGGCGGGGCACGACGTCACGCTGGTCACGGGGCCATCGCCGGGACCGGAAGGGGAGCTGCTGAAGCGCGTTTCGTGTCCCGGACTGAAGATCGTGGAGTGTCCGTGGCTGGTCCGGGAGATCGCGCCGCTCTCCGATCTCAAGGCGTTTCTCCATCTGAAAAAGCTGTTCCGGACGGAGCGGTATGACGTGGTGCATACGCACAGTTCCAAAGCGGGAATTGTCGGCCGGTTCGCCGCACGGGCCGCCGGCGTGCCGCTGGTGGTCCACACCATTCACGGCCTCGCATTTCACCGGTACGAAAAATTCTGGAAGAATCTGCTGTACATCGCCTGTGAACGGGCGGCGGCACCTTGCGGAAAACGGATCTATGCGGTCGCGCAGGCGATGATCGATCAGAGTCTTGCCGCCGGCGTCGGCTCGCCGGATCAGTACAAGGTGGTGTACAGCGGAATGGAACTGGATCGGTTCCTCCACGCAAAACCGGATCCGGAGCTCCGGAAAAAACAGGGAATTCCGGAAAATGCCGTTGTTCTGGCGACGCTGGCCCGTCTTTTTCCGCTCAAAGGGTATGAACAGTTTCTCCCGGTGGCGGTCAAACTCGCAAAGGAGCTGCCGCAGATTCACTGCCTGATTATCGGAAACGGAACGATGATGGAGGAGATCCGTGAATTCATCCGGAAGGAGGGGGTGGAATCCCGCTTCTCCTTTGCCGGACTGGTGGCGCCGGGCGAGGTGGGAAACTATCTGGCGCTCGCATCGGTTCTGGTTCATTTCTCCTTGCGGGAAGGACTGCCGCGGGCGGCGGTCCAGGCGCTTGCGTCCGGGAAACCGGTGATCGCGTACGCTCTGGACGGAACGCCGGAGGTGGTGATCCCCGGAAAGACCGGGTATCTGCTGAAGCCCGGCGACCGCGCCGGGGCGGAGGCGGCGATCCGGGAACTCGTTGCCAACCCCGCACTCGCTGCGGAACTCGGCGCAAACGGACGCAAACTGGTGGAATCCCGCTTCGGATGGAAAACAATGTCGGACACTCTTCTGAAGGATTACGCGGAATGCCTGGCGGCGAAAAAAAACTGACACCTCTTCCGGAGGAGGTGCGCCTTGCGCAGTATCTTCGGGGGATCGGAAAACTCGCCATCGCCTTCTCCGGCGGGTGCGACAGCGTGCTGCTGGCGGATTTCTCCGCCCGGGTGCTCGGCCCGGATTCCATTCTGCTGATCCATGTGAATTCCCCGCTGACGTTTTCCGGGGAAGACCGTTCGGCACACGAATTTGCCGTTTCCCGGAATCTTCCGTATCTGGAACTGCCGGTCGATGTGCTGGAGGACCCCCGGATCGTCTGCAACGACAAGTGGCGGTGCTATTACTGTAAGAAACGGATCTTTTCCGCGATTCAGTCCGCGGCGGCGTCGCGCGGATTTTCCGCTCTGGCGGACGGAACCAATCCTGATGACCGGCACGACTGGCGTCCCGGCATCGCGGCGGCGGATGAACTGGGAATACTGCATCCCTTCTCGGAATGCGGAATCGGGAAACGGAGGATCCGGCTTCTGGCGCGGCGGGCGGGACTTTCGGTCTGGACCCTTCCGGCGGCGGCCTGTCTCGCCTCGCGCATCCCGACCGGCGTGCCGCTGAAGGAGGAGGTGCTCCGGCGCTGCGGCGCGGCGGAACAGGCGCTGGCACAACTCGGTTTCTCCGGTTCGCGGGTGAGGGCGCTTGCGGATGGTTCCGCATCGCTGGAGTTCCGCGGTCCGGCTCTCTCCCGCGCGTTCCGGATGGAGGAGAAGGTCTGCAATGTGGTCCGGTCGTTCGGATTTTCCCGTGTGGTGATTCATCCGTCGGGGTACCGGCAGGGATCGATGAACCGTCTTTGAGAATTCCGGGAAAGGAGGAGTCGATGCGTAAGGCGATGGGGGGTTTTCTTCTTGCGGGGCTGCTGCTGCACCGGCCGGCAATGCTGGCGGGAAACTATGCGGATCTGACGACACTGGAGCCCCGCTGGGATTTCGCGCTGCTTGCGGCGGCTCTGATCCTGCTGGAATGGGAACGACTGATTCTTCTGCTGAAGAGTCTTTCCCGGTGGTCGGTGGCGGCGCTGCTGATCCTGCTGCTTTCCGCGCTGGGGCATTTCTTTGTGAACGGATACTGGACGCTGGAGAGTCTCGGACTGAATCTGGCATTTCTGACCATTCCGCTGTTCGGAGCGCTGAACCGGGATGCGCTCCGCCGTCTGGCGCCCCCGTTTCTGTGCGTGTTCTGGCTGATTGATTTTCTGCTGACCGCCGGGCAGTGGGGATTCGGAAAACCGCTGACCGGCATCGCGGGAAACTGGAACTGGAATGCGACGCTTCTGCTGTTTTCGGTTCCGTTTGTCTGTCTGTGGATCATCCGGAAGAGTCGATGCCGCCGGGCCGGCTGGGTTCTGGCGAGTCTTGCTGCACTGCTTTCGGCGTTTCTGATCGTCTGTTCCGGTTCGCGGGCCTCGCTGCTGGCGTTTGCCGGAGCCGCTGGAATCGGACTTTTTCTGTTTCTGCCGGGAAGGGGAAGAAAGATTCTGCTGTTTTCCCTGCTCGGTGTTCTGCTGGGGGGAACGGCGCTGCTGACCGTCGGGGCTCCGGAGAGACTGGATGCGTTTCTGAAGGACGAGATCCGGCCGGTGATCTGGGAATCGACCCTTGCTCTGATTGCGGATCATCCGCTGGGGGTCGGCGCGGAATCGTTCGAGGAGGCGTATATTCCATATAAGACGGCGGAATATTTCTTTCACCGCCACGCGGCCTGGCGGACCCTTCATCCGCACAACGAGTTCCTGAACATCGCCGCCTGTCTCGGAATACCCGCTCTGCTGGGATGGTGTTTCCTGACCTTCAAGGGGATCGGACTGTTTCTGCTTCGTTTCCGGAAAACCCGTCCGGAAGAGAAGCTGATCTTTTTCGGATTCACGGTTCTTCTGTTTCACGGGATGGTGGATCTGGTGTTTGTTGCCTGGCCGCTGGATCTGTTCGCTCTGCTGTTCGCCGGGTTCTTCTGGGCGCCCCGGATGCTCGGCGCGGAGGAGGACGTGAAATTTCATGCGATCCCCCGTGTGGCAGGAGTCCTTGCGCTCTGCGGCGTGCTGCTCTCCGCCGGAGTGAATTTTGCGGCGACCCGGATGTATGAGACGGCACGGAAAGCTGTTCCCGGATCGGCCCCGGGACGCGCGGAGCTTCGGGCGGCCGCTCTGACGACGGCCTTTCCGGAGGCGCTCTATCGGGCGGTGGAGTCGGCACTGCTGGTCCGGCAGGATCCGCGGCATGCACTGGACCTCGCCGGATTCTTCCGGGACACGCCGTACCGGAACATGGGACGGATCCACGGATTCCGCGCGCTTGCCCTGGCCCGGCTGGGACGCGATGCGGAGGCGCTGGAGGAGTATC
>DDJH01000022.1:5534-6029 GCA_002338895.1 Lentisphaeria bacterium UBA1829 | reverse complement strand
ACTCGGACGGACCGCGGAGATTCCGGCCGTGGAGAAGCGTCTTGCCGAAATCATGAAAATCCGCGGCATTTCCCGCGCCGGTCTTCTCCGCATTCTTCAGGATCCGGAACGCGACAAACCCAACAGCCTTTAAATTTTAAATAAAGATATACCGCAATTTCCCGGGAAAACCCCCTTTCAAAGCCCGGAAACGGAGGTTCCGGTTTTCACGGAAAAATGATTCCTCCGGAAGAAAAATTTTTTTCAAAAAAAATTTCAAGCCGGGTTTGAATTCAAAAAATGCTGTGAATGAAATCACGGATCAAAAAAAATAAAAAAATCTATTGTTTTTTATGGAACATTTATTATATTACAAGGTCAAAAGCAATATAGCAGGTGATATTCCGACAAGTATTGCCTGTTATACTCTCTCCTTTGTTGCAGCCCCGTACCGACCCCTCTCGGTACGGGGCACCTTTTTTTATCTTAGATCGGGGAGGCGAAGAGATCGGCGGG
>DDJH01000022.1:0-5488 GCA_002338895.1 Lentisphaeria bacterium UBA1829 | reverse complement strand
GGAGCCGGCGGTTCCGCGGCGAGAGCCAGTTCCGCCGCTTCGATGGCCCGAGCAAAGGCCGTTGCCATCTTGACCGGATCCTTTGCGGCGGCGACCGCCGTGTTGACCAGGACCGCATCCGCCCCCATTTCAATGGCTTCGGCCGCATGAGAGGGCATTCCGAGTCCGGCGTCGATCACGACAGGGATATTCGACTGCTCCACGATGATTTCGAGCATGGACCGGGTCCGCAGCCCCTGTCCGCTTCCGATGGGAGCCGCGAGCGGCATGACCGCGTGGACCCCGGCATCCTCCAGACGTTTTGCCAGAACCGGATCCGCATTGATGTAAGGAAGGACGGTAAACCCTTTTTCGACCAGAATCTGAGCCGCTTTGAGTGTTTCCACCGGATCGGGGAGCAGATAGGTGGGATCGGGATGGATCTCCAGCTTGATCCACTGGAAGCCGGCGCGTTTTCCGAATTCCGCGATACGGATCGCCTCCTCCGCGGTGCGGGCGCCGCTGGTGTTGAGCATGATTTCCACTTTGGAACGGTCGATTCCGGAGAGGATGTCGTCTTCGGCGTTTCCGACGTCAACCCGGCGGAGGGCAACGGTGACCAGTTCGCATCCGGAGGCGCGGATGGAGTCCGAGAGGGATTGGGTTGTCGGGTATTTTCCCGTTCCGAGGAACAGACGGCTCCGGAACGTGCGACCCGCAATGACGAGTTCTTTCTGCATGATATTTCTCCTGCTGGTTGTGATGTGAAGAGGTCCGGCTGTCCGGAAGGGCTGTCCGGCGGGGAGGACCCGCGGGCAGGGAAAAGTGTTTTCCGCGGCGGACGTCTGTCACGACCCTTCAATTTAGCATGATAACCCGAAAAAATCCAGTCCGATACTTGAATTCGGAGAAGAGATACTGTAAATTTTAAATTCAAAACTTTTCGGAAGGATTGACAAATGATGGATCTTCAGGACTTGAGAGTGCGGATCGATGCAATCGACCGGCAGATCGTTCACCTGCTGAACGAGCGGTATGAAGTGGTCAAAAAGGTGGGAGAATGGAAACGCGAACGGGGCCAGCCCCTCTACGTCCCGGAACGGGAAAAAGCCCTTCTGGAAAAACTCGAATCCATCAATGAAGGTCCCATGCCCGATTCCACGCTGCGGGCGGTCTACCGCGAAATCATGTCCGGAGCCCTGCGGCTGGAAAGTCCGCTGAAGGTCGCATTCTTCGGCCCGGAGGCCACATTCACGCATCTCGCCGCCAAACTGAAATTCGGACACGCGATCGACTATATCCCGAAACCGGGGATCGGCGACGTGTTCCATGATGTGGAGGCCGGACGGAGCAACTATGGATGCGTCCCCGTGGAAAACTCCACGGAAGGAGTGGTCAATCACACGCTCGACATGCTGGTCGATTCCCCGCTGAAAATCTGCGCGGAGATCAATATGCGCGTGGAGCAGTGCCTGCTTGCCCGGTGTGACAAGTCGCAGATCCGGGTGATCTACAGCCATGCTCAGTCGCTGGGACAGTGTCGGCAGTGGCNNCCAGCAACGCCCGGGCCGCAGAACTCGCCGCCCGCGAGGACGGCGCCGCCGCCATCGGAAGCGAACTGGCCGCGGAGGTCTACAAACTCAAACTGCTGGAGAGGGGGATTCAGGACAATCCCAACAACACCACCCGTTTCCTGATCGTCGGGAAGCAGGAGGTGAAGCCGTCGGGCGAGGACAAGACCTCCATCTGCTTTGCGATCAAGGACCGGGTCGGAGCTCTGTATGACTGTCTGCTGCCGTTCAAACGGGCGGGGGTCACGCTTTCGATGATTGAAAGCCGTCCGTCGAAGCGGCGGAACTGGGAATATTTTTTCTTTGTGGATATGCTCGGGCACATCAGCGATCCGAAAATCGCCGGAGCCATCGAGGAACTGAATAAACTGGCGCACTCCCTGAAGATTCTGGGAAGCTATCCGTGCGCGCTGCCGTTGAATTGAGGAGAGGAAAGATGCAGGAAGAGCTCGCAATCGAAATCAGAAATGCCACCGTGAAGCTGGAAGGATTTGAGGCGCTTCACGATTTTTCATGGTCGGTCAGACGGGGCGAACGCTGGTTCGTTCTCGGACCGAACGGCGCGGGAAAGACGACTCTGGTGAAACTGATGCTCGGACTGGTCTGGCCGCTGTACGGGGCGACGGTTTCCGTGCTCGGCAACCGCTACGGCTCCTGTGATATCTACGAGATCCGGAAGAGGGTCGCCTGGGCCAGTCCCTTCCTGAACACCTGGGCGTCCGATCCGACCTACCGCCGCTGGACCGCGCTGGAGATCGTCCTTTCCGGGATCGACTCCACAGTGGGCTTTTTCCGGACCGCTTCGCCGGAGGAGATCCAGCGCGCGCACGCGGCTCTGGAAATGATTCAGGGCGGGGCGATTGCCGACCGCTATTTCGACCGTCTCTCCTCCGGGGAGCAGGTCAAGGCGATCATTGCGCGCGCGCTGATTTCGGATCCGGAGCTGGTGATCCTGGATGAGACGTGTGTCTATCTGGACCTCACCAGCCGCGAGATCCTGCTGAAGGCGATCGACGATCTTGCAAGCCGTCCGAACGCGCCGACAATGGTGTTCATCACGCAGCGGATCGAGGACATTCTGCCGGTCTTCAGCCGCGGGATGATCCTCGCGAAAGGGCGGATCGTCGAGAGCGGTGAGCGCGACGAGATTCTGCGCGAAGAGGTTCTGAGCGCCGCTTACGGNNTCACGAAAAACTTCAATCGCGGCATGATTCTCAAGGACGGACGCATCTTCACGCAGGGCTCCCGGGACGAGATCCTCACCGAGCACAATCTGGAACAGACATTCGGAATGCCGCTGAAACTGGAACAGTCCTCCAACGGCCGAATCTGGCCGGTTCTGCGCTGACCGTCCGCTCCGCGGGCAGCAGGACGGATCCCCCCCCCGATCGTCCCGCTTCCCCGGACAATCCGGAAGATTCCGTTTCCCGTTCCGGCACAAAATGTGAAATTTCCTGTGCCGGAAGAGGGTTTTTTTGCCATTCTATTTGCTTTAACGGCAAGGATATGCTATATTACAGGAATTCTTATTTTAAGATAAATACATTTTAAAATAAAAACGACAATTTGGAGAGAACATTGAAAATTCTGATGACCGGAATTACAGGGTTGGTTGGCGCTGCCTTCACAACAGCATTATTGCGGGAACATCCATCGTTTCAGGTGGTTTCCCTCTGCCGGGGATTCTGCGGAGAATCCGGGCAGTCCCGCGCGGAAAAAATTCTGCGGATGCAGTGCGAATTCGACGGAAAGCCGGAAACGGCGGACGATATTCTTTCCCGCGTGACAATCGTGGAAGGAACCCTGGGAAATCTTCCGGCGGAAGCGATGGCGAAAGAGGGGCCGTTCGACACGTTCTTCCACTGTGCGGCGGATGTGAACCTCGGAAAGGATCTCGAGGGAAAGACGTATGCGACCAACTTCGGAGGAACCCAGGCGGCGCTGGCGCTGGCAAAATCGGTGAATGTCCCGACTTTCCATTATGTGAGCACCGCGTACGTGGCCGGAAAAACGGTCGGCCGCGTGATGGAGGACGATATGCCGGCGGTCGATTTCAACAACTCCTATGAGAAGAGCAAATTCGATGCGGAAAAACTGGTGCGGGAATCCGGATTCGCGTATACGATTTACCGGCCCGCGATCGTGGTCGGGAGACGGTCGGACGGTGTGGTGCGCAAACCGCTGGCCTTCTACCGTCTTCTTGAATTTCTCGGCCAGGTGAAGCGTCTGACCTGTTCGAAGGCCGGGATTTCTCCGAAGGGACCGTTCTCCACAACGCTCCGGATTCAGGCCGGCGCAACGGACAAGGTCTATTTCGTGCCGATCGACTATGTCCAGGAGACGATTTCCAAACTGTTCATGTTCCCCGTCGAAAACAAGACCTATCATATTACCGGAGACAGTCCGGTGAGCCGGTACGATATTGAAAAGGCGGTCTGCGAAGTTCTCCAGTCCCACGGCCTCTCGGTGCAGAAGGTGGTGGAGAATCCGTCCAAGCAGGAGCTGCTCGTCCAGAAGATGATCGGCGATCTGATGCCTTATTTCGAGTCGGAGATCATTTTTGATCAGACCAATGTCCGCAAGGCGCTCGGCGACAAAATCCTCGACTGGAAGCTGGATATTGATTTCCTCCGCAAAATGATTACCGCCTACTACAAGCGGGAGATTCCTGAAGTCGTTCCCTGATCGGAGGGGAGAACGAAAAACCGTGTGCGCTCCGGAGGGGATCCTCCGGCGGCGTCCCCGGAAGGAAGAGTGAGGAAGGCCGGAATAAAATTTCCTGTTTGTCGGTTGATTTTCCGGAAAGTTGTGCTATATTGACTTCTTTATGGCTGCGGACGCGGCCGATGGACAGAATCTCTGAAAGAAAGATAACCCATAGAACGAGGTTTACAGAAATGAAAGAAGGAATCCATCCGGCATATCATCAGGCAACTGTAACCTGCAACTGTGGAAATACATTTGTAACAGGATCTACAAAAGAAGATATCCATGTAGAAATCTGTTCCAAATGCCATCCGTTCTATACAGGACAGCAGAAAGCTGCACAGGCCCGTGGACGTATTGATAAGTTCAATAGAAAATACGGCATTAATAAATAAGATGTATGAAGAGGTTGAGGTTTTCGGACTTCAGCCTCTTATTGCGTTTGGAGGAAAGAATGAAATCATCGAATATCGGCGGACAGGCGGTAATGGAAGGCATTATGATGCGCCATGGAGATGTTTATTCTGTGGCTGTACGCAAGCCTGACAAAGAGATTGAGATCAAAGTGGAAGATTATAAGAGTATTACAAAGAATAAGAAGATCTTAAGTCTTCCCATTATAAGAGGAGTATTTAATTTTATAGATTCGTTGGTGGTAGGAACGAAATGTCTCATGTATTCCGCCACTTTTTTTGAAGAAGAAGAGGACTATCTGAAAAGGAAAAGTCTTCAGGGGGAGGAGAAAGCAAAAGAGGAGGCAAAAAAGGAAAAAGAAGACAAAGTATTGATGACACTTACAGTCTGTTTTTCCGTGGCCTTTTCTGTAGCGTTGTTTATGGTGCTGCCCTATCTGATCGCCAGTCTTCTTCACCGCATCGGTGCTACTGAGACTATGGTAACCATTGCGGAAGCCGGGGTCAGGATTATACTGTTCCTGCTTTATATGTTTCTGATATCTAAAATGGAAGATATCCAGCGGGTATTTATGTATCACGGAGCAGAACATAAATGTATTAATTGTGTGGAGCACGGACTGCCTCTGACAGTGGAAAATGTGATGAAAAGTTCCAGATTTCATAAGAGATGCGGAACCAGTTTCTTGTTTTTTGTAATTATTGTAAGTATTATCTTTTTTATTGGATTTTTTGCGGTAATTCCAGTACAGACTATGTGGCTGCGGATAGTTATCCGGATTCTTCTGGTGCCGGCTATTGCCGGAGTTTCTGAGGATA
>DDJH01000223.1 GCA_002338895.1 Lentisphaeria bacterium UBA1829 | reverse complement strand
AAGGCGGCGGGGCGCATACCTATCGCGTCCTCAAGAACCTGACCGGTTTCTGGATCCTCCGCGGACTCAAGGAGGATGTCGCAAAAGAGCTCTCCTACGACCGGATGATGGAAGAGGCGGTCCGGGCCCGGAAATTCCGCTGTTTCTACAATCCGAACCATCCGCTGTTCTTCAATCCGGAGTCGATGAAGGCCGCGGTGGACGAATTCATGCGCAAGAGCGGACAGGTGTTCCCGGAAACTCCGGCAGAGTATATCGAAACGTTTCTCGAAAGCCTCGCCCTGCTGTTCCGCCGGACAATCGCGGAGGCCGACTCCATTTCCGGAAAAAAGACGGAAGTGATTCATCTGATGGGCGGCGGAGCGCAGAATCCCGTCCTCTGCCAGTACACGGCGGATGCGACCGGATGCACCGTGATGGCCGGCCCGGTGGAGGCAACCGCCATCGGCAATGCGATGCTCCAGGCGATCGCCGTCGGAAAACTCGACAGCGTCGCATCGGCGCGCCGTCTGATCCGCAGTTCGTTTGAGCCGGATGTGTATACGCCCCGCCGCGACTGCGCCGGGCAGTGGGAAGAAGCCGCCGTCCGTTTTGCGGAAATCATGAAAATCTAAGTTCAGGAGCTCCGGATGGAACACGATCCGTTTCCCGAGGAGGAACTCCTCGTCCGCGCCGCAGAGGGCGATTCGGATGCGCTCTGCACGCTGGATTCCATGGGATTCCTGCTCAAAGAGGGGGAGGATGCTCCCGGATATGTGGAACGGATCCGTTCCATGCACAGGCGGTATCTGCTTTTTCTGGAGAATACCGCGGATGGAAAGGAGTATGAGGTCTATCCGGGAATCCGGATCCGGGAGGACGCCCGCATTCCGGCGTCCATCATGGAGGAGGCCGCGGAGGCGACAAAACGGAGATACGGATTCTCCATTCACTGGGCTCCGGGATATTTCCTGAGCCGGGGACTCGGTCCGCTGTGGGGCGGGTGTGCGCTGTCGGACGATGCGCCGGACTCCGTGCCGGTGTTCCTGATCCGGAAAAATTTCCGCACCTCGCGGAAGTTTTTCATCTATTCGCGCGACGAACTGCTCTCGCACGAGCTCTGTCACGCCGCGCGCGCGCCGCTGATGGACCGGATGCTGGAAGAGCATTTCGCCTATGCCATCTCTCACAGTGCGCTTCGCCGGTACATGGGAAACTGTTTCCAGACCGATCGCGACGCGTTGCTGTTTCTCGCTCCGGTTCTTCTGCTTCTTCTGGTGCAGATTCTCGTTCAGTTTGCGGGATGGCCGCTTCCGGTCTGGCCGTTCTGGATTCTGGCGCTGGCGTGGCCGGTCTATCTTCTGCTCCGGAACGCCGTTCAGCGGAGGATCTATTTCCGAGCGGAAGAGAATCTGCGGGAGCTCGGTTTCCGCCGTCCGTACGCCGCACTGTTCCGCTGCACAAGCCCGGAGATCCGGGAGATCTCGAAAATCCGGGGCGAAGAACTGGCGGAAAAACTCGCCGACACCGCGCAGAATTCCCTGCGCATGAAAATCATACTGACACGCTTCCAACAGGAGAAAGGAGATCCGAACCATGCCGACGATCAACGAAGTGAGCGCCTATCTGAACGAAATACTGAATCTGGATGCCTTCCGGAATGATTCCTCCAACAACGGTCTTCAGTTTGAAGGATCGCGGAACGTGACCAAGGCGGTCTTCGGCGTGGACGCCTGCGCCGGGTTGTTCATGGATGCCGCGGATGCGGATGCCGATTTCATTTTTGTCCACCACGGTTTGAGCTGGGGCGGAAGTCTGAAACGGATCACCGGAGTGGATGCCGAACGGATCGCGGTGCTTGCGGCAAACAACATCTCCCTCTACGCGGCGCATCTGCCGCTGGATGCAAACCCGGAATTCGGACACAATATTCAGATGGCCCGTCTGCTCGGACTGGAGAAGATCGCGCCGTTCGGATGGTATGACGGGTACCGGATCGGGTTTGCCGGTCAGCTCCGCCGGATGGCAAAGGTGGAGGATGTCGCCGAGCTGCTGAATGAGAAACTGCCGTCGGAAGGGGATCTTTCCATTATCGGAGAGTCCTCGCGGAAAGTGAAGAAGATCGGCGTGATCTCGGGCGGCGGCGCGTTTCCGGCGCTGTTCAGCGAAATGCGCGCGGAGGGGATCGACTGTCTGGTGACCGGAGAGTTCACGCACCAGTCGTATCACTATGCGCTGGAGACGGGGATTTCCATCATTGTTCTCGGCCATTACCGGACGGAAATTCCGGGGGTTCTCGCCGTACGCGAGCTGGTGGAGGAGAAGTTCGGAATCCCCTGCGCGTTCATGGATCTGCCCACCGGATTCTGAGAAGATGCCGTCCTGGTCGGATGAGGACTATTTTTCCACCGGATTGTATTTTCCCCTTGCTCCGCTGCATCTGCATGTGATGCTGGTCGGATGCGGTTTTGAGAAGCGGACCGAGCACGCATACGACTGGAACGGACTTCGGAGGGGGGAGAGTCCGATGTGCATTTTCCAGTGCACGGTGGACGGGGAAGGGGAACTGATGATCGGAGGAGGCAGCCGGCGTCTCCGGATGGGAGATGCGATGCTGCTGTCGGTTCCGGAAGACCACCGGTACCGTCTGCCGCCGGATTCCGCGTTCTGGAAACACGTCTATGTGAATCTGAGCGGGTCGGAGGCAATGCGGATCTGGGAGGAGCTGAGACGGAAATTCGGTCCGGTGGTCCATCTTCCGGTCGGGCGATCGAAGAGTCTGGACTCGGCGTTCGGGATCGTTTCCGCCGCGAAAAACAGACGGATCCGCGATGCGCTGCACGCCTCGTCCCTTGCCTATGGATTCCTGATGACGCTGTTCGAGGAGCTGACGCTTCAGGATATTGCGGAATCCGAGGCCTCTTTCGTGCTGGAGGCGGTCCGGTTCTGCATGGAACATTATGCGGAGGATATCACGGTGGCGGACATTGCGGAGGCGGCGGGATACAGCCGATGTCACTTTTCCCGGATGTTCACCCGGATTCACGGGACCTCGCCGGGAGAGTTCCTCCGCGAACTGCGGCTGGGACACGCCGCCCGTATTCTGCAGATGGAGAACTGCAGCGTGAAGGAGGTGGCGTCCCGTTGCGGGTTTTCCGACGGGAGCTATTTCTGCCGTGCATTCCGTCTCCGCTATGGAGTCTCGCCGGATCTCTACCGGAAAAACCGCTGAGGGGGAGTGCGACGGATTTTGTTCGGAATTTCCGGGAAAAATTTGCAAAAATGAAAAACGATTGTATTGTATCTCTCCCACCCGGAACGGTCCGGATGGAACAGCAACCCAATGCAAAAAGAACAGGTGCAGAAATGAAAATGAAAAACAGATTCGCCCGCTATGTCGAGGTGCTTGACACCACATTGCGCGACGGCGAGCAGACCCCCGGCGTCGCGTACACTCCAGCAGAGAAGTTTGAGATTGCGCGTCTTTTCATTTCGCATCTTCATATTGACCGGCTGGAGATCGGTTCGGCCCGCGTGTCGGAAGGGGAGAAGGAGGGACTGCGGTCCATTCTGAAGTGGGCCGAGCATCGAAACTGTCTCGACCGGATGGAAATTCTCGGATTCGTCGACGGCGGGAAATCCGCAAACTGGATGCGGGAATGCGGCGGCACGGTCTTCAATCTTCTGGCAAAAGGATCCGAAAACCACTGCCGGGTCCAGCTGCGCAAAGAGCCGGAGGAACACTTTTCCGATGTCTGCCGGGAGATCGAACAGGCCCGGAAAATGGGACTCCTGGTGAATGTGTATCTCGAAGACTGGTCCAACGGAATGGCGGACTCCTTTCCGTATGTGTTCGCTTTCCTGCGGAGACTGTCGGAAATGGAGATCGAACGGATCATGCTGCCGGATACGCTCGGAATTCTGACGCCGGAACAGGTGTCGCGCTATCTGGACTGGGTCTACTCGGCGGCGCCGGATCTCCGGGTCGATTTCCATGGACACAACGATTACGGACTGGTGACGGCAAACAGTCTCGCCGCCGTGAAAGCCGGTGTCAGCGGAATTCATGTGACAGTCAACGGGCTCGGAGAGAGAACCGGAAACCAGTCGCTCGCTCAGCTGGTCGTGGCGATCAACGATCATACCGACCGGAAAACCCGCGTCGTGGAAAAAGAGCTGCTGCACGCTTCGGAAATTGTTCAGACCATCTCCGGAAAACGCTACGCATGGAACGCGCCGGTCGTCGGAAGCGATGTCTTCACGCAGACCTGCGGAGTGCATGCGGACGGCGACCGGAAGGGGAATCTCTACGCCAACCGTCTCCTCCCCGAACGCTTCGGGCGGAAACGCGACTATGCGCTTGGAAAACTCTCCGGAAAAGCCTCGCTGGATCAGAATCTTCAGGCGATCGGAATGGCGGAACTGGAACCCGGTGTCCGCGCAAAAGTACTGCAGGAGATCGTCCGGCTCGGCGATAAGAAGAAGCAGGTTTCCGCGGCGGATCTCCCGTTCATCATCGCAAGTGTCCTGCGCACGCCGATCAGCGGACGGGTCCGGGTCGTCGATTATCAGATCGAAACCCGTATGAACGTCCTGCCGAAGGCCCTGGTCAAAATCGAACTCGACGGAAAGCCCTTCTCCGAAAAGTCCAGCGGAGACGGAGGGTACGACGCCTTCGTCAAGGCGCTCCGGAAACTTCTCCGGAAACAGGGAATCACCTTCCCCCGTCTGGCCGATTATCAGGTGCGGATCCCGCCGGGCGGAAAAACCGACGCCCTCGTCGAAACCACCATCAGCTGGGAACTGCCCGACAATAAAAAGCTCACCACAACCGGCGTCGACAGCGATCAGATCGCCGCGGCGATCGTCGCAACGGAAAAAATGCTCAATCTGGTGATTCAGTAACCGTTTTTTCCGCCGCTGCTGCCGGGATGAGAAGGGAACATCCGTTCTCCCCGATTGTCCAACCGACAAATAAAACAGGAGAAAATCATGGATGATTCCACTTGTCTCTGGTATGAGGAAACCCGCTTCGGACGGATCGGAATCCGGGAACAGGCCGATTCCATTGTCCGCCTGTACCTCCCGGGAGAAATCGCGGAAAAAGGGGTCTGCCAATGGCGCTCCGCGCTGCTGGCCGACGCCTTCCGTCAGCTCCGGGAATATTTCGACGGTTTCCGAACCCGCTTCGATCTTCCGCTCGCTCCGCAGGGAACCGCCTTCATGCGGTCCGTCTGGAATGCGCTTTGCACCATTCCCTACGGTCAGACCGTTTCCTACCGGGAAGTCGCGGCGCAG
The DNA here is from genome assembly GCA_002338895.1 of Lentisphaeria bacterium UBA1829. Lineage (GTDB taxonomy): Bacteria > Verrucomicrobiota > Lentisphaeria > Victivallales > UBA1829 > UBA1829. Next base: position 6,016 of record DDJH01000223.1, on the reverse strand, counting down.
ATCGGCAATCCCCGGGCCGTGCGCGCGGTCGGAATGGCGAACCACCGCAATCCGATCCCGATCCTGATCCCCTGTCATCGCGTGATCGGATCCCATGGGGATCTTGTCGGTTATGCCGGCGGTCTGGATCTGAAAGCCGCTCTTCTGAAACTGGAACTCTGCGGACTGCGGAATCGTTGAAAGCCCCGATCGGCTTTCTCCGATTCCGCGACTTTTCTGACAATCAGTTGTGCTTGGCAACCAGCTTGATGACCCAGAAGGTGATGATTCCGATCAGAATCATCAGAAGCATGAAAATGGAATAGGTGATCTTGTAGTTTGTTCCGAAAATAACGGAAAATTCGGACATGCCGCCCACCGCTGCAATAAACGAGGGGATGGCAATGGCAATCATGATGGCGTTCATGTTCTTCATCATGACGTTCAGGTTGTTGTTGACCATGGAGGCCCGTGCGTCCATCATGCCGGAGAGCACCTGGGAGTAGACCTCCGCCTGATCCAGGAACTGGCGGTTTTCAATGGAGATGTCCTCCAGAAGCTCGATATTCTCTTCCGTGAACCCGAGCTTGAGAGCCGCCGCCCGCATGCGTTCAATGACCCGGCGGTTGCCGTTGAGCGCGTTCACATAGTAGACCAGTCCCTTTTCCAGCGTGAACATATTCAGAAGTTCCTTGCCGTCGTAGGAACTGACAATCGCATGCTCCAGTTCGTCGCTGCACATGTTGATCACGCGCAGGTGGCTTTCGAAGTGGCGGATCGTCAGCAGGAGCGTTTTCATAATCACGTCCTGAACCGTATGGACATTGTTGGCGATCTTTCCGGTGAACAGCGGAACGTATTCGTCAATGATGATCACAACGCGGCTGGCGAAAACGAAGATTCCCATCGACTTCACCCGGAACAGGAAATTGTCGTCCGCGGAGTAGTTCTTGGGATATTTGAGAATGACGGCTGTGTGGTTGTCCTCAAACTCAATTCGGGGCGTTTCGTCGGGGTCGATGGACGACGCAATCGTATGCTCGTTCATTTCATACTCGTCAATCAGCCTGGTGCGTTCGGCTTCATCGGGCATGATGTAGACCTCCACTTGAATGGAGCCCTCATCCCCCTGAACAATTCTGCCGTTCTGTACAGAATATTTTTGAAGCATGGAGCGATCCTCCCCGTTCTAAAAAACACGGTGCATATCGGATGTTGCCTTAATATGCACCGTGATCGTTATGGATGCAAACGGTCAAAACCGTTTTTAACGAAAAACTCAATTGGCTTTCTTGAAGTCGTTCATGAAGTTGATCAGCTTCTCAACGCCTTCCATCGGAACGGCATTGTAGATGCTGGCGCGGATTCCGCCGACGGAGCGGTGTCCCTTCAGTCCGATCATGCCGGCCGCTTTCGCCTCCTTGACAAACTTCGCTTCCAGATCTTCGTTCGGAAGACGGAAGACAACGTTCATTCTGGAGCGGCTGTCCTTGTGAACCGGGCAGTTGTAGTACCCTTCCGAAGCGTCGATCGCCGCATAGAGCGCCGCCGCTTTCGCATTGTTGATCTTCTCGATGGCGTCGATTCCGCCGATCTCCTTGATCCAGTCGGTCACGAGGGCGATCATGTAGATGCCGTAGGTCGGCGGGGTGTTGTAGAGGGAGTTCGCCTTCGTGAAGGTCTCGTACCGGAGCATTGTCGGGACGTTCGCCGGCGTTCTGGAAACCAGATCCTTCCGGATGATGCACACCGCAACTCCGCTCGGACCAAGATTCTTCTGGGCGCCCGCGTAGATCATCGCAAATTTGTTCATGTCGAATTTCCGGGACATGATGTCGCTGGACATGTCGGCGATCATCGGGCACTTGCTGTCCGGGAAGTCCTGATACTGGGTCCCGTAGATCGTGTTGTTGCTGGTGATGTGCAGGTAGGATGCCTCTTCCGAAATCGGCTCCCAGGTGTTGAAGGCCGGAATATAGGTGTAATTGTCCGCCTTGCTGGAGGCCACAACCTGAACCTCTCCGAACAGCTTCGCCTCTTTCATGGCCTTGGAGGACCACGTTCCCGTATCGGCATACTGGGCAAAGCCGCCCTGCTTCATGAAGTTCATCGGAATCATCGCGAACTGGAGGCTGGCGCCGCCCTGGATGTAGACCACGTCATACTCATCGGAGACTCCGAGAATTTCCCGGATGTTGCTGTTTGCGCGGGCGATGATCTCGTCAAACAGCGGACCGCGGTGGGAGTGTTCCATCACTCCGCAGCCGGAGCCTTTGTAATCGCAGAATTCCGCCTGTGCGCGTTCCATGACGACCGTCGGCAGCATTGCCGGCCCTGCACTGAAGTTTACAACTCTCATCGTGTCCTCCGTTGGTATGGTTATGGTTGTTTCGAAAATGATTTGGAAGCTATAATGTAGCGCATCTTTTTAAATTTACCAGACCTTTTTCCCTTCGACGGGCAAGATTCTCCTCTTTTTTCTTGTTTTTGCGCTTTTAAATCCGCAGATGACGTGCTACATTATCTTTTATCCGGACTTTATCCCGTTGATTAACGCGAAGGATCAAGAATGCTCAAAACCCTGAATCTCTATGTTGCAAAAAACTTCCTTTTCACGTTCCTGATGGCCATGGGGGTGCTGACATTCGGCATGACCGGCGCAAGACTCGTGAAGGTCTTTGAATATGTCTCCAACGGCGTGGACATCGGGACGGCGATGATGTTCATGGTCTATGTGCTGCCGATCGCGATGGCGTTCACGATCCCCTGGGCGGCGCTGGTGTCGATCATGCTCGTGTTCGGCCGTCTCTCCGCGGACAACGAGATCACGGCCATGCGGGCGTGCGGAGTTTCGATCCTCCAGATCGTGGCGCCGATTATCATGCTCACTTTCCTGCTGACATGCATCTGTCTCTACCTTCAGCTGGAGGTGGGGCCGCGGTATCTCGGAAAGGCGCAGACCGTTGTCAAAAGTGTCGCCGTCGACCACCCGCTCGCCCTCTTCGAACCCGGAATCCCCATCGACTTCAACGACTTCAATATGTATATCGACCAGAAAAATCCGGACACCGGGGAGATCAAGGGCATTCAGGTCTACCGCCTCAACAAGAACAACCGCAGAATTGAACAGGATGTGACCGCTTCTTCCGGAAAAGTCGTCGTGGACAAGGAGGCGCAGGTCATGCACATCATCCTCCAGAACGCAACGATCATCGCGTATGAGAACGACGACGATACNNGCTTCGGAAAGGAGATGTCCTTCACCATCGAATACGGAAAACAGTTCAACAGCAAACGAATCTCCCTTCGCGACAAGCATCTCGGCTACGAAGGGCTCTACGCCCGCTCCATCATGATGCGCCAGCGCAATGATACGGAACGGATCTGCGAGATTGAAACCGAACTCAATCAGCGCGTCGCGCTCGCTCTGGCGCCTATGGCGTTCCTGCTGCTCGGGCTGCCGACGGCGATCCGGACATCCCGGAGAGAAACCTCCATCGGACTGTTTCTCAGCGTGCTGCTGGCCGGACTGTATTTCGGATCCGTGCTGGTGTCGGATTCGCTCAAATCGTTTGTCTGGGCGTTTCCGCAGTACATCGTCTGGATTCCGCCTGCGCTGTATCAGATTTTCGGCGCCATTTACATCATGAAAATCGCCCGGAGCTGAAGAGAGCGGACACGGTTCGGACGGCTCTGTGCAGGCCGGAGAGGTTTGCCGCATCCGGAATGGAATCCCGCACAGGGTGTTTTCCGAAGATAAAAAATGCGGGACGGCGTTTTTGTTTCACCGTCCCGCAGAAAATGTGTATTTGTGTCTTTTCTTACTTGGCAATGTCGAGCAGTTCGACTTCAAAGACCAGCATCTGATCCGGTCCGATGAGTTCTCCTGCTCCGCGCTTGCCGTAGGCGAGGGCGGCGGGAATGAAGAGTTTGTATTTGCTGCCGACCTGCATCAGCTGAAGAGCTTCCGTCCAGCCGGGAATGACGCCGTTGACCGGGAAGGTCGCCGGCTGGCCGCGCTGAATGGAGCTGTCGAAGACGGTGCCGTCGGGAAGGGTGCCCGTGTAGTGGACCGTGACCACGCTCCGGGCGGTCGGTTTGGCTCCGGTTCCCTGCTTGAGAACCTTGTACTGAAGGCCGGATCCGGTGGTGATCACGTCCTTGTCCTCTTTGTTCTTCGCGAGGAATTCCGCTTCCTGCTTCTGGTTCTCGGCTCCTTTTTCCGCAGCCTTCTTTTCCGCGGCGGCGCGGAGTTCCTGCTGGAATTTCCGCATCAGAGTGACGAACTCTTGTTCCGGGACCTGAGGGGTGTGCCCCTGAAACGTGTCGGTGATGCCGGCAAGGGCGGCTTCCAGATTGATGGTGACCGGGAGTTTCCGGAAGGAGGCGCCGATGTCCATGCCGAGGCAGTAGCTGGTTTTGTCGTTGTCGTTTTGCAGCGTGATGCTCATGTTTTGATTCTTTCCTGGTTGGTTTTCGTGTGAAGACCGGATAAGATACGTCCTCTTTCGCCGAGAGTCAAGACCCTTTTCCGGGAAGATGACGTTTTTTCTCTTCCTCCCATTCCTTTTCCGTCAGAATTCCGCGCCGGCGCAGTTTCCCCAGAAGAAGAAAAAAATCCGGAGAGTGCGGATCCGAACTCTTCTCCAGAAAAGATGCAAAGCGGTTCGTCTGCACAAGCTCCGTCCGGAGTGTATGAAGAAACTGTTTTTCCTCCTGCGAGCCTCTCCCTTCCAGAGCAAGAACATCTTCTCCGCAGAGATTCCGAAGATAAACGGTTCGTTTTTTTCTTTTCATCCGTCCGGCCAGATAGATTTCCGGGAGCAGAGTCAGCAGCACGGCAACGAAGACTCCGGGCAATGTCTCCGAATTCGACCGAAACAGCAGCCCCGTCAGAAAGATCCCCAGCAGAACAACGCAGGGAATCTGAAGCAGAATCAGAAACCCGTTCCGGATGCGGAAATTCTCCTCCACCTCTTCGAAAAACGGCAGAAGGTCCGAAAGATCCCATCGCAGCGGCGGTGCATGCGGAGGGGTGAAACGCAGCTCTCCGCTCTCCAGTTCCGCCTTTCCGTTTCGAAACGCGCAGTGGATCATGCGTCCTCCTTCCGGAGGAATCCGATGTTCGGCCGCTCTTCTCCTGCGATTGCGTACCACTTCTCCAGTTCCCGCACCTCTTCCCCGGAAAGGATCGACTCTTCGCGGAGACGCCGCAGCTGAAGACGCAGTTTTTCCGGATCCCTCTCCGGGGACGGCATCTGAAAATGACGGATACTGAGGCGCGCAACTTCCACCGCGAAGGCCTGCGCCTCGTTCCTCTTCTCTTCGGAAAACGGAATTTTCAAAGCATTGTTCTGCAGCGGCGAATCAAAGAAGAACGAGGAAAAACGCTCCCCCCGCGGCCGCTTCCCGAAGAAAAATGCCAGCAGAACGACCACAAAAATCCCGCATGCCGCATTCGGAGAGGCCGGATCGCGGAAAAACAGCAGAAAACAGGCAATCCCTCCCGCGGAGAGCAGAAACATCACCACGTAATACCGGAGAAAATCCCGCGGGGATCCGGGAACTTCCGCAAAGTCGGGATTCAGGCATTGCAGCGGCAGCTCCCGGCGCTCCCTCCATTCCCCCTTCCGGGTTTCGACAAGCAGAAGAAGCCGTTCCCGGTCGATGCGGCAGTGCGTGCGGCAGCGGCAGCGGCCGCTCTGAAACAGATATTCATCCATCGGCAGAGTCAATCCTTCCAGGTTGTTTCTCGGGGCAGATACGGGGATTATAGCATCGTTCCGGGAGGTTTGCAAGTCGGGGCGGATGGAATTTCCTCCCGTGCGGCGGATCGGACAGCGCATATTGAGGATAAAAATAACGGTTTTTCCCCGGGGCCGCCTTGAAAATCGCGGGATTTGTGATACTGTTTCAAAATCATTTGAAAAGAAACTTTCAGATACGGTGCACTCGGCACGGAGAGGTTGAAAACAATGTCCCAGAAACGAATTCTCAGCGGAGACGAAGCCGTGGCCTACGGCGCGCTCGCCGCTTC
>DDJH01000071.1 GCA_002338895.1 Lentisphaeria bacterium UBA1829 | reverse complement strand
AGGATTTCGTCCGTCTCGCCCGAAAAGGAGAGCGCCACCACTGCATCCTCCTTCGAAATCATGCCCAGATCGCCGTGAAAGGCTTCGCCCGGGTGGAGAAAGAAACTCGGCGTGCCGGTCGAAGCGAGCGTCGCCGCGATCTTGCGCCCCACGAGCCCCGATTTACCCATGCCCGTAACGATCGTTTTGCCGCGGCAGGCGAGGATCGTCTCCACGGCTTCGGCGAAAGCGTCGCCGAGGGTCTCTTCCAAATGTTCGAGTGCCAGCATTTCGGTGTGGACGGCTTTGCGCGCCACATCGAGAATCTGGGCTTTCTTCGTATCGGTCATATGCAGTTTTTTAAGCAACCATATATATTCCGCACCGTCGCGCCGGCCCTCGTCCGCCGCCTTCGGGACCGGCCGCGAATCCGGGCTCGCCCCGAACGGCGCCCCGCACACGGATGCCGCCGTCTCCGGAGCAGCCTACTCCGCTCCGCAATCCCGTCCCCGGCAGAGAAGAGCGCCCCCCGGACGGGCGCCAAGCGGCAAAACATGCGTTTCCGGCCGTCAGGGCAAACGGGCCGACGTATGTTCAATCCCGCACGAGAGAAGCGACGAGCCCCTCCAAATCGTCTAACCGCAGCATGTTGGGTCCGTCGCTCAGCGCGCGGTCGGGATCGGGGTGCACTTCGAAAAAGAAACCGTTGGCACCGAACGCGCGGGCCGCACGGGCCATCGCAGGCACGAACTCGCGGTCGCCGCCCGTCTTGCCGCCAGCGGCCCCGGGCCGCTGCACCGAATGGGTGCAGTCCATCACGACCGTCCGCGCGATCCGCAGCATATCCGCGATATTGCGGAAATCGACCACGAGGTTGTTGTAGCCGTAGATATTGCCTCGTTCGGTGAGCCAGATCTCTTTCGCACCGGCATCGCACGCCTTCTCGTAGGGATACCGCATGTCGGCCCCCGAAAGAAACTGCGCCTTTTTGATGTTGACCGTGCGGCCCGTCTTCGCTGCGGCGATCAGCAGATCGGTCTGACGGCAGAGAAACGCCGGAATCTGAATCACGTCCGCCACTTCGCCCGCGGGCGCGGCCTGCCACGCTTCGTGGATGTCCGTCAGGATCCGAAGGCCCCACTTCGACCGCACGTCGGCCAGCATACGGAGCCCCTTGTCGATACCCGGGCCGCGGAACGACGATATCGACGTCCGGTTGGCCTTGTCGAACGAGGCCTTGAAAATATAACCGAGATCCAGCTTCCGGCAGATCTCCTTCATCCGTCCGGCGATTTCCAGGCAGAGCTCCTTTGACTCCGCCACGCATGGTCCGGCCAGAACGGCGAGACGCCCGGAGCCGATTTCCACATCTTTCACTTTGACTGTCTGCATGCAAAACCTCCCTGATCGCTGAATCCGCATCAATGTAATATAAGACGTTTTTCTCCGAAACGCAAGGAACTTTTTCAAATTCCTCCTTGAATATTTGATCAAATTCGTATATTTTAAACTTGTATCATCATTCAATGCTTGAAAAAGGAAAACGAACATGAGTCTTGTCACATCAGAAATTTCCTCCTTTATGGCGAATTCCTCCTGGATCCGCAAAATGTTTGAAGCGGGAATCGAACTGAAAAAGAAGTATGGAGAGGACGCGGTCTGCGACTTCAGTCTGGGAAATCCGGATCTTCCGCCGCCGCCGGCGGTCAAGCAGGCGCTGTTCCAGATCGCCGAACGGGCCGATCAGCCGTTCTCGCTCGGATATATGCCGAATGCCGGTTTCCCCGCTGTCCGGGAGGTCGTCGCAAAAAAAATCGCCGAAGAGCAGAAAACGCCGATCCCGGCTTCCCATGTGGTGATGTCCTGCGGAGCGGCGGGCGGAATCAATGCGCTGTTCCGGGCCATTCTGACGCCGGGAAGCGAAGTGATCTGTCCCTCGCCGTATTTTGTGGAGTATGCGTTCTATGCGGGCAATTTCGGGGGAAAGCTGGTGCCGGTGCCGTCAAGAGATTTCTCGTTTGAACTGGATATCGATGCGCTGATTGCCGCGGTCACACCGAAAACCAGAGCGGTGATTCTGAACTCTCCGCATAATCCGACCGGGCAGATCTATTCCAGACGGGAACTGGATCTGTTCGGAGCGCGTCTTGCGGAGGCCGCCCGGAAGAACAATACGGAGATCTGCCTGATTGCCGATGAACCGTATCGCTTCCTCAATTTCGACAATGTGGAAATTCCGTCGGTCTTTTCCGTCTATGCGAACAGCGTGGTGATCGGATCGTATTCCAAGAACCTCTCGCTTGCGGGGGAGAGAATCGGATATGTCGCGGTCAATCCGGCGATGACCGGGGCGGACGAGCTTTTGCGCGCGCTGGCGCTGACAACTCGGATTCTCGGGTTCGTCAATGCACCGACTGTCGCGCAGCAGATTCTGGAGGTCTGCATCGACTCCCAGGTGGATCTGGAGATTTACCGCAACCGCCGGGCGGTGATGGCGCGGGTCCTGGATGATGCGGGAATTGAATACACCATACCGCGCGGAGCGTTCTATTTCTTCCCGCGGTCGCCGGTCAGTGATGAGAGTGTCTTTGTGCAAAAACTGCTCGAGGAGCGCATTCTCGCGGTTCCCGGTAGAGGGTTCGGATGTCCGGGATATGTGCGTCTGGCGTTCTGTGTCGATGCGGCGATCATCGAACGTTCGGCGGAAGGGTTCAAGCGGGCCGTGAAAAACTGCCGGAAAAACTGAACACAATGAAAAAAGACCGGAAGAAGGATTTCCGGTGTTATGAAAAAGAGAAAAGGAGAAGAGAAAATGAAAATGAAGAAACTGGCCAGTGTGCTGGCGTGTGCCGTCGCAATGTTCTGTCTCTGCGGCTGCGGAGAGAGTGTCGATGAGAACAAGACCCCGGAACAGGTGAAAAGCGAAGTGGTCACCTTGAACAAGGAACAGATTCAGGCCAAGATCGCCGCCTGCAACGCCTTTATCGAGAAAAAGACCAAGGAACTCAATGAAGTTCTCGCCAAGGTCAAGGCCACCCCGCTGGACAAACTCCTCAGCGAGGATACCAAGAAGCTCAACGAACAGGCCGCTCAGATCCGCGATTCGATCGAACGCGTCGCCGCTCAGGTGAAGGCCTATGCCGACGGCCTTGCGGAAAAGGCGAAAGAAAACAAAAAATAAGTTCCAAGCCGTTTTCCGGAAAGAAAAAGACCGTGTCCCTTTTGTGGACACGGTCTTTTTTTATCCTGTCATTTCACAAAAAAGCGGAGCACGTGTATCGCTGCTCCGCTTTTTTGCGATCGGATGATTTCGTCGGAAACGATCAGGCTTCGACCTGAGATTTTCCGGTTCCTTTCGTAATTTCTCCGCAGAGGAAGGCCTTGTATCCGGCTTTTCTGCAGATGGCGATTGCCTTTTTTGCTGCGTCCGCCGGGACAAACCAGACCATGCCGATTCCCATATTGAAGACCCGGAATGCTTCGGAGTCGTCGATGTTTCCCGCTTCGGTGATCAGACGGAAGATCGGGGGCGGATTCTTGATCGTGCTCTTGTGGAAGACCGCATTGACCTTTTTCGGAAGAATGCGGGGCACATTGTCGATCAGTCCTCCGCCGGTGATGTGGGCGATTCCGTCCAGCGGCAGCTCCGCCTCCATTGCGGCCTTGATGGCGGGCCAGTAGCAGGTGTGGGGTTTGAGCAGCGCTTCGCCGATGGTCTCGTTGTTCAGTTCCGCCAGTTCGGTGCCGACATCGTAGCGGCAGGTGTGGAAGAGCACCTGACGGGCCAGACTGAACCCGTTGGTATGCAGTCCGTTGGAGGGCAGGGCGATTGCAACATGACCGGGTTTGATGTTTTTTCCCGTGATGAGCTTGTCCTTTTCCACGATTCCGTTGATGACGCCGACGAGGTCGAAGTCGTTTCCGTACATGCCGGGCATTTCCGCGGTCTCGCCGCCGAGGACGGCGCAGCCGACTTTTTTGCAGGCGTCCGCAATTCCGCCGAGGATCTCCTCATAAAGCGGGCTGCGGAGTTTCCCGATGCCGATATAGTCCAGGAAGAATACCGGTTCGGCGCCCTGCACGCCGATGTCGTTCACGCAGTGGTTGACGATGTCGTGCCCGACGGTGTCGTATTTCTGCATCAGTGCGGCGACCATGAGTTTGGTTCCGACTCCGTCGATGCTGGAGACAAAGACCGGCTGNNGATCGGAGCGAGCATTTCCGGCCGTTTCGTCGACGCGAGTTTCTTTTTCACGCGCGTGAGCAGTTCCGTGGCGAGGTCGATATCCACGCCGGCATCCTTGTAGGTCGAGATTTGCTTTGCTTTCTTCTGAGCCATTTTTACCTCAAATAGTTTACGGTTTCGGTTTTTCATGCTGTAATATACATGCATTTTTCCCAGATTAAAGCGGAAAAACGGGAAAATTCTGCCGCAGGCTGGATTTTTCCGCTTTTCAGATTATATTGTCTCCGTCAGCCGAAAACAACAGGACAGAAAAACAAAAGGAGTTGTTATGTCTTTTCTTGACGAGAAGTATCTGCTGGAAAGCGACGCGGCCGTCTCCATCTACAACGCGGTGAAGGATCTGCCGATCATCGATCCCCACAATCATGCCGATGTGGCGGAAATCGCCGCGAACGGAACCTATTCCGATGCCTGGCAGGTGTTTGCCGCAACCGATCATTACGTCTGGGAGGTCATGCGCAAACGCGGCGTCGAGGAAAGCAGAATCACCGGATCGGCCTCCGCAAAGGAAAAATGGATGGAACTGGCCCGCGTGATGCCGGAAATTGCCGGAAACCCCGTCTTCGAATGGATCCACCTCGATCTGCGCAGACGTTTCGGAATCATGGATGTGCTCTGTGCGGACAACGCGGAGCGGATCTGGAACGAAGTCAATGATAAACTTGCAACCGATGCGTTTCGTCCGCTGGCGCTGCTGAATGCCATGAATGTGGAGGTCATGTGCTCCACGGACGATCCGGTCGATCTGCTCGAAGAGCATGAGAAGGTCAATCAGAAGGCCGGACGCACGCTGATCCGTCCGACCTGGCGCCCGGACAAGGCCATGCGCATCCACTATCCCGGATTCCGCGACTATATCGCCCGGCTCGGCAAACGGTTCGGAACGACGATTGATTCGGTGGCCGAACTGGTGCGGGTCCTCCAGATGTCGCACGACTACTTCGCGGAAAAAGGATGCCGCGCGAGCGATCACGATACGCCGCATCCGCTGCCCGGAACCGCAACTCTGGAGCAGGCCGAGGCGATCTTCCGCCGCGCAATGGCGGGGGAGACCATGTCCCGAAGCGATATCGACACCTATCAGGACTATCTGACCGTTCAGGTGGCCGCAATGGATATGCGCGCCGGATGGGTCTATCAGATGCACATGGGGGTGGACCGGGATGTGCGCAAATCGCTGTTTGATGCGCTCGGAATGGATGTGGGGGGAGATGTCTCTGAATTTTTCATCGACATTGTCCGGCCGCTTTGCAGCTTCCTGAATCATTTTGACGACAAGCTGAAAATCGTGCTTTACTGTCTGGAACCGTGTCATCAGGCGTCGCTGACGGCGGTGGCGCGGGCGTTCGGAAAGAATGTCCGTCTCGGTTCCGCATGGTGGCTGAACGATCAGCCGTATGGAATGTCCACCCAGCTGGAGTACATCGGCAATGTGGATGTGTACAGCTGTTTCGGAGGAATGGTGTCCGATTCCCGCAAGATTCTCTCGTATGCGTCGCGCTTTGAGATGTTCCGCAGAACGCTGGCGAACGTCCTTGCCGGACTCGTGCTCAAGGGCCGGATGCCCCAGGAGATCGCGGAACGGATCGCGGTCATGATGTGCTATTCGGAACCGAAGAAATTTTACAACGTCTGACCAGAGGAGGTCCTGATCCATGGAAGTGATTATCATGCCCGATGAGAGGAAGGCCACGCTGCTTTCCGCCCGTCTGATTGCCGCGCAGATCCGCCGGAAACCCGATTCCACGCTCGGTCTGGCAACCGGAAGAACCATGGAGAATCTCTATGCGGTTCTTGCGGACATGCACAAAAAAGGTGAGCTGGATTTTTCGCTCTGCCGTTCGTTCAATCTGGATGAGTACATCGGTCTTCCGGAAAATGATCCGAATTCGTACCGGTCGTACATGAATCATCACCTGTTTTCCAAAGTGAATATCGACCTTCGCAACACACACCTGCCGTGCGGAAATGCGCCGGATCTGGCAAAGGAGTGCGAGGAGTATGAAAAGCGGATCGCGGAATGCGGCGGGATTGATCTTCAGCTGCTCGGAATCGGGCGAAGCGGACACATCGGATTCAACGAGCCGCTCTCCTCCCTTGCCTCCCGCACCCGCGACAAGGCGCTGACGCCGACAACCATTGCGCAGAACGCTCCGCTCTTCCCCCGTCCGGAGGATATGCCGAAGCGCGCGCTGACCATGGGCGTCGGAACAATCCTGGAGGCCAAGCGCATTCTGATGCTGGTGACCGGAGCGGAAAAGGCGGAAATCATCGCGAAGGCGGTGGAAGGACCGATCACGAGCATGGTCTCGGCGACAGCGCTTCAGCTCCATCGGAAGTGCACGGTGATCGTGGATGAATCCGCGGCGGAACTTCTTCAGGGGAAGGATTACTACCGCTGGATTTTCCGGAACGAGCCGGAGTGGCAGATTCATCAGGATCTTCTGCAGAACTGAAAAAGCCGGACCGGTCCGGCCGGGAGGGGAGGGGGACCAACTCCGCCGGGCCGGGAGTGTGTGGACTGATTGGGAAAAAAGGAGTTTTCATGTTGAGTCGTCTCTTTACTTTTCTGGCGTGTGCTTTGCTGCTTCTGTCCGGCTGTTCCGACGGGGAAAAGGGGGCAAAGACGTTCACGGTCGGTTTCGACGCCGATTTTCCTCCCTACGGATATGTGGAGAACGGGGTCAGCAAGGGACTGGATCTTGATCTTGCCCGGGAGGTCGCCCGGCGCAACGGATGGGAGATCGTGCTCAAGCCGATCAACTGGGATGCCAAGGATATGGAGCTGAATTCCGGATCCATCGACTGCATCTGGAACGGGTTTTCCATGAACGGACGGGAGACGGCGTATGAATGGTCGGAACCTTATGCGGACAACAGACAGGTTGTGCTGGTGAAGAAGGGGTCTCCGATCCGGTCGCTGAAGGATCTGGCCGGGAAGATCGTGGCGGTGCAGACCGATACGCCGGTTCAGAAGGCGCTGATGAGAGGCGGAGAGAAGGAGGCGCTGGGAAAAACGTTCAAGCGTCTGATCATCTCACCGAACTACAACAATGCGGTGATGGAGCTCGAGGCCGGATCGGTGGACGCGGTTGCGCTGGACAGCGGAGTGGCGCAGATGAAAACGGCTTCGTCCGACCAGTTCGTTCAGCTTCCGGAGCCGGTGATGACCGAACAGTATGGAATCGGATTCCGGAAAGGTAACACCGCCCTTCGCGACGCGGTGCAGAAGACGCTGAAGGAGATGGTGGCCGACGGAAGCGCCGCCCGGATCTCCGCCCGCTATTTCAACGGACGCAATGTCCTGATTCTCAAACCCTGACGAGAAGGAGAAGAGGGGATGGATTTCCGGATCATGTTTCTGGAGCTTCTGAGCGGGTTGTGGGTCTCGGTGGAGATCTTCCTTCTGACGCTGGTGTTTGCTCTTCCGCTCGGACTGCTGATCGCGTTCGGACGCATGTCGAAGATCCGGATCGTGCGCTGGATTGTGCAGGCGTACATCTCCATCATGCGGGGAACCCCGCTGATGCTTCAGCTTCTGATGTGTTTTTTCGGGCCGTATTATCTGTTCAACATTCCGCTGGCGGGCGGATACCGGTTTGTCGCGGTGATTCTTGCGTTCTCCTTGAATTACGCGGCCTATTTTGCGGAGATCTACCGTGCGGGGATCGAGTCGATCCCGGTCGGGCAGTATGAGGCGGCGCGCGTTCTTGGATACTCTCCGGTGCAGACCTTCTGCCGGATCATTTTCCCGCAGGTGGTCAAACGGATCATTCCGCCGATGACTAACGAGGTGATCACGCTGGTGAAGGATACCTCGCTTGCGTTCTCGCTTTCGGTGCTGGAGATGTTCACGATCGCCAAACAGATTTCGAGCGCGCATACGACGATGATTCCGTTCCTTGTTGCGGGAATTTTTTACTATCTGTTCAATTTTGTCGTTGCTGCCGGGATGGGACAGCTTGAAAAACGGCTCAACTATTATCGCTGAGGAGGAACCGGAATGGCTGTTCTGACAATTCGCAATCTTTCCAAGAGTTTCGGTTCGCTTTCCGTTCTGAAGGATATTTCGCTTTCCGTGGAGAAGGGGGAGGTCGTTTCGATCATCGGGCCGTCCGGATCGGGGAAGTCGACGCTTCTCCGCTGTGCGACTCTGCTGGAGACGATGGATGCGGGATCCCTCTCTTACGGTGATCTGGAAATTGTCCGAGATGGACGCTATGCGGAGAAGCGGGTTCTGAAAGCTGCCCGAAACCGTTTCGGCCTGGTGTTTCAGAATTACAATCTTTTTCCGCACTATTCCGTTTTGCGGAACATCATTGACGCCCCGGTCTGTGTCCAGAAGCGACGGAAAAGCGAGGCGGTTGCGGAGGCAAAGGCCCTCTTGCGCAAAATCGGATTGGAAGGACGCGAGAACGCCTATCCGTATCAGCTTTCCGGAGGCCAGCAGCAGCGGGTATCCATTGTCCGTGCGCTTGCGATGAATCCGGAGATTCTTTTCTTTGACGAACCGACCTCCGCGCTGGATCCGGAACTGACCGGAGAAGTGTTGGCTATTATGCGCCAACTGGCCCAGGAAAAGATGACTATGGTGGTGGTGACCCATGAAATNNCATGTGATCCGTCAGCTGGCCGAGGAACGGATGACCATGGTGATTGTCACGCACGAGATCCATTTTGCGAGGAATGTTTCCGACCGGATCATCTTCATGGCGGATGGCCTGATCGTTGAAGAGGGGCCCGCAAAAGAGTTGATCGACCATCCCCGGAACGAGCGGACCCGCGCCTTTCTTGCGCACACGGGAAACCGCTTCTGACCTCTCTTCCTGCCGGGGAAGCCGTATGGAAACTTGTGCGGCGTAATAGAGATTTTCCCCCGGTGGAGCTTTCCGCTCTGCTGCGGAAGATTCTCTTCTTTCCGACGTTATTTTCCCTCTTTTCCCGATCTTAGAAAAACTGGATTGCCGACAGTTGCTCCGCGGTCGTGAATATTTGCAGATGGAATGATGTCACACTCCGAATCCTTGTTTTCAGGAGGATCGGAATCGAAGTTCCCGGCAAAAAAAAATCCTGCCGCCGGCTGTGAAAACCGGCTGGCAGGACAAATTCCCTTGCAACAGGAACGAGCGCCTTATTCCTTGATTCTCCAGTCAAGCGCTCCGACCGGACACTCTTCAATACAGGCGCCGCACTCTTTGCAGGAGAGCGGAAGACCCGTATTAAACGCGGTTCCGACAACCGTCTCGAATCCGCGGTGCATCGGTGCAAGCAGATGCTTGTTGATGATCTCTCCGCAGACCTTCACGCAGGTGCCGCAGCGGATGCATTTCATCCGATCGTAGATGACGACCGGATGACGGGTATCCGGCGCGCCGTGCGGACGTTCGCCGGTGTATTTCTTCGGATCGCAGCCCAGAAGCGTCGAATATTTCTTCAGCTTGCAGTCGCCCTTCGCGGTGCAGCTGCACTCGATGCAGCGCTCTCCTTCCTTCATCATCTTTTCCGCCGGAATGGTCGGAGAAATCTCGGTGAAGGTGGTCTTGCGCTCTTCCAGAGGAATCAGTTCCGGTTTCACGCGCTCCGCATTGGAGACTTCGTGCAGATAGACCAGATCGTCCTTCTTCAGGCTGGACCAGTGGCCGCGGGAGACATTGAACTCCGGCGCCGGCACATATTTGCGTCCATCCAGGAACGCCAGGATCGCATCCACAGTCCGATGGGCGGATGCAAGACTTTCCACCACGGTTTTCGGTCCCGTCACACAGTCGCCGGCTGCAAACACGTTGTCCGTTCCGGTGCAGAGAAGGGTTTCCGCGGAGACTTCCAGATCGCCCCGTTTGGTCGCGGCGACTCCGGCAGGAGCAATGGTGCGCTGACCGATCGCCGCAATGACGGTGTCGGCCTCCATCTCAAATTCCGATCCGGGAACGGGTTCCGGTTTGCGCCGTCCGGAGGCGTCCGGCTCGCCGAGCTGCATCTTCTGGCAGACCAGCGCCAGTTTGCCGTTCTCCTTGCGGTAGAGACGGACCGGAGCGGTCAGAAGCTGAAGTTTGGCGCCTTCTTCGACCGCCTCGTCGATTTCGATCGCTTCCGCCGGCATCTCGTTCCGGGTTCTGCGGTAGACAACCGTTGCTTCTCCGCCAAGACGGATCGCGGTCCGGGTGCAGTCCATGGCCGTGTTGCCGCCGCCGACAATCAGGGTCTTGCCCGGATTGGGGCAATCCTTCCAGTTCTTTGCGGCAATGGCTCCGAGCCAGTCGATTCCCATTTCGGCAAGCTCATCTCCCTCGATGCGCATGGAGCTGGCTTTCCAGGACCCGATGGCGAGAATCACCGCATCGTAGCTGGATTTGAGTTCGTCAAGCGAGAGATTCCGGCCGAGTTCCCGTCCGCATTCCCAGGTGATTCCCATCTTCTTGAAGTGTTCGAGCTCTTTGCGGAGAATCTCTTTGGGAAGACGGAATTCCGGAATCCCGTAGCGGAGCATTCCGCCTGCTTCCGGCTGCTTGTCGAACAGCACGCTCTGCACGCCCGCAAGGCGCAGATCGTATGCCGCGGCAAATCCGGCGGGACCCGCTCCGACAATCGCCACCTTTTTCCCGTTCAGGGCGGGGAGCTCCTCCATATAGCTGTCGTAATGCAGATCCGCCGCAAGACGTTTGAAGTCGTTGATGGAGACCGGGCGGGAGTCAATGTTTCTCCGGCAGTCCTTTTCGCAGAAGCGGGGGCAGACGCGCCCGACCGACATCGGAAGAGGAATCCGTTTCTTGATGATCTTCAGCGCTTCCAGAAAGTTCCCCTTCCGGCCCGCACGGACATACTCTTCCACCGACGCATGAGCCGGACAGGCCATCGTGCACGGAGCCTCGCAGTCGCCCGTGTGTTCGGAAAGAAGCAGATTCAGCGCGGTCCGGCGCATCTCCACGACCTCGTCCGAAGAGGCGTCGATCTGCTGTCCCTCCGTCGGACAGGCGGAACAGGAGGGCAGGAAGCGTCCCGTCTTGAGATCCTTGACCACACAGACAAAGCAGGAGGTTGTCCGCGAGATCTTCTGGTTGTAGCAGAGGGTCGGGATATCCAGACCCATTCTTCTGGTCACGGAAAGAATTGTCTCTCCGGGAGCCGCGGTCTGCGGCTTCCCGTCGATGGTGAAATTGATATCAGGCATTGTAAAATGACTCCCGTCACTGGTTGTTTGAGTTGAATCCCTCGCCGCGGGGGACGCGGCGGATCGCTTTCTTCGGACAGATTTCCAAGCACGAATTGCACTTCAGGCACTTCGCATTGTCGATCACAAAACCTTCCGAAATCGCGGACGCCGGACAGGTCCTGATGCAGAGTTTGCACTTCACGCACTTGCTCTGGTCCAGCTGGAGATCCACAAGCGTCGGACACACAAGCGACGGACACACCTTGTCGCGCACATGCGCCTCATATTCATTCCGGAAGTAGCGGATCGTCGAAAGCGCAGGATTCGGCGCCGTCTGTCCCAGTCCGCAGAGCGCTCCTTTCCGGATCTTCGGCCCGAGGTCTTCCAGAAACGCGATATCTTCTTCCGTTCCGTTGCCGGCCGTGATGCGCTCCAGCGTCTCATACATCCGCATGGTCCCGACGCGGCAGAACGTGCATTTCCCGCACGACTCCCGATGGGTGAACGACAGGAAGTAGCGCGCCGTCTCCACCATGCACCGGTTGTTCCCGATCACAATCAGTCCGCCCGAACCCATGATCGCTCCGAGTTCCTTCAGCGAATCGTAGTCCACCTTGACATCGAATTTATCCGCCGGAATGCAGCCGCCCGAAGGTCCTCCGGTCTGCACCGCCTTCACGCTTCCGCGCTCGGCTCCGCCGATGTCGTACACGATCTCCGCAAGCGTGACTCCCATCGGAACTTCCGTCAGTCCCGGATACCGGAGGTCGCCCGCCAGAGCAAAAATCTTGGTTCCCTTGCTCTTTTCCGTTCCGATCGACGCAAACTTCTCCGCGCCCATATTCAGGATCGGCGCGATATTGGCAAAGGTTTCCACGTTGTT